>JAUNOG010000061.1 GCA_030531185.1 Ruminococcus sp.
CGCAGATTTTTTTTATTTCATAAGCATGTACACTCTAAAGCACGAAATTGCATTGAATGCACATATTAAGATTTGAAATATTTTGCCCTTTCTGAAGTTAGATGTTAGAAGTAAGATGTTAGAAACTGAATTTCAGACGAATAAAAATTCCTCTATTTTCAACTTCTAGCCTCCTTTTTTCTTGTAAAATCAATGCACAATGTAAGTTTGCCGACGCAAGCTAAGTTTAATAAATACGCCGCAGACTCACCGCAAATGTAATAAAAGATTGTGCATTATGCATTGTGAATTAAATCAGTGTCCGCCGTAGCAGTATTCGGGGGTATTGGTAGTCTTGTAATATCCCGTAGCAGTGCTGGAACAGCTCCTAGACGCAAGCTTACCCGTCTTTGTGCAATAAGTCAATTTCTGTACCGACTCGGGCATTGGGAATGTGTCCTCAAAGCTGTGGTGTGTTTCTTTTTCAGCCACGTCGCCGAAAATATTCTTCCAGATCGCACCGATATTCTGGTACTCGTTAGTCGGGATAGTTTCAGGATTTTCATAGCCTATCCAGATACCCGAAACGTAATCGGGAGTACAGCCTACGAACGAAAGGTCAAACCAGTCGGAGGACGTACCCGTCTTACCTACAAGGTCTGTTTTGGAAAGCTTGGCGTAACGTCCCGTACCGTTCTCCTGATCGATGACAGTACGCATCATTCTGTTCATAATATAAGCTGTATTGTCCGAAACAGCTTGTTTATATCCGTCGGACTTCTCAAAAATCACATTTCCGTCGGCGTCGGTGATACTTGAAATATAGTTTACCTCGTATTTACGCCCGCCGTTGCCGAAAATCATATATGCGCCCACAAGCTCCTCAAGTCGGAGACCCTGAGTAAGACCGCCGACAGTTACAGGCGAGTAGTCCGCATCGCTCTCGGTAAGCGTGGTGATATCAAGCTTTTCCTTTAAGAAATTATACGAATATGACGGAGTCATCTGTTCGATAAGCTGCGCTGGGAGCGTATTAAGCGATCTTGACAGCATATCCCAAGTAAACATATTTTTATACGACCAGTTTGCGCTGTCTCCCGTTTCGGAGTAGTTTACAGGCCACTTTTTCTTCTCTCCGTCCTCGGTTATCTCGATAGGCTCGTCCACAAACTGCGTAGACCAAGTCATCAGATCCTGATCAAGCGCGGGAGCGTACGAAGCAATAGGTTTGATACAAGAACCGGGAGAACGCATACCGTTATAAGCGGTACTGAAACCGCGGCTGTCCGTCTTTTCGTCGCGTCCGCCCACGATAGCCTTTACGTTGCCCTGGTAGTCCATAGCGATAAAGCCCGACCAGAGTGTGTCCTTGTCTGCGCTCATTGAATAGGTCGTAAAGTTGCTTGCGTCCTGCATTTCCTTTTCAACCTTTTTCTGCATATCGATATCCACAGTGGTTACGATAGTGTATCCGCCGTCGTAAAGTCTTGCGCTTGCCTCTTCGTAGGTAATGCCCGCCTCTTCGGCAATCTTATCGATAGTCTGATCGATAGCGGCGTCCATAAAGTAGGAGGTCGGACCCTGATCCTCCATTTCTTCCTCATAAACGGTATTGCTGGAATAATCCCAGTTGCCTGTTATCACAAGCTCCTCGTTGAGAGCCTCATTGTACTCCTGCTCGGAGATAGCGCCGTTTTCCAGCATATGGTCAAGACAGTATTTCTGCCTTATTTTGTTAGCCTCGGGGTCGTCCACAGGGTTATTTGCTGCCGGCGCGCTGGTCATACCTGCAAGACAAGCGGACTCCGCCAGATCAAGATCTGAAACGTCCTTGCCGAAAAAGTAGTTTGCAGCTGCCTGAACGCCTATAATATCCTCCGTCCATGTACCCAAAGGAACAACGTTCAGATAGCTTTGGATAATATCTTCTTTTGTGTAAGTCTTTTCAACGTTTATAGAGCGGAAAATTTCTCTTATCTTACGCTCTATACCCGCAACGCCGTCACGGGCGTCGTCATCGGTAAGGTTTTTGATAGTCTGCTGAGTGATAGTCGAGCCGCCGAACACTCTGTCAGTAGGCAGGAAAACATTGACAAACGCCGCAAAGGTACGTTTGAAGTCAACGCCGTCGTGGCTGTAAAATCTCTCGTCCTCGGTGTATACAAACGCGTCGATAAGACACTGGGGAAGCTCCTCGTAATCCGCCCAGATAAAGTGTTTCTGCTCGTTTTTCAGAGCATAATACAGCTCATACTGTTCGGACGGATCGTCCTCTTCCTCATTATAGTCCGCATTTTCATATACAAATCTGGTAATACTGCTTTCCGAAACCTTTTCAAGACTTACAGTAGTTGTGGTGTCCGCAAAATTGAGGACATAAATAGTCAACACCGTAGCAAAAATCGAACAGGTTATGATAACTACCAGAAAAATCGACAGCAGCAGCGTACCGATGATTTTTAGCACCCTTACCGCAGGGTGAGTTGAGCCTTTCTTTTTTCTTTTAGTTTTTTTCTTTGCTTGTTCCATATAAATAACCTTTCTTTATCAATGCACAATTAACAATGCACAATGCACACTTATTAATCGACAATTCACAATGGACAATTAAAGTATGAAAAATGTTATTACCGAATATTATCCATATTCAAAAATCTGCGGAGATACGCTGCAGGCACACCTTAATTGTGCATTGTACATTGATATTATACCACATACGAGCAAAAAAGTTAAGAGTTTTTTTATAATAGCGGGAAATTTTCTGTAAATTTAAGCGTTTTGAATAATTTTACCGCATAATATTGGTTATTTTGCTAAACGACAGGATATAAAAAGGGGGACGACATTAATCGCCCCCTTTGAATTCAAAAATTACTCAGCGTCCTCAGCAGTTTCTTCTTCAGCCGCCTCGTCGTCGGGGAGAAGAGCTCTTATTGAAAGACTGATCCTCTTCTTTTCCGTATCGATCTCGGTGATCTTGCACTCAACCTCCTGACCGACAGTAAGAATGTCCGCCACGTTGTTAACTCTCTGATTAGCGATCTGAGAAATGTGGATAAGACCGTCAATTCCGTCGATGATCTGAGCAAATGCGCCGAAGGAAGTGATCGAAACGATAGTAGCCTTTACAGTCTGTCCGACTTCGTAGTTAGCAGTGAAGATTGTCCATGGATTTTCCTCGTCCTTCTTGTAAATGAGGGAAACCTTCTTTGTCTCGGGATCGATATCCTTGATCTTAACGGTAACCTTGTCGCCTACGGAAACAACGTCCGACGGGTGCTTAATTCTGTTCCATGAAAGATCCATTCTTCTTACAAGACCGTCAACGCCGCCGAGATCTACGAATACGCCGTAATCCGTAATGGATTTAACAACGCCGTCAACAACTGCGCCTGCCTCGGCAGTCTCGAAGAACTTAGCCTGAGCGGCAGCCTTTTCCTCTCTTGCAACGGCTCTGATAGAACCGACAGCTCTCTGCTTAGCCTCGTTTACTTCAAGGATCTTAAAGTTTACGGTCTGCTTGAGCAGCTCGTTGAGGTCGTAATCTCTTCTGGGAGCAGCCTGAGAAGCGGGAACAAATACCTTCACTCCGTTAGCGGAAACCAGCACGCCGCCCTTGACAACGTTTGTTACAACGCCTGAAAGAACTGCGTCCGCCTCCTTAGCCTCCATAATCTTCTGGAAACCTACGACAGCGTCAACCTTTTTCTTGGAAAGCGTAACGATACCGTCGTTGTCGCTTGTCTTGAGCACGATAAGATCGATAGCGTCGCCTACGCTTACAATATCGGCAGGCTTCTTGGAAGGATCGTCTGTAAGCTCCGACAGCGGAACATAGCCTGTGTGCTTTGTACCGATATTAACTGTGATCTCGGTTTCGCCGACGGACTCGACTATGCCTTCCACCTTCATCCCCGTATGTATTTTCTTGAGGGTCTTTTCAAGCTCCTCCTCAAAATTGAATTCTTCGTCAACATTGTTCAACATTTCACTCATGGTCTGTTGTACCTCCTTGATTATATAAGCCGGCGTCGAAGCCCCGGCAGAAATCCCGATAAAATTTGCCCCTGTCAAGTCTACGCCCGAGCTTTTCAGCTCATCGGCGTTTTCCACCAAAATACATTTGCAGTATTCATCGCAGATCGCTTTCAGCTTATGCGTATTGGAGCTGTGCGCTCCTCCCACGATGACCATAAGGTCGGCTTGTTTCGCAAGCCTCGCAGCCTCCTCCTGTCTTTCGGAGGTCGCGCCGCATATCGTGTCGAACACCTGCGCCTCGGGAAGATACTTCTCAAACAAAGGCAGGCATTTTTTCCACATATTCTTATTATACGTCGTTTGCGCCAAAATTGCAACCTTTTTTGATGAAAAATTTTGGCTTTTCATCAAATTTTCAAAATCCTCACAAGAATTGAACACATAGCTTTCGCCCCGGCAGTGCCCCACAATACCCATGACCTCGGGGTGAGTTTCGTCCCCAGCTATCAGAACCGTAACGCCCTCCGAGGATTTCTCCTGTGCAATTTTATGTATCCTAGCCACGAAAGGACAGGTAGCGTCGATCACCTCCGCCCCCTTGTTTTCAAGGCTTTCATACACATCGCGTCCCACGCCGTGGGAACGTATTATCACCGTCTGCCCCTCCTTAACGCCGTCCGGATCCACAGGGAATACTCCCTTTTCTTTCAGATCCTCCACGACGTTAGGATTATGAATAATAGGACCTAACGTTACAACATTATTTCGGTTATCTAATTTATTATACACTATTTTTACGGCTCTGTCTACACCAAAACAAAATCCTGCGGTTTTGGCAACAGAAATTTTACATTTGTTTAACATTTAATCGTGCACCAACTCGGTTATTTTTTCCATAATCGTATTCTTAATGATCTTCAGAGCCTTAGTATCGGTAGAGGTCGCACCGATCTCTTCGGGAATTATAGGTTTGCCGAACCTCACTACCACCTTGCTGCGGAATTTAAGCTTGCTTCCCTTGAAATTGATACCCACAGGCACTACCTTAGTCTGAGCGATAGCGGCGATAAGCGCTACGCCCGTCTTGCCCTTGCCGACCTTGCCGTCCTTAGAGCGTGTACCCTCGGGGAAAATAGTGAGGTTTCTGCCCTTTTCAAGCTTTTCAATGGACGTATCGATGACAGCCGTATCTCCGCTGCCTCTGGTCACGGGAAACGCGCCGAAGGTTTTTATAAGGAGCGCGAACGCCTTGTTCTGCTTAAAAAGCTCCTCCTTAGCCATAAAGGACATAGGCACTCTTGTGGGCAGAGCCGCAAACACGGGATCCTGATAGCTCCTGTGGTTGGAGGCGAAGATATTTCCGCCGTCCTTGGGTATATTTTCCGTTCCCTCAAAGGAAATATCGTAATAGATATGATAGAGCGCGTTGACTATCACTCTGAGGACGGTGTACCAGAACATATGAAAATGTCCCAGCTTACGTTCCTTTGTAATGGGTCTTACGGGAGCAAGCTTTCTTGGCTTTCTGTCCGATTTCTTGGACTTTTCTTCTCCTGCGGATTTTGTCTCATCAGCGGATTTTTTTTTTAGCGTTTCCTCGATGACCCTGCAAACCTCGTCAACAGATTGATCCAAAGTAAGATCAGAGCTGTCTATCTCAACGGCGTCCTCTGCTTTTTTCAGAGGAGCGATCTCGCGGTGAGTATCGTTGTAATCTCGCTGTTCAATATCTCTGAGGACTTCCTCATAGGTAGAGCTATCGCCCTTTTCCTGCAACTCCTTAAAGCGTCTGTTAGCGCGTTCCTCGGCAGTCGCCGTAAGGAATATCTTCACGTCCGCGTTGGGGAGAACTACCGTGCCGATGTCTCTGCCGTCCATAATTATATTGTTTTCCTTAGCGATATTTTTCTGTAGATCGAGCAGAAATTCCCTTACCTCGGGAACTGCGGACACCTTAGACGCTCCCATAGAAATTTCGGGAGTTCTGATTTTATCGGACACGTCCTCGCCGTTA
Source organism: Ruminococcus sp. (assembly GCA_030531185.1). Classification (GTDB taxonomy): domain Bacteria; phylum Bacillota; class Clostridia; order Oscillospirales; family Ruminococcaceae; genus Hominimerdicola. Next base: position 5,972 of record JAUNOG010000061.1, read on the forward strand.
AGAAGTACGTGCTGTGCACCGTCCGTATAAGCCAGCTTAATGCTGATCTCAGGCAGTGCGGCTATGACCTTTTCGGTATCGTTCAGATCGACCCCTTTCTCCAGAATGAAACAGGCAATAGAACGGTACATAGCGCCGGTGTCTACATAGACATACTGCAATTTCGCCGCTGCTTTTTTAGCGATAGTGGACTTTCCCGCGCCCGAAGGACCGTCCAGAGCGATATTTATAGACATATTTTAACAACTCCTTGTGATGTCGGATTAATACTGCGAACACGCCTGATATATATTTTATCATTTTATTTGAGTTTTGTCAATCACTTATAAGAAAAAGCCGCGTAAATCGTTTTATAGAGGTAAGAAGTTAGAAGTAAGAGGCTAGAAAAGGTGTGCCGCAGGAGCGTTTTTTACTTCAATTTTGTATAAAGAGAGCCGATTTTTCGTCGGCTCTCTTTATTTCCATAATTCTATAATTTTAATCCGTAACTGCATTTTTAGCTATAACGTCCGCAACCAGATTTGCAGGCAGTGGCTCATAGCGTACCTTTTCAAATGTGAACGAACCTCTGCCCTGCGTCATTTGACGGAGCGTCATTGTGAAGTCCGCCATTTCGGACATCGGAACCTCCGCTATGATCTCGGTAAGTCCCTTGTCGGCAGGGTTCATACCAAGGACGCGTCCTCTGCGCTTGTTAAGCTCGCCCATCATATCGCCTGTGTTGTCGTCGGGGACAAATACATTCAGCGCGCCTATCGGCTCTAAAAGTATAGGCTCAGCCTGTCTCATTCCCTCTTTGTATGCAATGGACGCCGCCATTTTAAACGCCATTTCCGAGCTGTCTACAGGGTGATACGAACCGTCCACAAGGATAGCTTTAAGTCCCACGACAGGGAAGCCTGCCAGCACGCCCTTTTTAACGCTTTCCTGCAAGCCCTTTTCAACCGCAGGGAAGAAATTCTTCGGCACCGCTCCGCCGAATACCTTTTCCTCGAACACCAGCTCGTCGGAAATACAAGGCTCAAACTCTATCCATACGTCGCCGTATTGTCCGTGACCGCCCGACTGTTTTTTGTGTCTGCCCTGAACCTTTACCTTTTTGCGGATAGTCTCGCGGTAGGATATCTTAGGAGTGTCGGTGATGACCTCCACGCCGAAATCGTTTTTCAGTCTGCCGACTACGGAGTCAAGGTGAAGTCCGCCAAGAGTGCTCAAGATCATTTCGTTTGTGGACGTATCGAGCGCGTAAGCAAGGGTGAGATCCTCCTCGAGAAGTCTTGCTATCGCAGCGGATATCTTGCTTTCCTCGCCCTGCTTTTTAGCCCTTACAGCCATTTTATAGCATGGTTTCGGGAAATCTATTGCGGGGAACTTAACAACTCTTGCGGCGTCGCAGATCGTATCGTTGGTGTTGACGTTCATTTTCATAGCCACAACGATATCTCCGCAGCCCGCCTCGGCAACGTCTATTTGTTTTTTACCCTGAAGTGTAACAAGCTTGCCGACCTTTTCTGTGGAGCCTGTAGCTGCGTTTACGACTTCCTTGTTGGAAGCGATAGTGCCGGAGTATATTTTAATGTAGGACATTTTTCCGACGAACGGGTCTGCAACCGTCTTGAATACGAATGCGGACAGCGGGTCGCTTTCCGAGCAGGGAACTTCAACCATATCTCCGTCGGGAGTTTCTCCCACCATAGCGTCCTTTTCCGAGGGCGGAGGAAGCAGTAGTCCGATCTCCTTTAACAGCATATCTACGCCCGAAAGGTCTGCGGAAGAAACGCAGGTAACTGGAGTAATGATACCCTCGTTCATACCCTTATGTATACCGTCGGTAAGCTCCTTCTGAGTGAAAGCCTCGCCTGAGAAGAACTTCTCAAAAAGTTCCTCGTCGGTTTCTGCGACAGCCTCTGAAACAGCCTCTATAAGACCGTCGATACGGTATTCCATTTTCTCGGAGACCTCGGCGGTGGGCATATCGGTCTCCACAGCTTTGCCGTTTTCATATTTATATGCTTTCATTTCAATAAGATTTACATAGGACACGATCTTTCTGTCCGCAATAACGGGGACTACGACAGGGCAGACCGTAGGACCGAACTCCGCTTTAAGCTGAGTAAGGACGTTGTTGAAGTTAGCGTTGTCGTCGTCAAGCTTGGTGACAACGAACATCGTAGGCTTGCCGAATTTTTTTGCGCAGTCGTAAGCCTTGTGAGTGCCTACCTTAACGCCCGACTTGCCCGAAACGGTGATCATAACGCAGCCCGAGGCGTAAATTCCCTCGACCATACCGCTTTCATAGTCGAAAAGTCCGGGAGTATCCAGAATATTGACCTTAAAGCCGCCCGTCTCCATAGTGGACAGGGAAGTGTAAACCGAGCATTTCCGCTTGATTTCATCGGGAGTGTAGTCTGAAACGGTAGTGCCGTCGAGTACCTTGCCCAGTCTGTCGGTCGCTCCGCTCTTATATAACAATGCCTCTGTCAACGAGGTCTTACCCGAACCTGCGTGACCTGCAATAGCAATATTTTTGATCTTAGTGCTGTCAAATTTTTTCAAGTTAATTCGCTCCAATCTATGAACTTCGGGGGTGCGTACGTATTCCCCATTCAGAAATATTTGCAGTTGGAATATTGTTCTTTTGTTAATATACACAAAAACAATCAACTGCATAAATTAATTATATACCATTTCAACCAAAATAGCAATAGCTTTGCCGCAAAAACTTTTCGTGATTATGAACAAATTTAATCATAAATATTTTACACATACGAAAAAACCTGCCGTATCGGAACAATTTTTTACTGTCCTAACAAACATTGTGCATATGGAAAACAGAAAAAGCCGCCTTGACGTATCAAAGCGGCTTTAAAGCGTTGGTTATTGGTATTTACATTATATTACATTCCTCAGAATTGTCAACATAATTTATTATGATATTCAGTATGGCAAATCTATCACGAAAGCTTAAAAGACAGCATATAATTAACTATGATACTTTCGGGAGGGCGGCTGAAATGGATAAAAAGGAACTTGTAATATTGTGCGTGGGAGGAGATTTCAGGCACGGCTATATGAGCTCGGCTCTGGCGGAGCATTCTAATGTATACACTCTGGGAGTTTGTCCTACGGGAGGAAACGCCGTTTCCCTTGACTGCATAGAGGATATGGACTGCAAAGCCGATATGCTTGTTCTTCCTATGATGAAAAGCAAAAGCCGGTGCGAGAGCCTTGATATTCCGCTGCCGCAGGGCGGAGAGGTAAGCTGTCACAAGCTCAGCGGCGTACTGAAAAAAGGCGCGCTTGTCACAGGCGGAATGCTTTCCGTTGCGCAGATAGAATATTTTTCCGCGCTCGGTTTCGAGGTCGCGGACTATTTCAAGCGTGAGGAGCTTGTCATAAAAAACTGCATTCCGACGGCTGAGGGAGCTTTGCAGATAGCTATGAACGAAACCGGTATTACGATATTCGGCAGCAAAGTCCTCATTATCGGTTACGGACGCGTTGCAAAAGCCTGCGCCAATCTTTTCAAGGGCGCGGGAGCGTACTGCGCGGCAGCCGCAAGAAAGTCCTCGGCGCTGGCGGAGGCGGAAAACGCAGGTCTGTCCGCCTTTAAGATAAACGATCTTGCAGACAGGGTATCATATTATGACATAATCATAAACACAGTACCTGCAATGGTGATAGACGAGAGTGTTTTGAGGAACATATCGAAGGACGGTCTTATAATCGACCTTGCCTCAAAGCCGGGCGGAGTGGACTTTACCTGTGCAAAAGAGCTTAACCGCAGAGTAGTTCACGCGCTTTCGCTCCCCGGGAAGTGCGCGCCCATAATCGCCGGAAAGATCATTGCAGAAACGGTAATGGATATATTTCACGAAAGGGGAAAATGAAATGTCGTTGGAGGGAGTAAAAATCGGCTTCGGACTGTCGGGGTCGTTCTGCACCTTTGATAAAGCCTTTGAAGCGGCGCAGTCGCTGGCTGATAAAGGGGCGGAGCTGATACCCGTGATGTCCTTCAACGCCGCCTCGCTGTCTACCCGTTTCGGTACAGCGGAGGAAAATATACGGAAATTAGAGGATATAGCAAAGCGCAGGGTTATAAAAACCATAGAGGAGGCGGAACCGATAGGTCCGAAAAAGCTGTGCGACATAATGATAGTTGCTCCTTGTACGGCGAATACGCTTGCAAAGCTTGCTCTTGGTATAACGGACAGTCCGCTTACAATGGCTGTAAAGAGCCATTTGCGAAACGGCAGACCGGTAGTGATAGCTGTGTCCACGAACGACGCGCTGGCGGGGTGCGCTAAAAATATAGGCATACTTCAGAATTATAAGCATTACTATTTTGTGCCTTATTCTCAGGACAATTATGCGGCAAAGCCGAATTCCATAGTGGCGGATTTCACTCTGATAGGAGAAACGGCGGAAAACGCATTGCAGGGCAGGCAGATACAGCCGCTGATAAGGCAGAAATAAAATCGGAAAGACCTGTCAAAAAAGCGCGGTTCAAGCGGCGCGACGCTTGCGGGCACGAGGGGGCGCAGCAACCCGCAGGAGTGAAACTTTTCTGTTTCCGCAAGCGCATTTTTGACAGCCGCTGTGCTTTTGTGTGCTCGAAAATTTATGACAAATGTCAAAAAATATATGAAAGTTTGTGCAAATAGCGGTTGACGAAACAGACAAATAATGTTATAATGTAAATACCTACTTTGTGTATAATGTAAATAATTCTATCAACGGAGGGTATTTATTATGAGAAAAGTTTTGTTTGCCTCGTCTGAGTGCGTGCCTTTTATCAAAACGGGAGGTCTTGCGGACGTTGTAGGCTCTCTGCCGAAATGCTTTGACAAGGAGTATTACGACGTAAGAGTTATTCTGCCTAAGTATTCCTGTATGGCTCAGAAGTGGAAGGATATGATGGAGTATAAAACGCACTTCTATATGGACTTCGCAGGCAAAAGCCAATATGTTGGGGTGCTTGAAACTGTTTATGACGGCGTGACCTTCTATTTTATCGACAACGAGTATTATTTCACAGGGGACAAGCCCTATACAGATCATCACTGGGATATCGAAAAGTTTATGTTCTTTGACAGAGCCGCGCTTTCCGCTTTGCCTGTTATCGGTTTCCGTCCCGACGTTATCCACTGTCACGACTGGCAGACGGGACTTATTCCCGTTTATCTTCACGACAGCTTTGCGGGCGGAGATTTTTACAGAGGTATCAAGTCGGTTATGACTATCCATAACCTTAAATTCCAAGGCAACGACAATGCCGAAAGATTTATGTGGCTTTCGGGACTTTCCAGCTATTATATGACCTACGACAAGCTTAAAACAGGTATCGACGGCAATATGCTCAAGGGCGGACTTGTATACGCCGACGCTATCACCACTGTTTCCGACTCCTATGCTGAGGAGATCAAGACCGATTTCTACGGCGAAGGTCTGAACGGTCTTATGGTCGCAAGGAAAAACGATCTCAGAGGTATCGTCAACGGTATCGACTACGACGATTACAATCCCGAGACGGACAAGATGATAGCCTGCAATTATAATATTAATAATGTACTTGAAAAGAAAATCGAGAACAAGAGAGCTTTGCAGGAGGAGCTTGGTCTTATCCGCGACGACAACAAGTTTATGGTCGGCATTGTAAGCCGTCTTACAGACCAGAAGGGCTTTGACCTTATAGCATATATGATGGAGAAAATGTGCCAGCAGGATATGCAGATAGTTGTTCTCGGCACAGGCGAGGCTAAGTATGAGGATATGTTCAGACACTTTGCTTGGAAATACCCAGGTAAGGTTTCGGCTAATATTTATTACAGCGAGGCTATGTCTCATAAGATCTACGCCTCCTGCGACGCTTTTCTTATGCCGTCGCTGTTTGAGCCGTGCGGACTTTCACAGCTTATGTCCCTCAGATACGGTACTTTGCCTATCGTCCGCGAAACGGGCGGTCTGAAGGACACAGTACAGCCTTTCAATCAGTTTGACAGAACGGGTACTGGCTTCAGCTTTAAGAATTACAACGCTCACGAAATGTACAACGCTCTTATGTTCGCTATGTATATTTACATTGACAGGCGCGCCGAGTGGAACGGTATCATCAAGTCCGCAATGTCAAAGGACTTCTCGTGGCAGGCGTCCGCAAGAAAGTATCAGGATATGTACGATTGGCTTATCGGATAATTAAGCTTAATCTGCTGTTTCTTCGGAGACGGCAGATTTTTTATAAAATAACGGACGGTCTTGAATTGCATTGTGCGCTGACCGTCCGTTATTTTTAGTTATTTTTTCTTTTTCACAGCAATAACAACCACGATTGCTGCCGCAGCCACAGCTGCGATTATAATTATAATTTCCGCCGTTCCGATACCGCTCTCGCTGTCCGATTCTGATACTTCATCGGAGTTTTCCGAAGAAACAGTCGTTCCTTCAGGCTCGGACTTTTCTTGTGCCGCAGTCTCGGAAGACTCGTCGGTAACAGCGCTTTCAGCGGCAGAACTTGCGCTGTCCTCTGTGATCTCAGCAGGAGCCGGGATCTCATAGTCTTCGTCCGAGCTTATAGCTCTGATCATACCGTCGATAATGTCCTGCTGAGTTACGGTAAGCGAACTTCTGTCGAAAACGGCAAGTCCGTTATCGCCGTTCCAGCCGTTATCCCAGTAAACGGGTATGCAGCCTGCTGCTTTGGCAGTCTTTACAACATATTCGCACCAGTATCTTCTGTATTCGTTATTGCTCGGATCTCTTGCGGTCTTGTCTACAGCTCCGAACTCGCCTATAATAACGGGATATCCTTGACTTACAAACTTTTCATAAAGTCTGTTAAACTGCTCTTCAAGATAATCTTCCTGTCCCCAGTTGTCTTTGTTTTTTGTTTTGGCGTATTCGCCCCAGCGAGTTCTTGAACGGCTGCCCTCGTCAAGCACAAATCCGTATGGATCGTAGTAGTGTACAGAAACGGCGATCCTGCTTCCGTCAGCCTCACATTTACTGTCGTCTGGAAGTTCAAAGCCGTAATCTCCCGCAGTATAGTCAATTGAAGTGTTCCAACCGGGGATCAGCAGCCAGCGTTTTGCATTGTTGCCGCCGGTGCTTCTTACCGCGTCGGTAAAGATTTGATTGTAGTCGTTGATATTGGCATAATCCTCTGAGGGAGGATCGTCGTAAGTATTATTGAATTCCTCGTTCATAGACTCAAATACAAGATGTTCGTCGTAATCCTTGAAACGTTCCGCTATCTGTGTCCAGACTGCCTTGTATTTCTCCTTTATCTCTGTCTGCTCGTCTTTTTCGGCGTCGCAGAACAGCCAGCCGCCCGAGATCGTGTGATAGCCGTCGCCGTGCATATTGATGATTACGTACAGATCGTTGTCCACACAGTAATCGACTACCTCGGCAACTCTGTCGAGCCATTCCTCCTCGACCTTATAATCGGGACCGTCTCCGATTTTTGAAAGGTAGGAAACAGGCACGCGTATGGAAGTAAATCCTGCGTCCTTTACCATTTTTATAAGGTCCTCGGTAACAACGGGATTGCCCCAGTTTGTCTCACCCGGGGTAGAACCGCTTACAGCCTCAAACTGATTTCCCAAATTCCAGCCGAGTCCCATAGCCTGCGTGAATTCCGTCTGATCAAGCTCCTGCCAATCGTCGTCTGCAAAAGCGGAAACCGCGCCTGCCGAGCAGGCTATTACGCAAGCGGCGGCGCAGGAAACTATTCTTCTGAAAATACCGTTCACAGTACAATCCTCCTTAAACATAACATAACATAAAATCCTCCGTGTCAAATAAATTATTTACGCAGATATTATACCATATAAACATTCATTTTGCAATAGCGGACGGTCAACCATTAATACCGAAAGCTGATAATTGCTGTGCTCCTGCGGCGGATCGTTACGGCTCTGGGCTTATATTAATATCCTGATTTTGCTTTTCATACTGCTCCACATATTTTTTCAATATATATTCGATCTGTTTGTTTTTGCTTCTGCCCTCGTATTCTGCAATTTTTATCAATTTTTCGTTTAAATCGTCTGAAATTCTTAAATTAAAATTAATAATATCCATAGTATCAAACCTCCTCTAATATAGTACCACAATATACACAAAACTTCTAGCTTTATTTTAGTACTATTATATATTGACTTTTGCTATAAAATAATACTATAATATAATTAAATCAATACTGAAAAACACATTAAAGGAGATATCTAAAATGGAGTCCGTCGGAAAACAAATATCAGGCATAAGAAATAAACGAGGATATACGCAGAAAGAATTAGCTGAGCTTGCAGGTATTTCAGTTCAGTTTTTATCAGATATTGAAAACGATAAAAAAAGTATGACAATAAAAACTTTAAAAAATCTTGCCTATTGTTTAGGAGTTACAACGGATTATATAATATATGGGAAATCTAATTCCGCAGCTATTCAACCAACTCTTGACGCACTTTCGGATAAAGAGAAAAAACAAGCTGAGAAATTATTAAGCATATTCATTGAAATAATCCGCGATAAACACAGTAAATAAAAACGTTATGAGCGCATTGAAACCATAATTGTCAATTCAGAATAAAAGCAAGTCCTTCGGAATAGAATTTTACTGAAAGGGGGCTTGTATATGTCTGAAAAATTCGGACTGATAAGACGTATCATTTGTATTTGCACGGCGTGTGTGACAG
>JAUNOG010000108.1 GCA_030531185.1 Ruminococcus sp.
TAAAACGCACATCGTACTGCGGAAAGGTCACTTCCATGAGCATACCCGTCTGCAAATAGTCCCTGCCAAGCCTTGACTGATCCTTGACAATAACTGCTGAAATGTTACCGCTTTCTACTTCAGCCATCATTTCTTGATATGCCGGACGATTGAAATTTGCTCCTGAATAGCCGTCGTCAACGTAGAATTTACAGTTTAAAAAGCCATGATCGTCGGCATATTTTTGCAGTATGATCCTCTGATTTTCTATCGACAGCGACTCGCCGTCCCTCATATCCTCCTGAGATAAACGGCAGTACAACGCTGTAATTTTCCGATTTGAATTAGACATAATCATCCATCCTTTCGTAGTCTGTAAATTTTCAAACCGAATAGGATGCAGCTACAATATATCACTATCCGGCTTGAAAGTCCAGAAAACTTTTTGATAATTTTATCTGCCGTTGACAAGATAAGCAAATAGTTCCGATGCTTTTTTTGGCTTGTAGCCGTAGTCGGATTTAGGAATAACGGATACGATTTTGTATGTTACTCCATCAATAACAGTTTCGCTGTGCAAATAGTTATGTCGGCGGCGGTACTGATTTGAATCTGATTTCTCTTCTATTTCTTTGTAAATGTTCTGCATAAATCATTCTCCACTTCGTTGTCTTGATTGTTGTTATTCGTGTAAACAAATCAGTTCAGTCCTTTCATTTTAAATTTTGTTGTGTAAATCAATAATACGCTTTCTTAACTTTGCTGGTAATCAACGGCGTCCTCGTAATCGATAATGCCGTTGATTTTTCTGACTTCCGTAACGCACATAGCGTGCAGACTTTGCAATGTTTCATCATCCACATCGTTGATAGCCGCAGTCATATGAGACAGCTTTCCAAGCTCTACTGCAACCTTAAACATCAGACGAGCAAGCCGCTGTTCCGTACCTTTTATCTGCGCCTTGACCGTTTCTGTTATCATCGGAGAGAGGTAATTCACTTCCTCCTGCTAACGAAGATAGCCGATGTAAAACTTCACAGCTTTCTCAATAAATTCTGTTTTCGAGGCACAGTTGTCCTCTTTATACTCCTGTTCGATCTTCTTAATTGTTTCCGGCTGGAAATATACAGCCATTTTTTCTTTTGCCATAAAACCACTCCTTTTTCTCTTACGACGCCTGAAAATACGCCGATTTTACGCACTATTCTGCATTTGTGACCCCTACTTTTCGGAAAAGTCCATATTTTGACCCCATAAGGCGACCGCCCAAAATATGCACAAGACCTTTGCTGAAACCGCGTATTTTCGGCACTTTTGCGGTCAGCTTTGCTGTCCGCTGTGAACGTCTTGGCGGCATTTGACGCCAAGACTTTAACCTGCTTTGAAATATTTTGGTTTGCTTTAACTGCTGCATATCGGCGATTTGTGCAAATTGCCAACTGCCTTTTCATCATCCAAATTAAAGTCATTCCCACATATCGCCCACAGCGGCTCACAAATCGCCTGTATCGGCTTTTAATCTGTTTCTGCAAAACTTACCCTACTAAAAATCCAAGCCCGCAAATCGGCTTACATTGCGTTGACAGTAACCTTGAAATGTTGACAGTAACTTTGCCCAATTGCAGTTACTGTCACACCTGCTGTCATCATCGTAAACCAAGCATTTTCAAGGATTTGCGAGGTATTGCCTACGCTCTCCGTTGACAGTAACGACAGTAGAATTCTTACTGTCACTACTGTCACGCTCACAGTCGTAATGAAGAATTATCAGCCTACCTGTGCGAGTACGTTTGTATTGAAAATTAATTCCGTACTTTTTGAGAGTGTAACCGTTCTGAACTAAATCTCTTGTCACTCTATTCGGATAGAATGTTTCATCGGAAACACTTTTCAGAGCATTCACTAATTCCGAAGCCGTACCGCAGAAATCAATGCGCTCTTTAAGATACACATACAATGCAGCCAGAAAAATGTTATCTTTACTTTTGCTGCCGGATGGCTCGTCGGTGACGATCCATTTTTTCAAATCGTTGTCGAACTGCAAATTAATTTCTGCGTTTTCAATATCACGACCTACGCAATGCAGTTTCGCTTTCCGACTTCCACGCTTGTTTTCAATCAGAACCATACTTCCGTCAACACAGCCGATTAAACCTGTACTGCCTGAAATCATATTAAACGGATCGCTGTCAGAACACTTTCTGGTGTGATGCACAACTACGATTGCAATCTCAAGCTTATCCGCAAGAGCTTTCAGCACAGACAATTCCTTGTAATCTGAGCCGTAACTCGACTCCGATTCGTTACGCACCATTTGCAAAGTGTCAATGACCACAACTTTCAAATTGGAATGCTCTTTTTTGAAATCCTCAATCTGTTCTTCAAGACCGTTCCCTATTGATTCGGACATGATTACAAAATGCAATCGCTCTGTAGGCTCATCTGTTATCTCATACAATCTGTTTTGTATTCTCACATAGCTATCTTCCAAACACAAGTACAGCGCTGTTCCCTGAACCGTTTTCTGACCTAAAACTTTTTCTCCTTTCGCTATCGACAAGCACATATCAAGTGCCAGCCAGGACTTTCCCACCTTCGGTGCGCCTGCTAAGATGTACAGACCTTGCGCAAGCAAGCCGTCTACCACAAACTCGATGGGCTTGTACACGGTGCTCATGATCTCTTCGCAGGACTTTGAGTTGAACTTTTTCATCTTATCAAGCCTCCTATTCAATTTTCAAG
>JAUNOG010000109.1 GCA_030531185.1 Ruminococcus sp.
TTTACACCTCCGTGCGATTGTGTGTAGTCGTAATTCATAAAAGCGAGCTTATTACCGTCCTTATCGTGATCGATCTGAAAAATCCTGATTTTCATCTGCGGATCCTCGATCTGCTCAAGCCGTTCAACCGCCCATCTCGGAAGCTGCTCATAGTCGGCAACTCCGAAGAAATCCTCACGGTAGAAATGCGTTTTCTCGCCGTCCGCAAGGAACTGTCCAAACACCTTTTTGCCCGATTTTTCGGGATCGCAGCCAAAGCCGCCTGTTGCGTAGAAATACTGATTTATTGGGTCCTTGAACTGTTCGTTAAGGATTTCGGGCTTGAGAATCAACAGCTTTCTTTCGTAATCCTGCGGCTTATCGGATTGAACGCACTGTTTTTTGCCCACAAGTCCGAGCCTGTCATATCTTTTCTTTACCTGATCGATAAACCCGTTAAGCACAGCAGGATGCGAATCAACACTGTATTCGCGCATTTCTTTTTTAGGAAGATAACTCAGAATAACAGATTTTGCCCATTCCTTATTTTCTCTTGAAAATCTTCCGTCCAAAGATTTATTCAAAATGCTTGCGGCAAGTACCCACATTGTGCGGTCATAGCCGAAATCGGCTATGACCTTTTTAGCCCCATTTTTATTCAGAGTGAAACCGTCGAAACTATCTGAAATAGCCGATTCTATCGCTTTTTTACAGCGGATATTTTCCGTCCGGCTTTCACGGTATGCCTCCATTTCTCCGCTGAGTTTAGCATTTTCAAAAGATTGTCTGTACAGATAACTCATACGTTTTTCACAGCTCCTTTTCTTTTAAGTCTCATAAGAGTTTTTAAAAGCCTTTCTCTTTCCTCCGGCACAAGTGACTCTACAAAGGAATCAAGCGGTTCACTTTCCGATTTGCAGTCGTCACACAGCTTCTCCTTTGTAACAGTTATCGTATTTCCCTTGGCGTCAAAGCTCAGAATATCCCCTGACCGTATATTAAGGGCAAGCCGTATTTCATAGGGTATCGTAATTCTGCCTTTCTTTCCTAACACCCGTACAATTTTATTCATCACTGCATTCCTCCGTTCCCTCGCCGCAGTAATCATACAATGGACAATTACCACAATCATCATGCATGGAGCAAGTCCGTTCGATTTCTTCCTCAGAGATCCCGCAGTCACTAGGCGATCTGTCAGCTTCCTCTCTCCAAATCATTAGGCAAGCTCCGCTGTTATCACGCTCCATTTCTACAGTTACAGCATTGCCTTTTTTATCGTAAAGCCCCGAAAATTCGGTTGTTCCGCTAGTTGTAAGTACCTGTGCGAAAATTATTTTTTTCATATGATCATTCCTCCAAATCTATTATGTCGTTATCAAAAAGCGACAACTGTCTAGCTGACTTCGATCTCTCGCTTGTATCGTAATTAGATATGAGGAGTTCCGCATACTGACAGCCGCCGTCGTATCTCTGCGCAAGATTATTCAGCCTGCTGATCTCCTCGATGCGGATATTCGGTTTATCCCATATCTCACGTATCTCGGGACAGTCGTTGTAAGAAACAAGAAACTTGCCCTTGATATCCAGAAGAGTGTCACGCAATCTGATATGATCCTTGATTTTAAACCCGACGTCCTTGTAGTAATTTTCGGTTGCAAAGTACGGCGGATCGCAGTAGAAAAAGCTGACAGGGCGGTCGTACTGCCGTATCAGCTTTTCAAAATCCTTGTTCTCAACTATGACCTTTTGCAATCGCCTTGCCGCCAAGTCTATCATCGGGAAATCCGACCAGATGGAATGCGGCTGGCTTGCAAAGCTGTCCAATCCGCTTGCATAACTGTACCTTATGAGTTGATAAAATTTAGCCGCTCTGTCAACATCACGAAATCTGCTGAACAGACCTCGTTTGTGCAGACTCGCTATCCAGTCAAAATCCTCACGGGAATTGAGGACATACCGCAGCTTGTATTTCAGCTTATTCGGCTTATCTCTGACACAGCGGTACAGATTAGAAAGGTTACTGTTAAAATCGTTGTACACCTCAAAATCCATACCGGGCGGCTTGCGAAACAGAACCCAGCCTGCGCCGCCGAAAACCTCGATATACCTTTCATAGTAAGGAGGAAACCTCGCAAGCACAGCATCCCTGAGAGCCTTTTTTCCTCCTACCCATGACATAAAACTGTTCATATTTTTCCTTTCTGCCGTTTATACCAACAGCAGAAAAAAGTTTACGCAAACGAAAAGTCGCTTTGCTAATAACAGAAAATTTCTGCTGTTGGCAAAACGACCTTAGTTGTTATTTCCCGTTAAGTCTCTTTATTTCCTTTTCGGCATTTTTTAGCGCCGAAAATAGACAGCCTACGGTTGCTCCGATGATCCCTCCGATCATCATTCCTATGAATAAATACGTCATTATGTCATCTCCATTCCTAAATCTTCGGTTTCTTCTTCGTCAACCGAAGTGATTTCCACATATTCGTCAATAATACTTAATGCCTCGTCATAACTGCCGGAAGAAGTGATACGGCTGCACATTTCCTTTGCCTCATCTGCCATATCATTCTTTTTCAGCGTTCTCGAAGCTATTCCCATAAGGCAGAATATATTTCCGTTTTGACCTATAAGCGGACATTTGGGTTTATTACTCATTATTACTTACCTCCTTGTCAATTTCTAAAATAAACTTTGCAAGAGCCTCGATAACGTTGGTAGTT
>JAUNOG010000062.1 GCA_030531185.1 Ruminococcus sp.
GTGTATTAAATTAGTGTGTTGGGTTTGTGTAAGTATATGATTTTTGTTTTAATTTGGACATATTTTCATAATTGTTGCACGTTTTTGTGCAACAAAACTCCCGAAAATCGCTGTATGTAAGAAAGGGTTTTTCCCGATACAGGAGGTAAAAATATGTCGCAGACAAATACAAAGAAAAAGAATTATCACACGGATAATAATTCCTTTATGCTCTATAAGGACTGGGAGCGGTACTTCGATATGCTCTCGGACAGCGAGACAGCTCAGCTTGTCAAAGGACTGTTCGCCTATGCCGCAAGAGGAGAAAAGGTACAGCTCGAGGGAATGTCCGCAATGGCTTATGAGTTTATGACCGCCGCTATAGAGCGCGACGGCGAAAAATGGGAAACAATGTGCTCGAAAAATTCCGAAAACGGAAAAAAAGGCGGCAGACCAAAAGCGAACGGTTTTCAGCAAAACCCAACGGAACCCAAAAAAGCAGATACAGACAAAGACAAAGACACAGATACAGACAAAGAAAAAGTGCGGCACTATGGTAAGTACCGCAACGTTTCGCTTACAGATATTCAGCACAAAAAGCTTGTCGGGTCGTCCTCGTCGTCTCAGACGGACAAATATATCGAAAAGCTTTCCAAGTGGCTCAAACGCCAAGGCAAGACCTGCGAGGACTGTTTCAGCGTTATCTCTCAATGGATTGAGGAGGATAAAGCCTCCTCGGAGGTCTCGGCAAGTCCTCATACGGGGGACTTATCGGACAGCGGTTCTTCCTACGACCTTGATGAGTTTGAACGGTACGCTATGAATTTCAGTCTCAGCGCAAAGAACAGACCCAAACCGTAGTTCTCCGCACAAAAGCAATCAATAATACATAAACACGGGAGTGCCGTATTCGCAGTTGTCGAAAATGTACTTCGCTTTGTCTGTCGGCATATTTATACAGCCGTGAGAGCCCCACGTTGAGGACTTGTACTTATCGCCGCCGAACACTCCGTTCTGCCAGGACGCGTCGTGGAAGCCTATGCTTATGGTGCTGATGTTGTTCCAGTATTCAACGTACGAGGAATATGACTTTCCGTCGGAGCTGCCCGTAAGGGTCTTGCCCCTCTCCTTGAGCCACAGCTTGTATACTCCCGCAGGAGTAATTCTTGACTCGCTGGTGTAGCCCGAAACGATATCGCTTTCCATTTTCAGCTCGCCGTTTTCGTAGTACCAAAGGTGCTGAGCGGACAGATCGACCTCAAAATAGGTGTCCGAGTAGTCCTTATCGGCAGTACGCCAGTCGGGATTGCAGGTGTAGGTGTAATTTGAATAGGGATTTACATAGTATATCGGCTCGGTCTCAACGGAGTCCCCCTCTTTTATCAGATCGCAGATAAGGTCTCTGGTCTGCTCCTGATCTATCCACCAGCCGTAACAGCCCTGTCCCTCGGGAATGGTGATAACTCCCCTGTTGGTGGTCTTGAACTCTCTGTCCTTACCGAAGGTATCGTACTTTTCCGCAAGCTCCTCGACGTAGGTCATAGCCTTGTCCTCGTCTACGGAATACCCCTCGGCGGGATTTTCGGTATCGAACTCTATCCAGTCCATAATGGTATCGCCTGTGAGAGTTTCGGTAGTGTATGTAAAATCGAATGTTATCTCCAGAGAATTCAGATTGTTCAGCTTGTCGCAGTCCTCCTGAAGCTCCTCGGCTGTGACCTCGGCTTTCTGATAACAGTCAAGACGGGAAATATCCATAGTGAAAATATTATCGTCAAGAGCCTCCTCAACGTAATTATACAGCAGGTCTATCTTGTCCGTATCCACCTGATCGCCGTCTATCTCGGGCACGACGGAGAACGTACGTCCGTCGTCGTTTTGCTTAATGTACGCGTCCTGCGGCTTGACGGTCATTTCCGCCTCGACTACCTTACGCTTTAAGATAGCCTCCAGCTGTGTTTTATCGTACTTGAACGAATTCTTTATCTCGTAATTCGTCTCGTTGAACTTGGCGGAGAACCACTTGTAATGGTTCTGCTCCTTGTAATACTCGGTAACGAAAGCCTTGGTGTTGTCCTTGTAGCCGATATCCTCAAGCTTGATATTTATATCGGTACCGTCGCGGCGGGTAATGACCACCGTCTCGGGGAATTCCGACTGTGCCTGAACAAGCGCAAGAGCCTCCGCCTGAGTTTTGCCGCTTACGTTGATACCGTTTATATAAGTGTTGTCAAGGAAAACTCCTTTATAGGTATTCATACCGATAAGGTAGAACGCTCCGCCGCCCGCCGCAAGCATTGCGACAAAAACGGTGAGTATAACAGCCGCCTTTTTCCCCGCAGAGGACTTCTTCTTACTCTTTTTCTTCTTTTTGCTTTTGGCGGGATTTCCGCTTGCCTTAAGCTTTTCACGCTCCTTGACCGCGGCTGAGACGGGAGCCGTATATGCGCCGTAATCGGGCGAGGAATACTCCTCCGTATTCATAGCCATATTTCTTGCGATCATTCTTGCCATTTCGTCGGCGGACTGCGGCTTAGTACCGCCCGAACCCGAAAAGCTTTCAGGCTTTACGCTGTCCTCGGAGTTCTCCGCACTTTCATTCCGACTGCCGCCGGAATTCTGCACGGGTCTGCGTTTTTTCTGAGACTGTCTCGGAGCAAATGAAAAATCCTCGTCGTCAAGTCTCAGACCGCTGTCGTCAAGATCGTATTTAAATCTGTTATCGTTATCCATTTTATACCTCTCTGTTTTACACGCAGAATTATTTACTACATTAATTTTCATTATACAACATTTCTTCCGTAATTGCAACAGCCTGCATAAATTTTCCCGTAAATTTTCACAAAACAAAAGACCGATCTATTGACCGGTCCCTGCTTGTGTAAAAATTTTGGAGAGGATGAAACGAGCTAAGAGTTATAATCTTAGTGTTTACATTCTTTTCTTTCTCTGTTCTACAATACCAATTATAATACCAATCGTAGTAAACTTCAAGAACAGACAAGTTACATATTACTACAATAATGTTACAAATGATTTCAAAATGTAACTATTGCATTATCCCTCCGCACCATACTGAGCGCGGTACTCTTTCATTTTGTCAAGATACTCCCTGCCCTCGACGATACCGTCCTCGATAGCCTTGATTATATCGTTGATATTTACGATAGAATAGACCTTGACGCCGAAATCCTTATAAGCCTGCTGTACCGCCGAAAGCTCCGTATCGAGAGCCTTTTCCATTCTGTCCACCGTGATGACCATTGCGGTCACGTCAACGTCCGCCGCAGATTTAAGCTTAGGCATTGTCTCTTTCAGAGCCTTGCCCGAGGTCATAACGTCGTCGATAATGACTACCTTTTCATTGTCCTCAAGCTTTTTACCTACGAACATACCGCCCTCGCCGTGGTCCTTTACCTCTTTTCTGTCAAAGCAGTAGGAAGCGTCGATACCGTACTTAGTTGCAAGAGCCGTTACCGCCGTTACCGCAAGAGGAATTCCCTTATACGCAGGACCGAACAGTGTATCTGCGGGGATTTTATTATCCGCTATGCAGTCCGCATAAAAGCCGCCCAGCTTGGCAAGCTGAGAGCCTGTTTTGTAATTTCCGCAGTTGATAAAATAGGGAGCCTTTCTGCCGCTTTTGAGCGTGAAATCTCCGAAAGTAAGCACTCCGCTGTCAACCATAAATTTAATGAATTCTTCCTTGTAAGTCATAATTTCAACCTCCGAAATACATTTTATTCATTATAACATATTTTCACATATATTTCAAGCATTTAGAGGTAAGAAATTAGATAAGGTGCGCCGCAGTCACATTTGACAACTTATCCTATTTCTTATACCTAGTTTCTAACTTTTGCGGAAATCATATAAAAAATTGATTTCCGTGGGTAAGAAGTTGGAATAGAGGTAAGAGGTTAGATAAGGTGCGCCGCAGGCGCATTATTCGCCTTGCATTTCGCAGGTCAAAATATAACCTCCGCAGTTGTCGCAGGACAGCTCTACCGTACAGTCTGCGGGAACGCTTGCGGTTTCGCCCTTCTGGCGGGAGATTATGTAATTCTTATAGCGGTAGAATTTGCCGTACTCCAGAGCGCCGTAATATTCCTCAAGAGTGACGTACCCCTTGCTTATAAGCTCGGCGTGGGGCTGTCCCACATAACGCAGATGCCACGGCTCGTAGTCTATCTTGGTGACGCTTGATTTCAGCAGAGGATACCGAATGATAAATCCGTAATCGGAGCAATGCTCGTTGACGTATCTTCCCGCCTCGGATTTCAGAAACGCTCTGCCCGAGTAATTCTGCACATAAACGTCCAGCGCAAGACCCGTCTGGTGCTCGCTTGCTCCCACATACTGGGCGGTATCGCTGCCCTGCTCGTCCAGAATTTCCGACTGCTCCTCAGCCGTTCGGTACGAGGACATCACATACAGGCTTTCGCCGTATTTCTCCTTTACGTCTGCGCACAGCCTGCCGAAGTCCTCCACAGCGGCGGAATTCATAGTCACGCCGTTATATTCTCCAAGCTCGGGATAAAAACTGCCGTCAAGTCTGTGGTCGCCGTTCACGAGCATAAGCGATTGGGACTTATTTTCTATGTCCTTTATGTCTATCCTTTCGACCTCCAGCTTATCGCCGTCTATTTCGGTGACGGTTTCTCCGCCTATCCGTTCCAAAACCGTCTGCGCCATAAAACGGAAATCGGGTCTGATTATCAGCAGTGCGACCGTAAAAATGAGCGCGCCTACGGCAGCCGCAGGGATTATCCTGCGGCAGATATTTTTTATCTTCATTCTGCGTCTCCTGTCAAATTTTATCGGGGATATTCTGTGTCTGTATTATCCTCCGAAACGTCCTTTTCTTCTGTTTCTTCCTCTGTCAAGACAGGCATTGAAACTATGGTCTTGAACATATCTCCGTCAAGCTCGATAGTAAACTCTCCGCCGCATGCCTCGGTAAAGCTTTTGGCTATGGACAAGCCAAGCCCGCTTCCTCCGTCCGTTCTGGACTTATCTCCTCTTACAAATCTTTCCACTATCTCGTCGGCGGTGAACTCTATCGGGTAGGAGGAAATGTTCTTCGAGACAAACTTAATGCAGTCCCCTGTACGCCTTATCTCGAGGAATATCCTAGAGCCCTCCAGCGAATAATTCAGGGCGTTGTCCACAAGGTTCTGGAACACTCGGTAAAGCTTGTCGCCGTCCGCCATAACCATTGCGGAGGTCTCGTAAATGTCTGTTTTTATCGTCTTTCCGCTGGCTCTAAGCTTGTCGTCCGCGTCGGCTAAAGCCTGATTGAACAGCATTACAAAGTCCAGCTTGACAAGGTTAACGTCGATACCGCTGGTAGCCTTTGCCAGACTGAAAACGTCCGCCACAATGCCTTTCAGTTTCTGGGATTTCTTGTCAAGTATCTGCACATAGCTTGCCGCCTCGTCGTCCAGATCGAGCTTTTTCAGCAGGTCTATATAACTGATTATCGAAGTAAGCGGAGTTTTCAGGTCGTGGGAAACGTTCGCCACAAGCTCTATTTTCATTCGCTCGGACTTTATCTGCTCCTCCACCGAATTCTTTACCTTTTCGGATATCTGCGTAAGCATAACGCTGTCGTTGTACACTGCGGATCTTTCGGAAATTTTCTCCTCAAAGGGTTCGTCTGTACCTATCAGCTTTATCTGTCTGCTTATCTTGGACAGGTCTCTGTAGCTGAGGATATTTCTTATCTCAAAATACATTACGGCTATAAAGCCTATAACGGCGCATACAAAGAAAATTTCAAAATCATATCCGACAGCCATTGAAAAGAAAAACGACAGCGCCACAAGGGAGCATATAATGATGACCTTTACCGAACGCCGTTTAAGCTTATCGCCCATTGTGCGTTTCTGATAATTTGCGTACATTTCGCTGTTCAGATATGCGTTTTTTATCTTTCTGAAAAGCTGAAGAGTAAGCAAGCCTTCCTTGACCGTATGGGTCTTGAATTTCTCCGCAAGCTGCATAGCTATGAAGATAAGGGGCAGGCTGAACGCTCCGCACAGCAGTCCGAAAAATACGTATCCCGCATATTTTGCGTTTAAAAGCGTGTTTATATACGAGGTTATCCCAACATAATTGTTAAGTATCACCGAGCCGCATATCATTAGATATGCCAGTCCGACGACCAGATAGAGCAGTATCGATCTTTTGCCGAAAAACGCGGACTTGTGCCATTTGATACCGTCCTCGGAAACGCTTTCAAAGCCGCAGGATAAAATAAGATATACGGCGCACAATGCCGTAAGAACCGCTGCGACAATAAACAAAAGCTTTGCGTCACGGTACACCCTTACTATGCTTTTGTAGCTTTCCTCCGCCGTTTCGAGAACGTCCGCCTTGGGACTTATAAAAACGGTAATGCCCGCGTCGTCTCCGGGAGTTGCCTCGTAGCTTTCGGTCTCCTCCAGGTATACATCATATATATCCGTTACCTGCCCCTCTACCGAGTGACTTCTGTCAATGCCGCCGTCCCACTGGGAGGCTACCTCGTCGCCCGTGGCTAAATTCATAAGGACGGTCACGATACCGTCGCGGGCTATCTGTCCCTTTTCGGTGTTCTTGGGATAATCGAAAAATCTTATCGGCTCGCTGTTTCCGAAGCAGTAGAAATATCTGCCGTAATTATCGTAGTACCAGCTGCCTATGGGGACGAATTCGTCGGGATAGGTCTCCTCGTTCATTTCGACGCCGTAGTAATCGTCGTAATATCCCCCGTAAAAGCCCGTTGACGCGCTGATATATTCGTAATAGCGAATGTTTCCCGAGGACACTATGTCGCTGGTGACAATATCGTTGCGCCGCAGGATATAGTTTCTGTAATTGCTTTTAAGGAACTCTATGCGCTCATCCTCAGCCAGGTCTTCAAACTCCCAGCTGTCGGACATATTTGTAACATAGCGTACCCCGTATTTCTCGTCGTCAAAGGAAACATAGTAGTCGAACATACTTGAAACGGGAAGTATTCCCTTATCCGTTTTCCTGTATTTGTAGTTGTTGTAGTCCATATAGTACAAAAAATCGGACAGCAGATTTTTCTCGCCCACGAAGTTCCAGTTATCGTCAACATTGTTCAGATAGCAGGCGGACAGCACGCACAGCTGTTCGTACATCTCTGTTTTTTGTCGGCTGTATTCGTCTGATTTTACATAGTCGGGCTGAAAATCGTCAATGCCTATCGACTGCGAATACTTGTAGCTTGTAAATGAAATTCCCGCAAAGACACAGGCAAGAACCAGAGCGGTTATCCTCAGCGGCTTTGCGAATATTTTATTCCAGACAAGGGAGGTCTTTCTATCCGATCTTTTCAATTTTATATCCAATGCCCCACACCACCTTTAAGTATCTCGGCTCTTTGGGATTTATCTCTATTTTCTCCCTTATATGCCTGATATGTACCATAACCGTGTTTTCGACTGCGTAAGCGTCCTCGTTCCATACTCTGGAATATATCTCCTCAGCCGAGAATATCCTGCCTGCGTTTTCCATAAGCAGTTCCAGAATTTTAAGCTCCGTAGCGGTGAGCTTGACAGGCTCTCCGTCTGCGGTGAGAGTTTTCGCCGCTCTGTCAAGCTCCAGTCCGCCTATTTTTAAGGTATCCGTTTTGTTTGTCGTGTCAATAGCTCCAAGCTGCATATACCTGCGGAGATTGCTTTTTACACGCGCGGCAAGCTCCATAGGATTGTAAGGTTTTGTGATATAATCGTCCGCGCCCATAGAAAGCCCCAGTATTTTATCTGTATCCTCGGATTTTGCCGACAGCACGATAATAGGTATATTTTTCTTTTCTCTTATCTTCATCATTGTGGAAAGTCCGTCAAGCTTGGGCATCATAACGTCGATAAGTATAAGCTGTATGCTGTTTTCGCTGAGCTTTTCCAGAGCGTCGATACCGTCATACGCTTTGATAACGTTATAGCCCTCCATTTCCAGCAGCTTGGCTATTGCTCTCACAATATCTCTGTCGTCGTCGACAACGAGTATAGTCGGGGTCAAATTCTCCATACGGACACGTTCCTTTCTTCTACGGTTATAATTATAGATAACAATGCTTAAATTCAAGCGGATATAATTCTTAAAAAATCCTTAAGAAACATTATACCACACACGACGTAATTTGACAAGACCGCGAATTAGAGGTAAGAGGTAAGAAAAGGTGTCCGCAGGCGCATTTTTGCATAAAAAGAAACGCCGCTTTTGCACGGCGTTTCGGTAATTAGGTTATTTTCCGATAAACTTATGATATTCCTCGTTGAAGGTCTTAAGCTCGGAGTCGATAGTAGCCTTGTAGGTCTCTCTTAAAGCCGCCCACGTGTACTGCTTTCCGTTCTCGTCGGACTTCATAACGGACGAATACATAAACGGGATTATAGCCTCCTTAGTGGCATTGGTAGCAGCGTCGTCGTCGGACAGCGCAGTGGAAATTCCGTAGCCCGGGTCTATCAGTCTTTCAAACTTGTCGGAGGTTACGTCGGAGTACGCAACGTCATACATCTCCTCCGTAAAATACGGCTTGTTTACAAAGAACTTCTCCCTGCCTACGTCGATGTACTGCTGATCTGTTGCGGTAACCCTCGAGCACTCGTTCCATATTCTGAAAGCGTCGCCGGCTGTTGAGCCTTTGACCCACATATAAGCGTTGACCTCCAGAGTGGTGTAAAGGGTATCGGTATTGGGGTCTTTGGGCATTGGCACAATTCCCCATTCGTCTCCCTCCTCGGGAGTTACCGCCCACGTGCCCATTGCGTAGAAGAGAATATTCTTCTTGAAAGCCTCTCGTGCAGAGCCTACCCAGTCGCTGTAATACATACCCTCTTTTTCAATATTGTAAAGGAGGTCTGCGGCGCGTTCAAGATCGGGGTCAAACAGATTGGCGGCGTACTCGTCCGCCTCTGCGTCATAGTTGATAAGCGTTTTGCCCGTAGACTGGAAAATAAACGGAGCAAACCAGCCGTTGATACCGTACCGTTCGGCGTCGGCGTCCGCGCCCTCGCAGTATTCCCGCATTATTTCATACCAAGCGTCCCAGTCCCATTCGCCCTGCTGATAGAGATCGTAGGGATCTTCAAGTCCGTTAGCCTCTATCTCGGCTTTATTATAGGTCATTACCGACAAAGCTCCGAATGTAACGGGAGCAACATAATGCTTGCCGTCCAGCGTGAACTGCTCTGCGGTATCCTTAACGTCCGCCCACAGCGGAGAACTGAAGTCTATAACGTCGTCCACAGGCTGGAACATCTGCTTGATACAGTTAGCGGGGAAAGTCATCTTCTGCTCGTAAGCGAACATATCGGGCGGGTCGTTGGACATAAGCCTTGCCGCCAGGTCGTCGTACTTTTTACCCGAGCTTGTTCTCGAATACTTGATAGAACCGCCTTTATTTTCAAACAGCGCCAAATTCGTACTCTTTTCAGGCTGAGATTTGGTAGGGTTCAGATCGTAATACGAGAACCACTCCAGCTCGGTCTGCGCGCCCTCGGGGAAATCGCTTATCAGCTCCTCGCTGCCGCTTTCTTCGTCGGGCAGCGCGATCTTTTCATCAAAGGAGCTTTCATCTTCCTTGTTATCAGAACCGCTTTTGCCGCAGGCGGAGATCCCCAACGCCATAGTTACTGCCGCAAATCCCGCCAGAAATCTTTTTGCGTTCATTACAAAATCCTCCATACAAAAATACGGCAGATGATATCACCTGCCATATTTAAAATTTCATTTATTTACCCGTGAATTTGTGATACTCCTCGTTGAATGTCTTTAATTCCTGCTCAACCGTTCCTGAATACTTTTCTCTCAGCTGAGTCCACGTATACTGCGCGCCGTTTTCGTCCTCCTTCATAACCGACGAATACAGCAGCGAGATAACAGCCTCCTTGGTGTCGTTGGTAGCGGCGTTGTCGTCGGACAGCACCGTTGAAATACCGTTGCCCTGTTCAATGAGAAGAACATACTTGTTTGTGGTGATCTCCTCATAAGCAATGTTATACATTTCCTCTGTCCAGTAAGGATTGTTCTCGAAGAATTTATCCTTTTCGGTCTGGATATACTCGTCCTGTACGTTTACCAGTCTTGCGCATTCGAGCCAGCATCTCATAGCGTCGGTCTTAGTTGAGCCCTTGACCCACATATACGCCTGCATCTCGGCAGAGGTGTAAAGTGTATCGGTGTTGGGGTCTCTGGGCATAGGAACCATTGCCCAGTTATCGTCCTCCTTAGGAGTATGAGTTTCAGTTGACGCCCACGGACCCATAGCGTAGAAGAGAATATTCTTCTTGAAAGCGTCGCTTGACTGTCCTACCCAGTCGGGATAGTACATATTGTTCTTCTTAATATTATAGAGAACGTCTGTCGCTCTTGTGAAGTTCGCACTGTCCAGATTTGAAACATACTCGTCCTTTTCTTCATCATAGGTAACAAGCGTTTCTCCGGTAGACTGGAAAATAAACGGAGCAAACCAGCCGTTGATACCGTATCTTTCCTCATCAGCCGCCGCGCCCTCGCAGTATTCCTCCATCATACCGTACCAAGCGTCCCAGTCCCAGTCGCCGTCCACATAAAGCTCATACGGATCGTCAAGACCTGCCGCCTCGACTATATCCTTATCATATGTAAGAACAGAGTTGGCAACAAACTTTATGGGAGCAACGTAATGCTTGCCGTTCAAGGTAAACTGCTCGGCTGTATCCTTAACGCCGCTCCACAAAGGAGCGTCAAAATCGACTATTTCGTCCACAGGCTGGAACATTTCCTTGATGCAGTTTGCAGGGAAAGTCATTCTCTGCTCGTACCAGAACATATCAGGCGGATTGTTTGCCATAAGTCTTGCGGCAAGCTGCTCGTACTTTTCCATTGAAGAAACCTGCTCGTAAGTGATCTTTCCTCCCCTTTCCTCGAACAGAGTAAGGTCTGTTCTCTTTTCGGGAGCTTTCTTTGTGGGATTGATATCAAAATATGACAGCCATTTCAGTTCTCCGTCTGAGCCCTCGGGTATCGCCTCGATATCCTGAACGGCAGACTGAAGATCGTCCAGATCGGCAACCTCTACCTTATCCACATAAGAACTCGAGCTGTCCGTATTATCCGACCCCGACTTGCCGCAGGAAGCAACGCCGAAAGCCGAAACCAGCGCAACTGCGCCTGCAAGTACACGCTTCATGTTTTTCATCTAACTTACCTCCGTTATAATCATCATACAATAGGCACAAAAATACCTTTATCCAAATTATATCACTCAATGTAATCGTTGTCAACAAATTTAACAACGCTGTAACTTTTGATAAATTATTTTTGTTGATTTATACAAAAAATCCAAAGCCGTTTTATATATTTAGTCAACCGAAACGTGGATTTTGCAAAACAAGAAGAACTGCCGCTCATAAATACGGCAGTTCGGGAATATCAGCTTTGCGCAAGCCTTTTTATTTGCTTGGCTCGGTTATACTTTATTACGTATCTGCGGGTATCCTTGCAGATCACCCCGCTCAGCGCCAGCAGGGCTACCAGGTTCGGCAGAGCCATAAGTCCGTTGAAGATATCGGCAATAGTCCACACTGCGGACACGGTAAGATAAGGTCCGATAAAAACAGCAAGGATATAGAGATATCTGTATACCTTTACAGCGCCCATTCTGCCGCCCGTAAGATATTCCATACATCTTTCGCCGTAATAATTCCAGCCGAGTATGGTAGTAAAGGCGAAGAATACCAGACAAACCATAAGCACAAATGCGGGTATTTCTTCGGGCAGGAATGAAAATCCGTTTTTGAAAGCGTGCGTGGTGACTTCTACTCCCTCAAAGGGCTTTCCCGTTGCGGGATTTACAGCCTCGTAGCTTCCCATCATAACAATGGAAAGCCCCGTCATAGTACAAACGACGATAGTATCGATAAACGTTCCGCACATTGACACAAGACCTTGACGGACAGGCTCCTTGGTCTGAGCGGCAGCGGCGGCGATAGGCGCGGAGCCAAGTCCTGCCTCGTTGGAGAAAATACCTCTTGCCACGCCGTTCCTCATCGCCACGAACATCATAGGCAGAGAACCTCCCGCCGCGGCTTTAAAGCTGAAAGCCTCCGTAAACACGCTTGCTATCGCATGGGGGAGCTTATTTGCATTGACGATAATAAGCGTCAGGCAGGCAAGAATATATATGACCGCCATAAACGGGACAACTATCTGCGAAACTCCCGAAATACGCTGAATTCCGCCAATGATGACCAGCGCCGCGAATACGGTAACGGCAATGCCCGAAATAATAACAGCCCACGTGTAATCTCTTCCCATTACCGAGACCGTATTTTCCCTCATAGGGTCAAAGAAATTCTGCACCGCCGAGGAAATACCGTTTATCTGCGAAAAAGTACCGATACCGAAAATACCCACGCAGGCTCCGAAAAATGCAAATATCTTAGCAAGCCATTTCCACTTTCTGCCCATACCGTACTCTATGTAATAGAAAGGCCCTCCGCAGACGTGACCGTCCTTGTCGATTTTTCTGTAGCGTATCGCAAGAAAGCCCTCGGCGTACTTTGTAGCCATTCCGAAGAAAGCCGCAAGCCACATCCAGAGCAATGCGCCCGGTCCGCCTGCGAGAATACCTACGGCGGTCGCCACGCCGACGATGTTTCCCGTTCCGATAGTGGCGGAAAGCGCGGTACACAAAGCGGCAAAGCTGGATATCTCGCCCTTGCTGCCCTTTCCCTCGTTTTTGAACATAAATCTTAACGCTTTGGGGAGGTGGACAAGCTGGAGCAGTCTCAGCCTTACCGTAAGATAAATTCCCACGGACATTATCAGAACAATAAGAGGAATTCCCCAGACTGCGCTGTCGATTTTCTCGAGTATCTCTGTAAATTTTTCCATTGACCTGTAAACAATCCTTTCAAAACATCTTAAAACAAAAAGCTGCACAATACTGTATCGGAGCATTGTGCAGCGTGTAATATATCATTTATAATTACATAATTGCACTGTAAAAGATCAGTCCCCTGTTGACTGTCGGAGAATTATCCTGTGGTCGACAGTATAATATTTGCAGTCCTTTGACGAGGAATTCATATTCTCTATAAGCTTTGCCACGACCATTTGACCCATTTTGGCGCAGGGCTGTTCCACGGTGGAAACGGTAGGCAGCATCATTTCGCACATTGAAATGTTGTCAAAGCCCATAACGGCAAGCTCCTTGCCGACCGTTACGCCCGAGACGCTCGCCTTGTGTATTGCGGAGATAGCCAGCAGATCCGAAACTGCGAAGATAGCCGTAGGCTTGTTATCCAGCGAATAAAAATAATCAAACGCCGCCGCTCCGCACTCGT
Source organism: Ruminococcus sp. (assembly GCA_030531185.1). Taxonomy (GTDB): domain Bacteria; phylum Bacillota; class Clostridia; order Oscillospirales; family Ruminococcaceae; genus Hominimerdicola. The sequence continues at coordinate 13,326 of JAUNOG010000062.1, forward strand.
AATCATAGCTGTCCTTATAGATCAGCTGCTCGTCAAGCCCGATACCCGCGTCCTTAAGAGCGCGCTTGTAGCCGTTTTCCCTAGCCGTCGAAGAGATAGCGTCGGAATTGGTTCCGATAAAGCCAATTCTCCTGTGTCCCTTTCTGATAAGCGTCATAACAGCGTCGTATGAGCCTTGTTCGTCGTCCACCGAGACGGTAAGCACGTTCGCCCCCGTAACTCCCTCGCAGCACAGCGCAATGTTGTAATTTTCAGCAAGAGCGTTAAGCTCCTCCGCGCTGAAATTAGTTCCCAGCAGGACTGCGCCGTCAACGGTTTTATTGAACAGCATATTCATCTGGCGGGTCTCCGTAGCGGAATGTCCCGACGAGACAGCAGTAATAATATCATAACCGACCTTGCTCGCATAAGACTGCATACCCATTACGATCTTGGAATACAGCGAATGCTCCGACGTGGGCATAATGCAGAGAATTACGTTAGTTTCGCACTTTCTCAGATTACGTCCCAGAAAATTCGGAGAGTAATTGAGCCGCTCGATAGTCTCGTTGACCCTTTTTGCGGAGTCCTCGGAAACATTGCAGCTGCCGTTAAGAACTCTCGACACGGTAGCGACGGAAACGCCTGCCTCTCTTGCCACGTCTTTAATAGTTACACTCATATCAAGTTTTCCTTTCAAGAAAAAATCTAATTCTATACCTAATAATTATAACACATATTGCGGCTTTGTCCAATATACATATCGCACAAAAATAACCAACGTTTTTTGTGCCTGTTAGAGGTAAGAGGTTAGAAGTAAGATGTAAGAAAATGTGCTCCGGCGGCGTATTTTTATCATTAAATTCTCTGTTATGAACTTGAAA
>JAUNOG010000110.1 GCA_030531185.1 Ruminococcus sp.
CGATCTCTCGTCAGATTCGGGAATCAGCTCATCGTCAAATTCTGCAGCTAGCTCTTCTGCGGCAAGCAGCAGAGCCTCCTCGACGTCAACAGCAAATAAAAGCGACATCAACCCGAGTACCGGAGGAGCGGTTGCAGCTGTTTCAGGCTTTTCGGTCGTTATACTTGCTGCGGTAGTCGTTATGAGTAAAAAACGCAGATGATTTTGGAATTTAATACAATTATTTTTAGACCCGATCTATTTATATAGTCGGGTCTGAAAATATATCTTGAAGAATACGGCAGGATGTGATATAATAAACATAAAGGCAACGCCGCACAACTACCGTCTTACGGCTTTGTACGGTGTTGCCTAAATTATTTTGGAGGGATGTGCTATCATATTTGATATGGAGCTTACAGGAAAACGGTTGGCAAAATTCCGTCGGGATGCTAATATGACGCAAATGGAGGTTGCAGAAATGCTTGGGATAAGCTTTCAGGCCGTCAGCTATTGGGAACGCGGAAAGACAATGCCAGATATTTCAAATCTTGTACAGATCGCACAGATGTATAACGTCAGTATAGATTCCATACTTGATAATGATAAGCAGTCAAGAGCAGTCAAAAGCGTTTCGGAACACAAAAAAACGCCGGACCTACTTGAGATAATCTCAATAATGAAACCGAGTGAAATTTCCGAAGCTATTGAGAACTCTCAGTTAAACGTTGAAAGCTTTGAACAGATTATTGATTCCGCGCCTTATCTTGAGGAAAACATTCTCAGCAGTCTGGCTGTGGCAAACAGCAGTCTTGTGAGTGATTTTTCTCAGGTATGTATGATAGCCTCATATATCAGTCAGACAGCTTTTGATAAAGTAGCTCTGGACAACAGCGAAAAGGTTAAATCCTTTGAACAGATATGTGAAATCTCCTGTCGGATGAGCAAGCCGGATATTTCAAGACTTGTATCTGAGCATATTGATCTTCCTGAGAGCTTTTCACAAATCTGCCGGATTGCTCACTTCATTGAAAAAGACGTGCTTTGTTCTTTGGCGTCGGCAAATTCCGAAAAGGTTGAAAGCTTTTTACAGCTATGCAATATTGCCAGTTTTATTGACAAGCAGACTCTTAGCAGACTTGTGGAGATCAACTGCAAGAAGGCTGAAAATTTCGGGCAGATAAGCTCTCTTGCGTGTTTTCTAACTTCGGAAAGTCTTGCCGTACTTGCTTTTGCCAACTCACATAAATCAATTTCTGAGTTAGAACTGAACAATATTTGCTATTACCTGAACAATGAGGACGCAGTACGCTTCAAGGCTTTATTTCATAAAATCTAAACATTATATGGGGAATACTGCAACAATCATTTTGCGGTATAGCCTTTACATACATAAAAAGGAAGGTGTGCGCCCCAATTGCTTGGTTGCACATACCTTCCTTTTTAAAATAATACCTTATCCTTCGATATCGATATATTTCTTTTCTTCGGTCTCTGCATTTTGTTCCTTTTTCGGAATGGTCAATTTTAATATACCGTGTTTGAATTCTGCCTTGATGTCTTCCTCGGAAATATCATCGCCGACGTAAAAGCTTCTTTCGCATATTCCGGAATAACGTTCTCTTCGCAGATAACGTTCTGATTTCTTGTCTGCATCGTCTTTCTTTATATCTTCTTTAGCAGCGCAGATAGTTATATAACCGTCCTTTAAGGAAACCTTTATTTCGTCTTTATTAAATCCGGGAATATCCATTTCCAGTTTGTATGCGGATTTTGTTTCTTTAATATCCGTTTTCATAAGTTCCTTGCTTCGGTGACCGTATAACTTCTTTTCCAGATTTCTCATGTCCTTGTCGTCATAGAATGGATATCCGAAAAAGTCATCGAAAAAGTCACTTGCCAAAATACTGTGCGGCATAATAATTCCTCCCTTTTCTATTTGTTATCCTTCGATAGCAATATACTTCTTCTCATCGACCTGCTGCGTTTTTTCCTTTTTGGGAATAAGCAGCTTCAACGTACCGTTTTCAAAGGTTGCTTTGATATCCTCCTGCTTAACGTCCTCGCCGACATAGAAATTACGGCTGAACGAACCAGAATAACGCTCACGACGAATGTATCTGCCGTCGTCGTCCTTTTCATCGTTGCTGTAATCTGTCGTTGCGCTTACTGTGAGATTACCGTCGCTTAATTCCGCTTTCAGATTTTCTTTTTTCACACCGGGCATATCGATCATTACTTCGTATCCCTCGTCGGTTTCTTTGACGTCGGTATTCATCAAGTCGTGAGTTCTGTAACCTGTGAACGGAGAGTCAAAGATCTCATCAAATAAACTTCTTCTAATAGGCATTAACATAAGTCATTACTCCTTTCAAAACACTTTGTGTAATATATCAATTTCTGAACATCGGAATTTCTGCTTGTAATAAACCATTTTTTTAGTTTATTCGCTTTCTTTTCCTTTGTTCAATTATATTATATCACGATTTTTTAGCACTTTCAATAGGAGAGTGCTAATTTATTGTTTGCTCATTTTTATAAGTAATAAACTTCTTTTATTAATCGGTAAGGAATAGACAAAAAC
>JAUNOG010000063.1 GCA_030531185.1 Ruminococcus sp.
GACAGACGGTCAGGCTGGGCTGTATGGCTGTGGAATTTATCAGAGTTAACCACTATATTCCCGACGCTGTGGGAATGGCTATTCATACCCCTGCGGGAGTAATTATCCATACGGGAGATTTCAAGGTCGATTATACTCCTATCGAGGGAGGCATTATTGATCTGCCGAGACTTGCGGAGCTTGGAAATAAAGGTGTTCTTGCTCTTATGTCGGACTCCACAAACTCTGAGCGTCCCGGATATACAATGAGCGAGCGCAAGGTTGGCGACAGCTTTGAAATGCTTTTTAATAAGGCGGAGGGCAAGCGTATTATAATCGCAACCTTTGCGTCCAACGTACACAGAGTACAGCAGATCATCAATAACGCCGTTAATACGGGCAGAAAGGTGGCCGTTTCGGGAAGAAGTATGGTCAACGTTATCAGCGTTGGCATAGAACTCGGCTATCTGAAGGTTCCCGACGGAGTTCTTATCGATATAGATATGATCTCCAGATACAGTCCCGAACAAATCGTTCTGGTAACTACGGGAAGTCAGGGCGAGCCTATGTCGGCATTGTCGAGAATGGCTATGAACGAGCATAAAAAGGTTTCCATTACGCCCAACGACTTTATTATTATATCCGCAAACCCTATCCCCGGAAACGAAAAGCTTGTTACACGCGTTGTGAACGAGCTTATGAAGTTGGGCGCAGACGTGGTTTACGAAAAGATGTACGAGGTGCACGTTTCGGGTCACGCTTGTCAGGAGGAGCAGAAGCTTATACTCTCTATTACAAAGCCTAAGTTCTTTATTCCTGTGCACGGCGAGTTCAAGCACCTGATGAAGCATAAGGAGACTGCGATGTCCGTCGGCATACCCGAGGAAAATATTCTTATTCAGGGTATCGGCGATATTATCGAGACCGACGGCGTGGATATGAAAGTCGTGGGTCAGGCTCCCGCAGGAAAGATACTTGTTGACGGTCTCGGCGTGGGCGACGTGGGAGCGATAGTTCTCAGGGACAGAAAGCGTCTTGCCGAAGACGGACTGATAATTGCGGTTGCGACCATTGACAGAACTATCGGAGAGATCCTTGCAGGTCCGGACGTGGTTTCAAGAGGCTTTGTGTATGTAAGAGAAAGCGAGGAGCTTATGGGCGAGGCAAAAGAACTGCTTACCGAAACGCTCCAGAACTGTCTTGACAGCAATATGCACGAATGGAATGCAATAAAGGGCAAAATGAAAGACAATCTTTCGGATTTCATTTTCAAGAAAACAAAAAGAAGTCCTATGATACTCCCCATAATTATGGAGATATAAAGAAATTGAATGTTGAACAGAAACGGAAACGACAAGGGGCGGGCTGAAATGAAAGGTACTAATAACGGTTTTCAGATTTTACTTGATCTGACAATAGCGGTTATAGCTTTATCGGCGCTGATAGGAGCTTTTATGCTGCATTCAACGCCGACAAAGAGCGACGCGGGCAGCGTGCTGATACTCATATCCTGCATATGCACAATGCTTTTACTGCTGGAGGCTTTTGTTTTCAGAAATCATAATAAAAAGCAGATCGCAAAAATTTCATCTATGATTTCCAAAACCGAAAGAGACAGTTTGCTGCATTTTCCTGCGCCGTGTATAATTATTGACGGTCATTGCCGTATAATGTGGTATAACAGGCATTTTGAACGTTACGTCTATCCCGACGAGGAGGCTTACGGAGTTTCTCTTTTGGAGCTTATGAATATCGATATGAAGGAGGCGTTCTCCCGCAGCGGCTGCCAGATATGCCTTTCCAAGCGATATTATATAGCTAAGGCTGTACATACCGATAACAAAAACGAACTGTCAATGGTATATTTTGAGGACGTAACAGATTTCACAGAGCTGAGATACGACGCTTATCAGTCCCACAATTCTGTTATCATCATTGTTATAGATAATTTCAGCGATCTTATGTCAAACAGCCGTGAGAGCGAAAAGGCTCACGTTGTCGTAGAGATCGAAAAGCTTATGGAGCGTTTTCTCGAGGGGACTACCGCTATTGCAAAGAAGGTTTCCAACGATAGGTTTTATGTATTTATGGAGGAAAGGTTTCTTTCAAAGAAAATTGAAAACCGATTTAAGATACTGCAAGAGGCAAGAGAGATAAAGGTCGGCGGACGCACCAACGTTACCCTGTCTATCGGCGTTGGCAGAGAGGGCAAGGGACTTGAAGAATGCGAAAGACTGGCAAAACAGGCTCTGGAGCTTTGTCAGGGCAGAGGCGGAGATCAGGCGGCTGTCAGAGAGAACGGAGAATTCAGATTTTTCGGCGGAGTTTCAAATGCTGCGGACAACAATAACAGAGTAAAGATAAGAATTTTCGCGGAAACTCTTCTTGAGATCATTAAGCCGGGCAGCGTGGAGAGCCTGAGCAATTTCCGCAGTAACGACGACGGTCAGGGATTTAGAAAAGTACTTATTATGGGTCACAGGTTCGGAGACCTTGACAGTATCGGTTCGGCAACAGGCTTGTGCTGTGCGCTGAAAAAAATCGTCCCCGAGTGTTTTGTTGTGGTCAATAGGGAACAGAACCTCGCCAAAACTCTTATAAGCTATATAGAAGAAAATGAGATCGCTAATTATTATATTACTCCCGAGGAGGGCTATGACAAGCTGGACGGCGATACGCTGCTCATTGTTGTCGACACTCATAATCCTGCGCTTGTGGAGTCAAAGGAAATTATCAATATCGCAAAGAATATAGTGGTAATAGATCATCACAGAAGAATGGTAAACGGTATCGAGCCGCTTATCGCCTCCTGTCTTGAACCGGGCGCGTCCTCTGCGGCGGAGCTTGTCACAGAGATAATAGAATACTGGGGCGACAGAACACAGCTCAGCGTTCACGCGGCTGAGGCTCTTTTGGCGGGAATTATGCTCGATACAAAGAACTTTGTTATGAAAACGGGAGTTACGACCTTTGAGACTGCGGCGTACCTCAAGAAAAAGGGAGCCGATACTATTGCGGTCAAGAAGATGTTTGCGAACTCCATTGAGACCTATCATCAGAAATCCGCACTTATAAATTCGGCTTATGTTTACAGAAAATGCGCTATCGCTTCTACCGAGGAAAGTTTCTCAAACATCAGAATTGCGGCGTCCCAGGCGGCTGATGAGCTGCTTGGAATTACCGGCGTTAATGCGTCCTTCGTTATGTACGAGCAGAACGGTACGGTAAATATTTCCGCAAGAAGTATGGGGCAGTTCAATGTTCAGATAGTTATGGAAGCTTTAGGCGGCGGAGGTCATTTGACTATGGCGGCAACTCAGCTTAAAACTACTATCCCTGCGGCAAAGCAAATGCTTACGGAGGCTATAGACGAATATATAAGGAACAACACTAAATAAGAAAGGCTGTGTAAAAATGAAAGTTATTTTGATCAAAGATGTTAAAGGCTCGGGCAAGGCGGGAGATACCCTCAACGTAGCGGACGGCTACGGCAGAAATTATCTTATTGCAAAGGGCTTTGCCGTTGAGGCTAATGCAAAAAATCTCAACGACCTTGCAGGAAAAAAGGCTTCGGCTCAGCACAAGATAGACGTTGAGACTGCCGATAACAAGGCTGTTGCCGATAAAATCGGAGGGAAAGAGGTTGTTATCAAAACCAAGGCAGGTCAGGGCGGAAAGCTTTTCGGAGCAGTTACGGCAAGCGCGGTTTCCGACGCTCTCAAAGCTCAGTACGGCGTGAATGTCGATAAGAAGAAAATCAATCTTAATACCGAGATCAAAGCATTCGGCGATTTTTCAGCAGTTATCAAGCTTACTCACGGAGTTTCCTGTGAGATAAAGATAAAAGTGATCGAGGAGTAATTATGCCTGGACTTGACAGTTTTTCAAACGTCAGCGGTTCTGCGCTTTTAGGCAGGGAGCTGCCTTATTCTCAGGAGGCTGAGGAGGCGGTTTTAGGCGGAATTCTGCTGGATCCTGCCTGTCTGCCAAAGGTTGTCGAACTGTTAAAGCCTGAAAGCTTTTACAGACCTCAGCACCAGCAGCTGTTCTCGATTATAATGAGAATGTTTTCCACAGGCAGTACCGAGGACATCATTACAGTCGTAAACGAGGCTGTTACAATGGGAATATTTGAGACCTCGGCTATGGCTAAAACATACTTGACCGGTCTTATGGAAAATGTTCCGTCTACCGCCAATATAACAAGCTACTGCAAAATTATTGCGGATAAGGCGCAGGTGCGTTCGCTTATTAACGTTGCAAATAAAATCATTGAAACCGCCAACGAGGGAACTACCGATCCCGCAGTAATGCTTGACAGCGCAGAACAGATGATTTTCGATATAAGACAGGGCAAGGAAGTCGCAGGTCTGACAAGAATTAACGACGTTATTGTGGAGACCTTTAAGCATCTGTCGGAAATATCCGGTCCCGATGCGGCGGAGCATTTAGGTGCTCGCTCGGGATTTGCTCAGCTTGACGCTATAACCACAGGTCTTAACAAAACGGACCTGATAGTGCTTGCGGCTCGTCCCGCTATGGGTAAGTCGGCGTTTGCGCTTAATATTGCAGTCAACTGCTGCAAATCAACTAAGAGAGACGTAGTAATCTTCTCTTTGGAAATGGGCAAGGAACAGCTTGTTTCCCGTATGCTTGCCTCGGAGGGCAGAGTCAACAATACTCTGCTGCGTTCGGGAGATATGAAGCAGGAGGACTGGGATAAGGTCGCCGAGGCGGCGGACGTTCTGTCTCAGCTTCCGATATATCTTGACGACGGAGCGGGCGTTACGGTACCTCAGATGAAAGCAAAGCTCAGACGAATGAGAAATCTGGGACTTGTGGTCATCGACTACATACAGCTTATGCAGTCGCCTAATAAGCACTCCAGCCGTGTTACCGAGGTTTCGGAGATCACAAGACAGCTAAAGCTTATGGCTAAGGAGCTTAACGTTCCTATTATTGCGCTTTCGCAGTTATCACGTAGTTCGGAAAAGCGCGAGGATAAGCGTCCAATGCTGTCGGATCTGCGTGAGTCGGGCTCTATCGAGCAGGACGCAGACATTATTATGTTCCTCTACCGCGACGCTTATTATGCGGATTCGACGGAGGATCAGTCGGTTGCGGAATGTATAGTCGCCAAAAACAGACACGGACAGACCGCTACCGTTAAGCTAAGCTGGATAGGAGAGTATACGCTGTTCAGCGGATTGGAATTCAGAAAAGATGACAATTAAAACTACTGATTTTCTTGACAAGGTTCAGAATACTATCGAAAAATATCAAATGGCGGAAAAGAGCCGGCGCTTGCTCATAGGGCTTTCGGGCGGAGCAGACAGCGCTGCGCTCCTTTTGTGTTTGTACCGGCTTGGATATAACGTGACCGCCTGTCATATAAATCATTGCCTGCGAGGTGAGGAAAGCGACAGAGACGAGGAATTCTGCCGCAGATTATGTGAAAAGCTTGGAATAAGTCTTGAGGTAAGACGTGTCGATGTTATCGGATACTGTCAAGCTAATTCGCTTTCCACTGAAGAGGGCGCAAGAATACTACGATATAAGGCTTTTGAGGAGTTTGACTGCGACAGGATATGCACGGCGCACAATCTCAACGATTGCCTTGAAACGACAATTTTTAATCTCGCGAGAGGCTCGGGACTAAAGGGAATAGCCTCGATACCGCCTGTCAGGGACAATATCATACGTCCGCTGATAGAGTGTTCAAGGCAGGAAATCGAGGATTTTCTGTCAGAAATCGGACAGGACTACGTCACCGACTCAACCAATTTGCAGGACGAATATTCCAGAAACAAAATAAGACATAATGTTTTGCCTGTACTTGCCGATATAAATCCGTCGCTGATGAAAACCTTCGGCGCGACGCTTGATTATCTCAGGGAGGACAGCAATTTTCTGGAAAAAACCGCTGATAAGGCATTTGAGAAAGTCAAAGATGAAAAAGGTTACAGCTGCGATAAAATTTCAAATCTGGACTATCCCATAAGGCGCAGAGTGATTATGCATATTTTATCGGAACAGGGGATCACGGTATCCTCAGAGAAAATCGCAGATATTGAATTCCTTGCAAAATCAGACGGGAAAATAAATGTCAAGGAAAACTGCTTTGCAATCTCGCAAGGCGGAACTCTCGCATTTGCGGAGAAAAAAAAGAAGTCTGCCTTAACTCAAAGTCCTGTTTTTGCAGTTCCCGACTGTTCCGTAGACTGGTGCGGACGGAAAATAAGCTTTGAAATAATTGAAATTGAAGGCAGGTATGAAAATGTTAATAAAAAGTTTGCAAATTCCTGTCTTGATTATGATAAAATAAAAGGTGAAATTGTTCTGAGGCAAAGATTGTCAGGAGATAAAATTCAGCTTGTAAACCGCGACTTTAAGTCCGACGTAAAAAAGCTGTTAAAACAGGCGTTTGACGTTGATACGCGAAACGGCGCAGTTATACTCTGCGATGATGACGGTATAGTTATGCTTGAACGCTTCGGCGCGGCTGATCGTGTGAAAATCGATGAAAGTACACGCCGTGCGTTTGTGTTCTATGAAACAAATGATTAAATAATTCTATATTCAATTATTAGATTTTCACGCTGTTGTCACATTTATAGTTTATAATCTTAAAGGTTGATGTCCATAAAGATTAGCTGCGGACTAAAATACCGTCGTTTGACATTGTATGACGTCAGACGGTTAAGGCATTGCGAAATGTCATATAAATACAGAACAAAAGGTTGTGATTGATTGAAGAATAACGGAAAAAGTCTGCTCATATATTTACTTGTATGTGTTGCGGTCATTACGGGACTTGTATATATGCTGTCGAACTTGACTTCCAAGTCTGATGAAAAGCAGTATTCTGAGGTTATGTCTCAGTTTGATAATCTTAACGTCAGCTATTTCGAGCTTGATTTAGGCTCGGGCGAGCTGGTGTATAAGCTTAAAGACGATAAGGAAGATAAAGAATACAAGTACACCGTTCCAAACGTGTCTCTTTTTGCAAACGAGGTTTTAGGCGGCGAGGACGCGGTTAATTACCGTAAGCTTTACGACGCCGAAAATCCCGATGAGCCGCTGGAATATAACCTTATACCGATTTCGGACAACAGCTTCTGGCTTAATCTGATCCCAACTCTGCTTATGCTGGGCGTAATGATCTTCTTCTTCGTATTTATGATGAAGAGCGCGGCAGGCGGTAAAATGTCCTCCTTCGGCAAGACTAATGCAAGACTTGCTCCAAGCAATAAAAAGGCTACATTTGCCGACGTTGCGGGTGCGGACGAGGAAAAGGAAGAGCTTAAAGAGATTGTCGATTTTCTGCGCGACAATAAAAAATATACGGAGATCGGCGCAAGAATTCCTAAGGGCGTACTGCTGCTCGGTCCTCCGGGTACAGGTAAGACGTTGCTGGCAAGAGCCGTTGCGGGGGAGGCGAACGTACCTTTCTACTCGATCTCGGGTTCGGACTTCGTTGAAATGTTTGTCGGCGTGGGAGCGTCGCGTGTAAGAGATTTGTTCGAGCAGGCTAAAAAGAATGCTCCGTCCATTATCTTTATCGACGAGATCGACGCTGTAGGACGTCACAGAGGCGCAGGTATGGGAGGCGGTCACGACGAGCGCGAACAGACCCTTAACCAGCTCCTTGTTGAAATGGACGGTTTTGCGGACAACGATTCTGTCATTGTAATAGCGGCTACCAACCGTAAGGACATTCTTGACCCCGCTCTTATGAGACCGGGACGTTTCGACAGACAGATTTTTGTAAACTATCCCGATGTTAAGGGCAGAGAGGAAATTCTCAAGGTCCACACAAGAAATAAGCCTCTTGCTCCCGACGTTGTGCTTTCGACTATTGCTAAGTCTACTGCGGGATTTACAGGCGCAGAGCTTGAAAACCTTGTTAACGAGGCTGCGCTGCTCGCCGCAAGACATCAGCGTAAGGCTATCACAATGCCCGATATTGAGGAGGCTACCATTAAGGTACTTGCGGGTCCTGAAAAGAAAAGTCACGTTGTTACAGAAGATGAAAAGCGTCTTGTGGCTTATCACGAGGCAGGTCACGCAGTTGTCACATACCATATGCCTACACAGGATAAGGTACATCAGGTCACAATTATTCCGAGAGGTTCAGCGGGCGGTATGACAATTCACCTGCCTGAGAAAGAGCCTTCGCTTCTGAACGTTACCGAAAGAAAGCTCAAGGAAGAAATCGTGGTCTGCATGGGCGGACGTGTTGCCGAGCAGCTTATTATCGGAGAGGCGTCTGCAGGCGCGATCAGCGATCTGCAGCGTTCCACAAAGCTTGCAAAGGCTATCGTTACTCAGTACGGTTTTTCGTCGAAGCTGGGGCCTGTTGTTTACGACGACGATAACAGCGAGCCTTTTGTCGGAATGGACTACGGTCACAGCAAGGGACGCTCCGAAAAGGTACAGTCTGAAATTGACGCCGAGGTTCGTGAAATTATTGACGAGTGCTATGACAAGACAGTAGTCGTTCTAAAGGAAAATATCGAGGAGCTTCACAAGGTTGCTAAATATCTTCTCGTTCACGAAAAGATCGACGGAGACGATTTTGAAAAGCTTATGAAGGGCGAAATTGATGTGGAGGTTTCCGAGGATACTTCCGATGAAGTCAAGGCGCAGGAAGAAATTGAAATTCCTGATACGCCTATCATCGACGATACTGATTTATAATATTGAAAAAAGTCATTTCTTTATTTTGGAAATGACTTTTTTTATGGAAAACTATTTTTATAAATTTGATTTCCGTAAAAGCTAGATACCGAATATAAGAAATAAGATGTCTGAGATACAGACAAAATATAAAATACGTCTGCGGCGCACCTTTTCTAACCTCTTACTTCTAACTTCTTACCTCTAAGGAAATCAATCTTGATTTCCGTGACTTTTTTCATATTTCGCTTGCTTTTTGCAAAAAAGTATAGTATAATTAATTTATCAATCCAAAGAGAAAATTAATCGGGGGAGCAATAATATGAATTTATTGTTTATCGGAGATGTTGTGGGACAGTCGGGCTGTGACTTTCTTGCAAGCAAGATATATAATCTTAAAAAAGAGTACAGCATTGATTTTACTGTAATTAACGGAGAAAATTCCGCACAGGGAAACGGTATTACCCCGCAGTCCTTTGAACAGCTTGTGCGAATGGGCGCAGACGTTGTTACAACTGGAAATCACTGCTTTAAGAGACGCGAGGCAATGAACCTGTATGACAGCAGCGAAATACTTCTCCGACCTGCAAACTATCCCGCAGGCGTTGAGGGAAGGGGAGTTGCGGTAATAGACTTGTGTCCTATCAAAATTGCCGTTGTCAATCTTATGGGCACTCTTTATCTTGACAGCCTTGATAATCCTTTTTTCAAAATGGACGAAATTCTTGCTGAGCTTGATACCCCCAATATTTTTGTGGATTTCCATGCGGAGGCGACCTCGGAGAAAAAGGCTATGGGCTTTTATCTGCAAAATAAGGTTACTGCCGTTATCGGTACGCACACGCATGTTCAGACCTCCGATGAAATTATTCTGGACGGTCATACCGCCTATATAACCGACGCAGGTATGACGGGTCCCGAGCTGTCTGTTCTGGGAGTGGAAAGCGATATCATTATCAATAAGCTAAAGTACCACGCTCCTGTGAAGTTTTCGGAAAGCGAAAATCCCTGTTTTATAAACGGAGTAGTGGTTTCCTTTGATGAAAAATCGGGAAAAGCAACAAATATACAGCGTATTATTCGGCGTAAATGACTAAATCCCAAATAAACGCTTGCAAAATTCTTCACTGTGTAGTATAATATATCTATAATTTATATGTGGCAAATTTACAGTATGGGAGGTTGTATTGTGGAAGTATTAAAGGTTTCATCACGCTCAGTACCAAATTCAGTTGCAGGTGCAATCTCAGGCGTAATCAGAGACAGCGGTGCGGTTGAAGTTCAGGCTGTGGGAGCAGGCGCGGCAAATCAGGCGATCAAGGCCATTGCGATCGCAAGAGGATATTTAGCGCCTATTGGAATTGATATGATATGCATTCCCGCTTTTGCGAATGTTATTATCGATAACGAAGAAAGAACTGCGATAAAGCTTATCTGTGAAGAAAGATAAATATCTGTTGACAGCATAGAGAGATCTATGCTGTTTTTTCTTATAAAAGCCCTGCTGTATTAAATTAGCGTATTTACGCTTTTATAGCTATAATAGAAATATTACACTGCTTTGCCATACCTTGCATACTTTTAATCTTTTGGGAAAATTTATTTGCTCCTGCGCGCAATTGTATATTTTTTGTATACAATGTTTATTGCAAAATATATCGAAATATGCTATACTTATAATGATATTTTATGTTTGGAGATATGATTATGAATTATAGATTTTCCAGAGACGACTGGGGAGCGGATTTCAGCGTACCCGCCTGCGTTGTTTCGGACTTTTTAAAGCTAAGCGACGGAAATTACATAAAAGTCCTGCTGTGTATTCTTGCAGGCAGACGTAACACGTCTACCGAGGAGCTTTCTCAGCTATGCGGACTGTCCGCTCAGATAGTTGACGACGCCGTTATGTACTGGTGCGGACTGGGAGTGATTACCTGCGGCGAGACGGCAGTTCCCGCTGTTTCTCAGATATCCGCCGAACAGCCGAAGAAATTTTCCGACCGAAGTGAGCCTGTATCCTTGGTCGAAGCGGTCAAGCCTACTAAAAATATTGTAGACCGCAGGGTAGTGGTTAACTATACACAGCGGGAAATTAAAGAAAAAGCAGAAAAGGACGCTGATTTGAAACAGCTTGTCAACGATATACAGAGCACTCTGCAATTTTCTATTAACGGCAAGGAGCTGGGCAGACTTGTTGAGCTGTATGAACTTTACAAATTTGATGTTCCTACAATTCTTCTTGCGGCAGAGTACTGTAAAACTATCGGAAAGCATAGTATTGCATATTTGTATGCTGTTATGATACGTTGGTTTGAGGAGGATATTACAACTTATTCCGAGGTAGAGCAGGCTATAATCCGAGCGGGAGAGCAGCGCAGTTTTGAAAATAAGGTGCTGAAAGTCTTCGGTATGGAGAGTAAACCCTCCAAACAGCAAAGCGAATATATAGCTAAATGGAACAGCACAGGATTTTCGATTGAAATGATAGAAATTGCGTACAATAAGTGTCTTGACGCCAAGAACAAGCTTAATTTCAGCTATATAGACGGTATTCTTATGAAATGGGCTGAGGGCAGTATAAAAACTCCCGAACAGGTATATAAGAGCGATGAGCAGTTCAAAAGCAAATATGCTGTCAAAAAACAGGTCGAGGAAATTCAAAATGATACTTCCTATGATCTGGACGAATTTGAACAGTTCGCTATGAATTTCAGTCTGAGCAAGAAAAATTCCGATAAAGAATAACGAAAGGACAGGACGATGAAATACACTAAAAATGCATATGAGCGCGCCGAGGCTGAAATCAATTCACGCCACGAGAAATCCGAAGAACAGCGTGCACAGCGGCTTAACGAAATTAAAAAAACCGCTCCTGAGATATACAGACTGCACAGCAATACGCTGTCGTCTCAGTTCGGTATGCTTGCGGATATCATCGGCAACGGCAGTAAGGAGGGTGCGCGGTCCGCAATCAATGAGATAAAGAACAGAAACCTTATGGCGCAGCAGACCATAAAGGAACTGCTGGATACATTCGGTTATCCCACCGATTATCTGCAATATCACTATCACTGTGAAAAGTGCAGAGACACGGGATTTGTGGAGGGCAGACGGTGCGAGTGCTTTGAAAAGCTGTTAAGCAAGTACACCACAGAGGAGCTTAATGAACAGTGCTCGATTCAGCTTCACGATTTTTCGGAGTTCCGAATTGATTTTTACCCTCAGGAAATGGGAAGTATAAATCCCCGCGAGCGTATGAGCGTTGTCTATAATGACTGCTTGGATTATGCCAATAATTTTACTCCCGATGCAGATTCGCTTTTCTTTTTCGGCAAAACAGGCTTGGGAAAAACGTTTTTGTCCTCCTGCATTGCAAAGAAACTGCTGAGCGAGGGTGTAAATGTATTCTTCGGTTCGATTTTAAAGCTTTTCCGACAGATAGAGGACGAGCGTTTCAGACGGCGCGAGGGCGATACTACGGGAATAATCATTAATGCGGAGCTTGTAATTCTGGACGATCTCGGCTCTGAGTTTCAGACTTCCTTTACAGACTCGGTGCTTTATGAAATTATCAACGAACGTCTCAATTCCGGCAGACCTACGATAATATCCACAAATCTGTCAATGAAAGAGCTTGACAGCAAGTACAACGACAGAATAGTTTCACGTCTTACGGGATTTTTTTCTCCGATAATGTTTATCGGCAGCGACGTGAGACAGGAAAAACGCAAAATGGGAATAAGCTAGGTGATAGTATGAGAAAAATCAGGGGTTTTATAGGACAGCTTTTTCTGCTGTGCTTTTGTAATATCATTGCATTATGGGAGCTGATAAATGTAGGGACTGCCCTGAAAATTACGGCAATAATTGCATTGTCCTTATATTTTATACTGTTTCTTGCAATAGCGGGCGGAAAGCAGGACAGCGACAGAAAGCTCAACAGAATAGCCAAAGGGACTTTTCTTACAGGCAGCGCAAACGTACTGCTTTGTCTTGAAACCGCAGCTATGATAGCTATTGCGGTTTTCGGAGGTCTCAGCGTCTGGAGGAATATTGCCAACGATATTTTTGCAATGTTTTTCTGTGCGGTAATAGGCTTTTTCGGAGTTATCAGAATTGCCGTTTCCGCAAGACAGGTCAAATTTTATTGGTACATTATATTGCTGTTTACTTGGTACATACCTATCGTGAATATCGTTGTGCTTTCCAAAATACGCAGAGTTGCACGCAATGAATTCCGATTTGAGCAGGCAAAGCAGGACCTCGACAATATGCGTAAGGAAAACGAAATATGCAAAACAAGGTATCCAATACTTATGGTTCACGGCATATTTTTCAGAGACTGGCAGCTGTTCAATTACTGGGGAAGAATTCCCAAGGAGCTTGTGAGAAACGGAGCTGAAATATACTACGGAAATCAGCAGTCCGCAAATACAGTCGAGGCAAGCGCTACGGAACTAAAAGAGCGCATTCTTGAGGTCATAAAGGAAACGGGTGCGGAAAAAGTCAACATTATCGCCCATTCAAAGGGCGGACTTGACTCACGCTATGCTATTTCAAGACTGGGTATGGATAAATACGTGGCAAGTCTTACGACTATCAATACTCCTCATTACGGCTGTAAATTTGTGGACAATATTCTGAGCAAGGTTTCGGACGGGCTGTTCGACTTTGTGGACAGAAAGTACAATAAGCTTTTCACTGTTATGGGAGATACCGCTCCCAGCTTCAGAAAAGGCGTAAGGGAGCTTACTTTCGCAAGCTGCGAAAAGTTCAACGCCGAAACTCCCAATGCCGAGGGGGTATATTATCACGCTGTAATGTCTCAGATGAACAGCGCAAAATCTGCGGGATTTCCGCTTAATATCGGCTATATGCTGAATAAGTCCCACGGCTCGGGAAACGACGGGCTTGTGACAATGGAGTCCGGTTTGTGGGGAGAAAACCCGCTTAAAATCGAGCATAAAGGCAAGCGGGGAATTTCCCACGGAGATATGATCGATCTTTTCAGAGAAAATATCGAGGGCTTTGATGTTCGGGAATTTTTTGTGGATATTGTCAAGGATTTAAAGGAAAAAGGATTTTAGGCTAAACTTATCGAAATAATGTGCA
>JAUNOG010000111.1 GCA_030531185.1 Ruminococcus sp.
CTGTTGCGTCAATGAAAACCTCGTCTATGGAATAAACGTGGATATCCTCGGGAGCAATGTATCTCAGATATATGTTGTATATCTGCGCGCTTACCTCCATATAGTGCGACATTCTGGGCGGAGCGACAATATAGGAAACTGCAAGCGAGCCGTCCATTTTCAGCTCGTTATCGTCGCAGGACTCCCCCAGCAGAAAGCCTTTGCATTTGTATCCTCGCTGTTTATTTATTTCCTTGACCCTCTGCACAACCTCAAAAAGCCTTGCGCGTCCGCCGATACCGTAAGCTTTAAGCGACGGCGAAACTGCAAGGCATATTGTTTTTTCGGTACGGCTTTCGTCGGCTACCACAAGGTTTGTCGTCATAGGGTCAAGTCCTCTGTCGGCGCATTCGACGCTTGCGTAAAAGGATTTTAGATCTATGGCGATGTAGTTTTTTTCAGACATTTTTACTCTCCGAATATATGTTAATTTTGAAGTCTTTTAAGTATTTCATCAATATCAACCGAAAATTCTTTAATATTATCTGCATTCACAATCAACTTATCCCTTTCCCAACGTACAAAATCAAAGTCGTCAAATTCTTCATATCCCGGATCGATAATTTCGTGAACACTTATCAGCTTGGGATTGAAATTAAGCGGATTTGAAAAATCACCCACCATAATATCGCTCGGTGCCGCCCAGTAACAGCCGCCGTAAGCAATAAGATTTGTATTTCTGTCATAGTGTATATCGGTGATTATAAACGATTCACCGCATAAACGGCTAAAATCATGCTGATACCCCTCGGGGATATAATTATATACCCTTTTGGTTTCAAGTTCTAAGTAGCTTATTCCGTATAAATCAATGTGAAAAGGGAAATAGTGATAACCGTTTTTGTGTTCGATAAATTCATTGAAAACCGCCGCGTGATCGTAATTGCTGACGAATTCGTAAAACGGCTCTCCCGATTTTTCCAGTATACATTTCTGAATAAACGCCTTTATGATTTTATACTGCGGATTTTTTTCTTCTGTATCGGCAAAATCTTTTATTTTAAGAGTATAGCCGTCCGGCAAATCGTAAATGTCGCTGTCCTTAAAATATGTTTCGCCGCAAACATATAACTGACGTTCACACTCGGCGTTCCACTTATCCGAACCGTATATATTTTTGTAGGACATACCCTTATATTTCATCAACGTGCAATCAATATTCTCACATATAAATTTCAGACAAATAAATTGAGAATTATTTTCAAGACACAGTTTCACGAAATACTTGCCCTTTTCTCCGTCTATCTCAAAATCTATAACGTCGAAATCCGAAAGCTCATTCGGTATTTTGTCTTCCGTAATTTCCGATATATAAGAAAAGCTGAAACTAAAATATTTCAATCCGCTGTTTTCGGTTTCTTCCTCGGGAAAATCACCCTCCATATAAAAGCAGTTACCTCCTGTCGAACAAGAACATTTGGTAATTACGCTGTCGTGAAAGCAATGCTCTTTCATAATTTTTGTGTCAAACATTTTTATTCTCCATTAGTTCCCTTAACCGGACGTAACATCCCTAGTAAATGCAAACGCCACATCAAACAAGTTCATATAAGCAGGACATTTGACAAGGCATATTGTTTTTTCGGTACGGCTTTCGTCGGCTGCCACAAGGTTTGTAGTCATAGGGTCAAGTCCTCTGTCGGCGCATTCGACGC
Source organism: Ruminococcus sp. (assembly GCA_030531185.1). Lineage (GTDB taxonomy): Bacteria > Bacillota > Clostridia > Oscillospirales > Ruminococcaceae > Hominimerdicola. Next base: position 1,695 of record JAUNOG010000111.1, read on the forward strand.
TTGCGTAAAAGGATTTTAGATCTATGGCAAAATAGGTTTTCTCGGACATTTTATTCTCCAATCGGGCTTTTTTATATTATTCCATTGGCGGACACTATTATTCTTTTTCGGAAGGATACCACGCGTGGCAGGGTCTTATTTATGTATAGAACTTCTTTCTATGCTGAAAAAGCTTACCGCAAACGATATTCAGCTTATGCTGAACAAAATATCCGAGGAACGGTCTACAGTACTGCTAAAAAGGCTTACGACAACATCAACGCCTGCCTTAACCTTGCCGTAATTAAAGCTGATAAGCAATCCCGTGCTGGGAGCTGTCCTGCCGAAAAACAAAGTCCGCAGAGACGTTTCAAGCTACACGGAGGAGCAGGTCCGGCTAATTGCCGACGAGGCTGTTTCTATGTATAAAAACGGCAGCGTTAAATACCGTTACGGCTATGCTATAATCCTCATCTTAAACACAGGAATGAGGGTCGGAGAGGCTCTTTATCTCAAATGGAAAGACGTTAATCTTGAAAAGCGGCACATATATGTCCACGGAAATGTTTCCGTTCCGAAAACGCACGATAAGGACGGAAAGTCCTACGAGCTTATCGAGCAGGATTCCCCTAAGACAGACAAATCCACCAGGTACATATCGCTGAACGACAACGCCGTTAATGCGCTTATAAATCTGCGTAAGATCATCGGTGACAGTAACCGCGTCATTGCCACGTCAAACGGGAC
>JAUNOG010000112.1 GCA_030531185.1 Ruminococcus sp.
TATGAGCGATTACCCAATGCTCATTTCCAATAAATTACACTCTTTTCGTAACTTCGCAAAACAAATATATGAAGACAAATGATTTTTTTAGGCTACGCTTTTGGTTATTGTCGTTGTTGACAGGTGTAATATTGCCATGTACAGCACAGAATAATCCCTATAAGATACATGACTCCCTTTATCCTATTTATATGCGGGCGGACCGGCTAAACAAGTTCCCTGAAGGACTGTCTGTGGCTGACAGCCTGCGTCATGAAGCTTTGCGTATGGGTGACAAAAAAGCTGAATGCCTGGCCTATACTATTCCCTTGAAATATTATTTCAAACAGTCCGACTGCGCCAAACTGGAGGCGGCTGTAGAAAAATTGAAGAAAGTGTCGCGTGCCAATGACTATCTTCAATACTACTATTATGCTTACAACCAGCTTATCGCTTATTACTTTAATAATAACCGTTCACTCCGGGCTTTGCAGACCGCTGAAAAAATGAAGCAGGATGCTGCAAAAGATCGGCATCCTTACGGTATGTATGCCTGCATCCGTGCGATGGCAAAAATCTATTACTCACGCCTACAGTTTCAGATGGCTAATGAATGTAATATGCAAGCATTGGACTATATGCTTAAGGAACTACCCGACCAGGACCCTACACAGCTGTATCTTGATGTGGCCCAATATTACACCCGTTGGGGAGAGAACTACGGGCGTGCTTTAGAATACTGTGAGAAAGCTGAAGAAAGTATAAAGACCGAGAGGGCTGCCATTCTGGTTCTTATACAAAAGTGTATTCTTATGAACGAAATGGAACGTTATGGCGAGTTCAGTCAGCTGTACAAACGGTTGATGAAGAGTACGGAACAGAATAAAAGTTTTGAAAAAGACGCTTTTATGCTTGAAGTCAAGTACTTGAAATGTATCATGGATCACGACTACAACCGTGCGCATGAATATGCTGACCGGATTCAGGGAAGTGATGCGGAATGGGCTCATGCCCGAATTTATGAGGCTAGTGGAATGTATCCGCAGTGTATCGCCGCTTTACGGAAGTGGCAGGCGGTCAAAGATTCCTTCACCGCTCAATTGCAACAGTCCGACATCGCGGAATTAAACGCGCAGATAGGTAACGAGCACCTTAAAATGGAGAATCTGCGCCTCGAACTGGAACAGCAACATACCACCTCCCGCTATCGTACCATCCTCTTTTTCACTATCATTACTTTTCTTGCGCTTTCAATCTGTTACCTTATTTCCTATCTCTATCGTCGCCGTAAAGTAACCAATGAGTTGCGTAGTAAAAATGAGGAACTCCGTATTGCCCGTGACCAGGCTGAAGTGGGTAACCGCATGAAAACTGCTTTTATACAGAATATGAGCCATGAGATACGCACTCCACTTAATTCAATTGTTGGATTCTCACAAATCATAACCGATCCCGATATGAAGGTGAGCACTGAAGAAGCGCAGGAATACAGTCGGCTGATTCAGCGCAATTCCGAGCAGCTTACGACTCTGGTCAATAATCTTCTAAGTCTGTCCGATCTGGAGAGTCGTGAATATGTCGTACGTTCAGATGCTTACTCCTGTAATGAAATCTGTCGTGAAGCTATTGCCGCTGTTGTTTATCGCAAGCCTGATGGCGTCCGGCTTTATTATACCTCTGAAGTTTCAGATGATTACTTGATTCAAACCGACAACCAGCTTGTACGTCGGGTTCTAATTAATTTGTTGACTAACTCGGAGAAGCATACAACAGAAGGAGAAATACATCTCCACTGTTCACTTACGGAGTCTGCTGATCATATCACTTTTTCTGTCATAGACACAGGTTGTGGCATTCCGGCGGACCGCATATCCACCATCTTCAAGCGTTTTGAAAAACTGGACCCTTTTGAACAGGGTACTGGCTTGGGGCTTAATATCTGCCGTATTATAGCTGAACGACTGGATGGCGAAGTGCGACTGGACACCGACTATACCCAAGGCACCCGGTTTCTTTTTATTCTGCCGCTACAACAGTATCGCGAATCTCAAACTCCGGTGAATTGATTTTAGAAGGCGTGGAGGTATAGCACTGATTAAAAAAAGGGATACTCCCCTTCTATGAAAATCGTCAGATCTTGAGGTTCATGCAGTGATTGGTATATCCCCGCCAGTCTTGGCTTGTGAGTTATTGATATGAATTCGGGGCAGTAGAAATTTAGTGGGGATATCCATATATCTTTGCCAGCCTAAAAA
>JAUNOG010000064.1 GCA_030531185.1 Ruminococcus sp.
TTCTTTTTTTATTCCCGAGAATATGTAAAATATAACGGAAATCCCTTGAGATCCTTTGAAATAGAGTGATTTTAAGCTTTTTATTCTGATAAATCGGCAGTTGAAGTATGTGCAACTATTTATATTTGCTCCTTATTCGCAGAATTGCAATTATTCGAATAAATAAGACGGCTCAATAAAAAAATGCAGGATTAAGTCTAAAATCCTGCATTTTTTATTTTGTACAATAATTTATAATAATTTGGTAAATAAATAGTGCTACCATTAAATTATAGATTTATCGGGGGTCTTAGTTTTTTATTGTAACTGTCATCGACAGAATTTTTTCCTGTAACAGCAAGTGCCAATCCAAAAATGACCAAAGCGATACCCAAAATTGCAGAAACAGACGGATATTCATGATATATAATCATACCGAAAGCGGTAGCCGCAACAGGTTCTGCCGATGCGATAACGCCTGCTCTTCCGGTCTCTGTTCCTTCCAGTCCGAGTGAATAAAGTATATACGGAGCAACTGACGCCACAATTGAAAACATAACTGTGTAGCCTATCATAGAAGGCTTTACGCTTATCATTCCGACTATCGACGGCAAATCCGCTCCGAAAAACGATAGAAGCGCAGCAAAAGCAAACGCCCAGCAGGTTACTGTGCGCGGGTCATATCCACGGTTGATAGCGGCTCGGCTGAAAATGCTGTAGAGCGCATATCCGATCGCCGATCCTATGCCAAAAGCAATTCCTGCGGCTGTCAAAGAACCGCCTGTAAGTACTCCGGTCACAAGCACAAGTCCCGACAGCGACAAAACCGCAGCCGCAATTTTCCGCACGGTGATTTTTTCTTTATAGATAAGCGCAGAGAGCAGCATAACGAATATTGGAGAAGTATACAGCAGAATAGACGCAGTCGAAAGCGACATAAGCGAAATGGCTGTAAAATAACAGTAGTTGAAAAACACTATGCTGATCACACCCATACCGGCAAAAATCCATAAATCTCTCATACGTATTTTCAATTTGCCACGGTCCGAAAAAAGCAGCCATAGCATTATGATCAGGGCAGTTAGCAGAGAGCGTATGAAAACTATACTCATCGATTTGATCCCGTAGTTATTAAACCGACGTACAAAAATCCCCATAGTCCCCCACAAAATTCCGGCGGTCAAAATCCAAAGAGACGATAACTTTTTTACCATATATTTTTCCTCCTATAGCGCCTGAAAATCATAGACCGGCTTTGTGCAGTCTGAAAAGGAGTGACGTTTTATGAATATGAAATGCAGAGATCTGCTTGAACTCAGATGCTTTGAGCAAATTAAACTGGTCGGCGGAGAAAACGGTCTTGACAATATGATAACATGGGTGTACATCAATCAGGACGTTTCAATAACCGACTGGATACACGGCGGCGAACTGGTTTTTATGACAGGACTCGACGGACATTGCTCCGAAGATATACTTGAAAGACTGATTCGGGAGTGCGTAGAAAACGTAGCCTCGGGCGTGGTCATTGTATGTAATCCGCAGTACATAGAAAATGTGCCTCGTTCGATTATAACGATTGCCGACGCGGAAGGTCTCCCTATCTTTGAAATGCCGTGGGAGCTTAAACTCGTTGATGTGACCAAGGAGATTGCCAACAACATAATTATGAAACAGCTTGAAGCACGGAGTGCCGCAATGTTTTTCTCCGAGCTGTTATTCGATCGTCATATATCCGAAAATTCGCTGAAAAGCGTAGGACTTCGCTGCGGTGTGAACATTGACGAACCGGCTCTTATCATTATGGCGCATATTGTCTATCCCGAAAGCTGCGGAACCTACAACGAGCGCACACGATTTGAAAACGCCCTTGAACTTTTCAGAAAACAGTTATCAGACTGTCTATACTCAAAAAGATGTTCATTCGTGTCAAGCGTTTATATGGACGAAATATTCATTTATCTCAATTGCAGCGAAAACTCAAGTGTACAACGGATATGTTCTTCTATGCGTAAATTTGCGGAAAAGTTTTCCGCTGAAAACGAAGGCTTATGCGTATACGGCGGATTTGGCAGTATATGCACAAACCTCAAGGATATTCACCGAAGCTGTCACGAAGCGGAGCAGGCAATGGCAGCTGCACGAAGAAGCGGCGGAAAGGCTGAAATAGTACTGTTTTCAAAGCTTGGGATCATCAGCCTGCTTGCCGACAATAACAGCGGCGAACAGCTGAAAGACTATTGCCGCAATATATTGAAGCCGCTCATTGACAGCGACTATGAATGCGGTACGGAGTATCTGAAAACGCTGCGGGTATTCCTGAACTGCAATTGCAGTATGGTCAATGCCGCAAAGGCTATGTACATTCACCGTAATACCTTGGTATACCGCATAGACAAAATACGAAATCTTCTGGATATTGATTTCGGCGATATGACGGCGAAATGCGAATGTATGAACGCTCTGCGGATAATGAATCACTTCGGTTTTACCGTTTCAGAACTGCATTCCGCCGAAAATCAGTAATTCTCGGCTGCGATCTTCACAAACTCGGCAACCGCTGCGTCAACAATGATCTTTCCTTTTTCGGCAGACGATCCCTTAGCAGACGCAAGAGCGCCGCTTTCGGGCACCATACCTTTTACGATAGGATATTTGTGATATGGTATGGGCGTTACTCCCGTCTCTGTAGGTATCTTGTCCTCGCGCACCAATTCGGGAGCGAGATACATCATCAGCGAGGTCTCGGTTATCGCAGCGTGCTCCAAAGCCCAGCCCGGGAACAATACGTCGCTGAATACTTTATCTATTATATCCTGTGACAGCACGTCCCACCAGTTGGATTCAAGGATTTTTACATTGGGGTATTTCTGCGAAATAAGGTCGATAGCCTCCAGCAGAAATGCCTCATTTTCAAAATGCGCATTGTTTACAAAAATTTTAGTTACACCGTCACGGCAGAGCTCTTCAAGCACGTCGCACGCCAGACGTATAAGCGTTTCGCCGTTTAAGTCGATAGTCCCGGGGAAAAGAGGTCCCCCGCCGCTCATAGGCTTAGACTTATAGCCATATGTAAATGTAGGAGCTACTGCTCCGCCGATTTTTTCCGCAAATATCTCAGATATTTTTTCGGCGATAACCGAATCAGTGGAAAGAGGCAAATGAAAGCTGTGCTGCTCGGTCGAACCGACCGGGAGAATTATCACTTGGCACTTCTTCTCATTAAACTCCTGCCACGTCATTTCATTCATATAAACACTGCTCATAGCTATACTTCCTTTCTGTGATGTCGGCGGACTTTTCGTTCCGCCGACGCTCTTTATTAATAGTATAATACAGTTTTTTGAGATATTTCAATAGCTATTGAATACAAAATTCTTCTTATTTTTTGTATTTACGGTACAATGACATAATGAAAAAGATATGCTATAATGTAACTGTAATCAAACAAAACACGACAAGGACGTCATTTATCTGCGGGTAAATGACGTCTCTTTTGTTAAGCAGCTTCGCAAAGGCGCGGAAACGCTTTAGGTTACGAAAGGAGAGGTAAGTATGTCAACAATAGGTCAAAGTATCAAGATTGACAAGGTAAGCAAATTCTACGGCAGCTTTCAGGCGCTTGACCATGTGTCGCTGGAAGCAAAACCGGGAGAGTTTTTAACCATTCTTGGCTCGAGCGGTTCGGGAAAGACCACACTCTTGAAAATTATAGCAGGTTTTGAAGCGTGCAACGACGGTCAAATCATCATTAACGACGAGGACGTTGCAGGCAAGAAATCCTATGAACGGAATATAGGTATGCTTTTTCAGAACTATGCTCTGTTCCCGCATATGACGGTTGAGGAAAACATTGCTTATCCGTTGAAACTAAGAAAAGTACCTAAGGATAAGATCAAGGAGCAGGTAGCCTACATAATCAAGCTTATCAAGCTAGAGGGTATGGAAAAGCGTTATCCTAAACAGCTTTCGGGAGGTCAGCAGCAAAGAGTTGCGCTTGCAAGGGCTATAGTTTACAATCCCCCGCTGCTGCTGCTCGACGAGCCGCTGGGCGCACTGGATAAGAACCTGCGTCAGGAAATGCAGTTTGAGATCAAAAGAATTCAAAAGGAACTGGGCATCACCACCATCAGCGTAACCCATGATCAGGAGGAAGCGCTTACGATGTCCGACAAGATCTGTATTATGAACCATGGCGTTATCCAGCAGTGCTCTTCGCCTGAGGAAATCTACAAACAGCCTAAAAATCAGTTTGTGGCTGAATTCATCGGAAGCACCAATCTTGTAAACGGAACGGTCGTTTCCAAAAAACTTGAAAATGACCGTATAGTAACTATGGTTCAGACCGGTCTTTCAAAAGAACCTATGCGCGTGGAGGAGCCTGCTTCTTACCGCAAATACAACCTTAAAGATATTATTCTTGCAATCAGACCGGAGCTTATTCATCTTATGAAAGAGCGTAAGGGACATACAAATTCATTCAAAGGGAAGATCATCAACAGCGTTTATATGGGCGACTACGTCCGCGCACAGGTTATGATCGCCGACGGGTCAACGCTTAATGTTAAAATTTCGCCCGAAGCATTCAGACAGTACGGAGGAGAAAACGAGCTGGAATTCTTCTTCAATCCCGATTGTGTAACTACAATTTATGAGCGTGAAAAGGGCGTAATGCTTAAAACAGTCGATTGACCGACAATCAAAAAAGTTTGAAAACAGTTAATTTACAGGGAGGAATTACTATGAAATATAATCATAAAAAGGTATCGGCATTCTCATTGGCAGTAATAATGACAGTGTCCGCGGCAACTCTTTCGGGCTGCGGTAAGGAGGAGTCCGGCGGAGAAAACGGAGAATTGGTTTTCGTTGACTGGGGCGGCACAAATACCGATGCGCGTATAGAGGCTATCGTAGAACCGTTTGAAGAGGAAACGGGTATCAAGGTCACAGTCGTTACGCCGTCCGATTACGCCAAGCTTATTTCTATGGTTGAAAATGATACGACAGAATGGGACGTTATGAACTGTGACGCATACTGGGGCGTTTACGCCGGCAACGAAGGCTATCTGGAGCCTATGGACTACGACGTCATCACTACTAAGATCGACGAAGAGGTACAGCTCGAATACGTAATGGGCGCTGAGATATACACCTCGGTAATTTCCTGGAACTCTTCAAAGTATGACGAAAGCTCTGCACCGCAGACATGGGCGGATTTCTTCGACACCGAGAAGTATCCGGGAAAAAGAGCGGTATGGCAGTATCCCGTAACGGTGCTTGAGGCGGCGCTTCTTGCAGACGGCGTGCCTATGGAGGAGCTTTATCCGCTTGATCTGGACAGAGCGTTTAAGAAACTCGACACTATCAAGGACGATATCGTTTGGTGGACAAAGGGTGCGGAGCCTTCGCAAATGCTTTCCACCGGAGAAGCCGACTATGCTCTTGCTTGGAGCGGACGTATCGCAACTGCCGAACAGGAAGGCTCCCCCGTCGATATGACATATAACGGAGGAATTATGATCTCTGCCGGCTGGGTCGTTCCGAAGAACGCGCCAAACCGTGAAAACGCAATGAAGTTTATCGAATATGCAAGCGAAGCCAATCAACAGTTTGAATTTTCCAAGAAAATACCGTACGGTTCTACTAACCCGGACGCGGTTGCGCTTATGGACGATCAGTTGAAGAAAGATCTGGGACAGTCCGACGAACAGCTTGCAAATGAAATTTATCTTGATAACAACTATTGGGCAGAAAATCTTTCCGCAGTTGAGGAGCGATTCAATTCCTGGCTTGTAGAATGATCTTACGGATCATATTTGATTTAACTCGAAAGGACTGATATGAATGCCTGAAAAAAACAGAGCCGTAGTCGGCGATATAAATGCAAACGGCGTGCCTTTAGCGCACAAGGTAGCAAGGGTCTCAAAGCTCAAATGGATAATTCTGCTTGTTCCGTTGCTGTTTGTATTGCTCACGCTGATAATTTCGATGCTGGGTATTATTAAGAAAAGCTTTATCGGAGCGGACGGCTTTACGTTTGAATATTATAAGAAGATCTTTACGGAGCCGCTGTACATAAAAGTACTGTTCAACACGCTGAAAACGGGCGTGATCGTAACTCTTTCCTGTCTGCTGTTGGCATACCCTGCCGCCTATCTTTCGGTTCGCGCAAAAAAGCCTATAGTAAGACGTCTTATCACAGGCGGCATACTTATTCCGTACTGGATCAGTATGCTGGTAAGAATTTTCGCATGGCAGGTGATTTTGCAGACAAACGGTGTGGTAAACCAGCTGCTGATGCACTTCCACATTATAAAAGAGCCTATTCAGCTGCTCTACACTACCACAGCGGTCTGTATTTCAATGACGCACATTCTTCTGCCGTATATGTTCTTAAGTCTGCAATCCAATATGGAGGGCATTGACGCAAATCTGTCCACTGCCGCAGCAGTAATGGGCGCGCGTCCTGCAAGGAGCTTTGTAAACATCTTTCTGCCTCTGTCAGTGCCGGGAATATTCTCCGGTTCGCTAATGGTATTCGTTCTGGCTCTTGGCTTCTACATTGCTCCTGCACTGCTCGGAGGAGCCGATAATATGATGGTTTCAAACCTTATCGAGCAGAATATGAATAACTTTAACGCTAATCTTGCGGCGGCAATGTCGCTGGAACTTCTGGTCATAGTCTTTATCATTATCGGACTGGCGTTCAAGTTTGTCGGCAATATCTTTGTAACCAAAAAGTAAGGGAGGCATAAAGCTAATGCTGTATCTGTATACTATCCTTCTGATATTTATTATGATTCTCCCCGCGCTCGTTATCATTCCGCAGGCGTTTACCGAGCTCAACTATTTCAAGTTTCCTGTAGAGGAAACCTCGATGAAATGGTTTGAAAAATTCTTCGGTAACGAGGAATGGATAGTGGGACTGGAACGAAGTCTTGTTATAGCGGTAATATCCGCCGTTGTGGCGACTGCGCTCGGCACTATGGCAGCGCTTGCTATGAACAAGCTTGAATTCAAAGGAAAATCTGTGTTTATGAGCGCAATGCTTGCGCCGATGGTCGTACCTGTAGTTGTAGTCGGCGTTGCGCTGTACTCTACATTCGCCCCGATAGGACTTACAAACAATTTTGCGGGACTTGTGTTTGCACATACGCTTCTGGGTATACCTATGGTCTTTACAACTATGCTTTCCGGTTTTGCAAATGTAAACGAAAATCTGGAGCTTGCGGCTATGAGTATGGGTTCAACGCCTATAGGAGCATTCTTCAAGGTCACTCTTCCAACTGTTAAAAGCTCGCTGGTAGCGTCGGTGCTGTTCGCTTTTGTTACCTCGTTGGACGAAGTTGTAGTAACTACATTTGTTTCGGGCGCAAACACCAAAACGCTCACAATGGTTATGTGGGAGAATATGAGGACCAACATCGACCCGACGCTTGCCGTTGCGGCGCTGTTTATGATAATTCTCACGCTGAGTATGTACATTATCAAGGAAATAGTAGAAGCAAGGTCCAAATAATAATTCAAGCAATACCGCACAATCAAAAATTGTGCGGTATTGTAAAAACGGAGATGGGTAAAATGAGTAAAATTCTTTTCAAAAATGCAAGACTGCGCAGCAGTCCGGAGCTTACGGAAATTCTTGCCGAAGACGGGTTCATCACAAAGATCGGAAAGACGGACGGCAAATCGGAAGGCGCCGAAATAATAGATCTGGGAGGCAGGTTGGTCTGCGAACCTTACTGCGACCCGCATATTCATCTGGACTATGTATTTACCGCCCAGAGTTTTCAGCAGAATGAAACCGGAACTCTCTTTGACGGGATAGCAAGCTGGTCCGAATCTAAAGGCAGCCTTTCAAAGGAGGTTTTGAAAGAACGTGCCAAAAAGGGTCTGAAAGAGCAGCTTGTCGGCGGTACGCAGTATATCAGAACTCACGTTGACGTCACAGATCCTAAGCTTACGGGCTTGCAGGCTATGCTTGAACTGCGCGACGAAATGAAAGATCTGGCGGAAATCCAAATCGTGGCTTTCCCGCAGGAGGGTATGTACTCCTATAAAGGCGGAGCGGAATTGGTTGAAGAAGCTTTGAAAATGGGCGCCGATTGCGTCGGAGCGATCCCTCACTTTGAATACACCTCTGAGATGGGTGCGAAGTCGGTAAAAAAAGCCGTCCAACTTGCCGTAAAATACGATAAGCTTGTGGACATACACTGTGATGAAACCGACGATGAAATGTCGCGCTTTGTGGAACTGTTGGCATACGAGGCAATGGATAACGGCATAGGGAAAAAAACAGCCGCAAGTCACACCTGTGCAATGGGTTCGTATAACAATGCCTATGCTTTCAAGCTGTTCAAGCTGCTGAAAAAATCGGAAATCAACTTTATTTCCTGTCCAACCGAGAATATCCACCTGCAAGGCAGATATGACGCTTATCCCAAACGCCGCGGACTTACAAGAGTTAAAGAAATGCTTGACGACGGGATCAACGTTTGTTTTGCGCAGGATTCTATCTGCGACCCGTGGTATCCGTTGGGAAACGGCAATTTGATGTATGTCCTCGACGCAGGCTTTCACATCTGTCATCTTACTTCGCCGCAGTATATGTCGCACGCGCTTGACCTGATTTCGTCAAACGGCGCAAAAACGATGAATCTCGGAGAAAGATATTTCCTCAAGGAGGGTAATCCGGCAAACTTTATTGTAATAGATGCGCAGAATGATTTTGACGCTTTAAGAAACCGTGCCGGAGTGTACGCTTCGATAAAAAACGGCAAGGCCTTGTTCATAAAAAAGCCAACGGAATTTGCAGAGGAAACATTTTCAAAATACGGATTATAATATGTTTTTCAGCAAAAACTCGGGAGCACTCCGACATCGCTAAAATATCAAAAGGAGTTCACCCTCAGCAATCGGTGAACTCCTTTTATGTTGTTTACAGTTGTTAAATTATCCCATAACAACCACAATATCAGTCTGCTCGGTCATCTTGCAAGCGCATACGAAGTTGCCTTCTACCGCCTCGCCGTTGACCGTCATCGACTTAACTCCGCTCTGTACGTGGTCGGGGTTCTGAATGTCGATCGAAAGGTGCTTACCTCTGAAATTCTTCTCGATCTTAAAGCCGTCCCACTCGTGAGGGATAGACGGGCTGATAACAAGACCGTCAGCGTTTGGTCTCATACCGCAGATACCCTCTACGCAGCCTACCATTACAGTAGAGCCTGTACCTGTCAGCCAGTGAACGTGCGAACGTCCTGCATAAGGCGAACGTGTGGACTCTGTAAACTGTCCGTGAACGTATGGCTCGAGAATTCTTACCTCAGCCTTATCGTTCATACTTGCAGGAGCAGACTCGAGGAAGTACTCGAACGCTCTGTCGCCGTGTCCCAGCAGAGACTCTGCAAGAATTGCCCAGCCCTGAGTCTGCGAGAATATACCGCCGTTTTCCTTTGTATCGGGATTGAATATGTGCATAAGCGCACCGTCAAAGTAATGGCCTACATAAGGAGGCTCCATAATCTTTACGCCGTAAGGTGTGTTGAGTATCTCGTGAACGCTTTCCATAGCCGTCTCAGCCTGCTCCTTGGACGCAAAGCCCGAAATTACGGACCACGACTGAGGATTGAGCCACATTGACGCCTCGGGATCGTTCTTCGCGCCTACGACTACGCCGTCCTCGCGGATACCTCTGATAAATCTGTCCTCGTCCCAGCAGTCTGCAAGGCTCTTGCCAAGCTCCGCCTGAACCTTTTCGATGTATGCAACATACTCTGTATCGTTCTTGTCCTGAGCATAGCCCTTGATAACGCTCATAGCATAGTAGAGCTGGAACGCAACGAATGTGGACTCGCCCTTCTTGCCCATTCTCAGGCAGTCGTTCCAGTCCGCGTGGAGACCCGCAGGCATCGAGTGCGCGCCAAGTCTCTCCATTGAGAAACGAATTGCGTTCTTGAGATGATCGTAAACCGTGTCCTCGCCGCCGTTTGCATAAACGATGACCTTGTCGAGGAATTCTTTGTTTCCGCTTTCGCCGATGTACTTAACGATAGTCGGGAACAGCCAGAGAGCGTCGTCCGCTCTGTAACAGGGGTGACCTGTTTCCTTAGCGTATACGGAGTTCTCGTCGTTCTCGTCGGGGCAATTCTCGTGACCCGCATTGTGGTCAAACTTAACCAGAGGAAGTCCTCCGCCGTTGTCAACCTGTGCGGAAAGCATAAATTCGATCTTTTCTCTTGCAAGCTCAGGATTGATGTGAATGATACCCTGAATATCCTGAACGGTATCTCTGTAGCCGTAGCCGTTTCTCAGTCCGCAGTAGATAAACGAAGCGGCTCTTGACCAGATGAATGTGATAAAGCACTGATAAGCGTTCCAAACGTCAACCATATTATTGAATTCCTCGGAAGGAGTTTCAACCTGGAAGTTGTTGAGCTGACCGTGCCAGTAATCAACAAGCTCCTTAAGCTCGGCGTCAACCTTGCCTGCCTCGTTGTATGCAGAAAGAATTTCGTCGGCAAGCTTGGGGTTCTTCTGACCGAGAACATAGATGATCTCCTTTGTCTCGCCGGGAGCAAGCATAATCTCCGACTGGAGCGCGCCGCAGGCATTGGAGTTGTAGTTGCACTTATTGTCGCAGAAGCCTCTCTCGACAGCAATAGGATTTCCGTAATCTCTGTAGGGTCCTATAAAGCTGTCAAGATTGCCGTTGTAAGCAGAAACGGGAGCGCCTACGCAGCCGAAAAATCTCTCTCTCCAGTTGGAGCCGTTCTCGTCCTTGCCGCTGTTCTCGTTGATGTGCTGAACGATCTTATTTCCCTCAAAGGAAGTTCTTGTAATAAACAGTGTGTACTGGAGATTTACCTGATCCTGCTCATAGTTGTTCTCATTGGTGAACTCAATAAAGCCGAATGTGGACAGATTTCTGTATCTGTCGGAATTATTGGTGATCTTAACTCTCCATACCTCGTAGGTCTTGTCAAGAGGCACATAGTATGTAAGCTCGGAATGAATGTCCGCATAATCGGACTTGACGGTTGTGTAAGCCGTACCGTGGTGACACTCTGTCTTGTACTCGTCAAGGCTCTTGCCCACAGGCTGCCATGTACATGACCAATAGTCCTTGGTATCGTTGTCACGGATATAAACATATCTGCCGGGGAGACCGATATTTGAGTTGAAACGGTATCTTGCGATACGTCCGTTAGCGCCGCTCTTTACAAAGCTGTAGCCTCCGCCGTTGTTGGAAACGATAGCGCCGTACTCAGGCGAACCGAGGTAGTTGGCCCAGGGTGCGGGCGTGTCGGGTCTGGTAATAACATATTCTTTGTTTTTCAGGTCAAAATAACCGTACTGCATAGTTTATTACGCTCCTTTTTAATATAATTTTCAGGGTGTTTTTACAGTAAAAACATTCCCATAATATACCTCATTACTTTCATAACGATTACACTAATTGTAACATATAAAAGAATTTTTGACAAGGGGGTCTGAGCGAAATTTTTGACTTTTTTCCGAAAAACTTTTTCGTAGTTATCAGATTTTGAAACTTAAACGATTGAAAATTACAAATTGAAAATCCGCTGGTAAATATGCTCAAACATCGACATATTACGACATATTGTTTTGTAATATTAATCAGTTGACATTAATAAAAAAAAATGATATTATTAAAGCATAATAAACAATTCTTTTCAAAATAACCAAAAGGGGTGTGTGCAACATGACAAAATTTAAAAGAGCGATTTCCTTATTAACCGCAACAGCTATATCACTTTCGTTTTGTTTATCAGTTAGTGCAGCTGAAATTTCGGATACTTTTTCTGAACAAAAGGTTTATCCTGAAAAAGTAACCAACATTATAGAATTGGAAAATATGGGCGATATAACCAGTGAAACACCATTACTTAATTCAGACGGAGAAACTGTAGCATATTGCCTTGAATGCACATCGGGTTATATGATTTATGATATGAATGGAGACATTGTTGAATACAGCCCGACTAATGAGTCCCCTTATGCTAATATCGATTCTGATGCATATTATGGAGGTCCGCTGAGTTACATCGCTGAAGAGAACGGAAATTTTATTGATATTAACACAAATATTGAAGTTGATAGATTTGATTTTGAAACTTCTGAAAAAATTAATGATTATA
>JAUNOG010000065.1 GCA_030531185.1 Ruminococcus sp.
TGTGAATTGTGAATTGTGAATTGCAATGGCCTGCCCCAGACAAATACCTCCGTCATTAGGGGGGATAAGACTGTGCAGCAAGACCTTAAAGCCTGCGTTTTCAAGCCTTTCCTTTGCGAGCCTTAACAGCAGTCTGTTCTGGAAAACCCCGCCGCTGAGAGCGCACACGTCAAGTCCGCTGTCGGAGCGTATTTTTTCACACCCTGCCGTTATCACATCCGCAAGTACGGCGTGGAATTCATAAGCCAGCCTGCCTTGTATCTCCTTTGTTCGGTTGACGGGATTTTTGTATACGCTTGCTGTATATCCCGCTATGTTATTGGTCGCCAGCGTAAAAAAGTCCTCGGATATATTAATGGGATCTTCGCATTTCATATAGCTTTCGGAAATTTCGGGATAAGACTGCTCGTATTCCTCCGCCGCAAACTGCAAAGCCATAGACGCTTCGCCCTCAAAGGTCGAGAACCTGCGTATTCCCAGTATGGCGGAAACTCCGTCGAATAGCCGTCCGCAGGAGGTTGATTTCACGCAGTTTATATTTCTGTCCGCCATTGCTTGCTGGACTTTAAAATCCTGTCTGCCGCACAAGTCCAGCCATACGCAGTAATCCTCCGCCTTATCTCCGAATATTGAATATAAAAGCTGTACCGCGATCCTCCAGCCCTCCTTTGAGGACATATCTCCTCCCGCCTGTTTAAAAGGCTCGATACTTCCGACGCGCTTAAATCCGCAGTAATCGCACACTAAAAATTCTCCGCCCCATATCGTGCCGTCCGTACCGTAGCCCGTTCCGTCAAAGGAAACGCCTATCGCCTTTCCGTGATAGTTGTTCTCAGCCAAACAGGACAGAATATGCGCGTAATGGTGCTGAACCTTTTTCAGAGGAATGTTCCATTTTTCCGCAAATTCTTCAGCTACGGCGGCGGTATTATACCTCGGGTGCATATCGCAGACCACATATTCGGGGGAGACCTCCAGCAGCTCGCACATTCGCTCTACCGACTGCCGCAGAGCGTTTACCGTGCGTATATCCGACATATCCCCCACGTATGGAGAGGGATATAAAAGTCCGTTTTTCACAAGGCAGAACGTGTTTTTAAGCTCCCCGCCTATTGCAAGAGCGTTTCTGCCCTCAAAGCCCGATACCGTAACAGACAGAGGAGCGTAACCTCTGGAACGCCGTATCATATAAGGCTTGCCGAAAATCCAGTCCGTCACCGTATCGTCTGCCCGCAGGAGGATTTTTCTGTTGTGGGACAAAATCAGATCGCAGTAATCGGAAATTTCTTTCCTTGCGTCCTCGTCGTCACGGCAGATAGGCGCGCCGCTTACGTTTCCGCTTGTCATAACAAGACAGTCGGTCATTTCAAGTCCGTCGGGATAGCCGAACAGCAGCATCTGCACAGGCGCATATGGGAGCATTACCCCCACCGTCGGATTATCGGGAGAGACCTCAAAACACAAATTTGTGTTTTTTCTCTTCTTAAGCAGAATAATAGGTTTCTGCCAGCCGTCCGCAAGCTTTTCCTGAGCGGGAGTGATCTCGCATTCCCGCCTTACCGTATGCAGATCTTTCATCATAACGGCAAAGGGCTTTGCGGGACGTTTTTTCAGCTCTCTCAGTCTTTTGACCGCCTCGGGATTTTTAGCGTCGCAGCAGAGATGAAAGCCGCCTATGCCCTTGACGGCGACGATTTTTCCCGACATAATCTCACGTCTTGCAAGCTTTATTGCCTCTCCGCCCTTTATGTCCGTACCAAGGATAAAGACCTCGGGGCCGCAGTCGTTACAGCACACAGGCTGAGCGTCAAAGCGGCGTGTTTCGGGGCTTGTATACTCCCTTTCGCACTCTTCGCACATAGGAAATTCGCCCATACTCGTCCGCTCTCTGTCGTACGGCATTGAGTTTAAGATAGTTAACCTCGGACCGCATTGAGTGCAGTTTATAAAAGGGTGAAGATACCGTCTGTCGGCGGGGTCAAAAAGCTCCTTTCTGCACTTGGGACAGGTAGCGATATCGGGGGATACGAAAATATCTCCGTACTCCCTTTCGCTTTCGATTATGCGGAAATCCTCCGCTGAAAAATCTTCGCAGAGAACGCAATTCATACTTAAAATCATTGCGCGCTCGGGAGGATTTTCCCTGAACTCGTCAAGAAATCCGTCTATATCCGACTGTTTTCCTTTTGCAAAAATCTCCACATAAGAGCCTTTGTTTGCAACGGTTCCCAGTATATTATGTCTACCTGCGGCAAGTACCGTAAAGGGACGAAAGCCCACTCCCTGCACGATACCGCAGATATTGATTTTTAACGCGGGCATTATATCCCCTCCCAAAACGTGATTTTGTGATTTTTATTATGTGTTCAGCCGTCCCGAAACTGCAAAATGCGGGAAATCTATAAATTCGCCTTTGTAATTACTCAGCGCGCGCCTTAATGAAATATCCCCGATAATTACGTCGTAGTTTCCCGCAGAAACGCGTTCGCGGAAGTTCTCCTCATCAGCTATATGGAAGTCTCCCTTGCGCATATTATCGGGGTTCATCTCAAACCAGCTTGCACATTGGACATTACAGCCGCACAGCCTTTCCCGCAGAGCGTTGGCGGCAAACTGCTGATGAACTATCAGCACGTTTTTGTGTTCTATACCGCAGGCTTGTGCGGCGACCTTTTCGGGAATACAGGGAAATCCGGTTTCAAAGGATATGCCGAAACGCTCATTTAAATATTGCGCCGCCTTTATTCCCGAGGGGGAAATAACCAGAATTCTTTCGCATTCGCTTGCCTTTTTTACCTCGTCAAGACCCGAGCCCATACCGAAGCACACAGGCTCAAAGCCTTGATTTTTTAGTTTGAAAATTACATTCTCCGCAGAGATCTCGGAAATGTTAAGGGGAGTAGCCCCGATAACTCCGACCTTGTTTTTCACTGTGGGAAAGTCCTCTGTTGCAAAGGTTCTGAAAATTTCAAGGTAAGCCTTTTCCTCCCCCTTGTCGTACAGATTTGTACCCGTAGTGTCAACGGTTATACAGGGCAGAGAAGCTTTTTTCTCGCTCATTCGCTTTAAAGCCTTGTAATCTGTGGCAATAACCGCAGGTACGGGAGTTCCAATAACGGCGGCAAATTCCGCTTTGATCTGCTCTGCGGCGTTTGAAAGCTTTTGGACAAGCCTGTCGTCACGTCCGAGAATAGCGTCCATATCGCGGAGACCTGCGCTGAAAAGCGCGCTCCTTCGGCTTTTTATTCTCTGGAAATTTTCCCAGCGAGGCTCGTCAAAGCCGCAGACGTTACCCGCACAGCCTCCCGCGTCGCATATGACCACAAGTCCCCCAAGCTCGTAAAGAACTCCCACAGCCCCCGAAATATCGGGTGCAAGAGGGGAAATATATTTCAGCAGTTTTTTCATAATTACCTCTTAAATGACCGTATTTTCCAAGATCGCCTTATCCAGCTTTTCAAACAGCAGGACAACTCCCCGATAGCCGAAGGGCTGAGTTTCCTCGTTGAAATGAACTCCCGCCGTATTCGGGTGATAGTATGCGGCGTCGCTGCCTATAACTGCGTCAATGTCCCCGCTGTCCTCATAAAAAAGCATAGTGGGAGACAGATTTGAGAAAATTTTCGTATCGGGCGAAAGCTCCGCTATTTTCTTCACGAAAATAAAATTTCTCTCCGTGACCGTACCGTATATCTCTCCCACATTAAAACCGTATCTTAACAGTGCGAGAGATAATTCAAAGCTGTCGGCGTTGAGATTTTCCCCGACCGCAAAATTCAGCGAGCCGTACTTTTCCCTGAAATCCCGCACAGCTTTTTCGGCGGCGGAACGGTACTCCTCATCATCGAAAACGACCCCTATCGCCTGTCCCAGAAGTCTGTACTGATTTCCGATCTTGTCAAGCTGATACATACGGGTAAGCTCCACGGAGGGTATTCCCAAGGACTTTTCCATTTCCTGCGCCGCATAACGGCTTTCGGCGTTGAGGACAAGATTGAAATTCGCTCTTGACAGCCTTGAATACTCTTCAAAGTCCGCACAGCGGGAAAGCTCTCTCACCTGCTTTATTCCTGCCGATTTAAGCAGAGGATAAATTTCGCAGCCGTCGTCAAGGGGAGAGAAAAATCCCATTATATTGCATTCGTTTGAAACCCTTTTCTGAGGTTTAAGAAGAGAGTAAACAGCCCTTCTCACCGCCGCCATAGGGGGCAGACGTTTTTCTCTGATGAGAGCGTACATATAGCAGGGCACGGCGGGAACGCCTGCGGTCTCCTCGCATTTTCTGCATACTCTTTCCATATCCGTACCCAGCAAAGCGTCAACGCAGGTTATGCATATCATCACCGCTGAGGGAGTATAGTCAAGCTCTCCGCAAAGCTCCTTTACAGCCTTGGGGATTTTCGTCAAATGTCTGCCTGTCACAATATCGGTATCGTCCAGCATCAGGTAGAAAAATCTTTCGTTATAGCCTAAATCGTTCAGCAGAGCCGTATTTCGTCCGCAGCACCCGGGAGCGACCAGCAGCATTACGGAATTCGGAACGGCAAGCCCCGCCCGCTTTACGCCAAAGCCCTTTGCACCCGGGGAGTTAAAAGCAAGCGTTGCGGGAGAGCTGTAAATTAAATGCTCTGAGGATTTCAGCTCCGAGGGAATACCGTTATACCCTTTTTCTGCCAAGTTTTTCGCAGTTATGTAAAAAGCCTCACTCATCTGAATTTTCCTTACTTTCCTCGCGTATAAGCTTTCGGGCAAGAGCCGTAAAACGTCCTGCGGTCTCGCATTCGGGGTCTCCCTCGACGACGGTCATACCCATATCCTCGTACCTTATGATGTCCGCCGAACGGGGGATATCCGCCACTATTTCAAGCCCTGCGCTTTCGGCAAAGGCGCGCACCTTTTCTTCCTCGTTTTCCACGGCGCGGCGGTTCATTATTATTCCTCTTACCCTTGCGTAGCTCCTGTCTTCAAAATTCTTTACGGCGCGGTTTATGTTGTCCGCCGCATAAAGAGCCATTTTTTCCCCAGAGGTAACTATAAGCACCTGCGAGGCGTAGCCCTCTCTTATGGGAGCGGCAAAGCCTCCGCACACCACGTCGCCCAGCACGTCGTAAAGTACAACATCGGGCTTGAATTTTTCGAACAGTTTCAGCTCCTCCAGCAGAGAAAACGTAGTGATTATCCCCCTGCCCGCACAGCCCAGTCCGGGAGTAGGTCCTCCCGTTTCGATACAGAGTATTCCTCCGTAACCGATTTTAGAAATTTCGTCAATGCTTTCGGGTTCGTCGTCGTTTTCACGCAGATAATTCATCACAGGAGTAACGGGCTTTCCTCCCAGCAGATTTATGGTGGAGTCGGCTTTCGGGTCGCAGCCTATCTGAATGACCCGTTTTCCCATTTTTGCAAACGCCGCCGCAAGGTTTGCGGTGCAGGTGGATTTTCCTATACCGCCCTTGCCGTATATCGCTATCTTTATCATAAAAGCTCCTTTAAATTTCGGTTTATAAGATTGGGAATGCTTTTCGCAAAGCACCTGCCCGAAAACGCATAATGGGGCAGAGCGTAAAGCTCCGTACCCCTAGGAAAAATATATTTGTAAAGCGGGTCTGAAATGACCGCTTTGGGACTTATCTGCGCAAGGGCATTTTCAATATCCTCCTCGGAGGCAAGGCGCAGATCGTTTTCTGCAAGCAGAAAGCCCTCGGTATCGAGCGGACATATCACCTGCGCGGATATTCCGAAATCCGCAGATAAAGCCGCCGCAAGGGAGCCTGCAAAGACGCTTTCTCCGATAATGCAAAGCTCGGACGGACTGTCCGAACGTTCGGCGCAGGGATAAACGCACTTCCCCCCGCCTGCCGCTGTTCTCAGACTACGGGCTAACCGCTCGGAAAATGTCCTGCCTACGGGGACTCCGCAGACATATGGAATGCCGAACTTGTCTTTCATATACTCCGCCGCAGGAAATCCGCTATAAGAGATAACAAGATTTACCGCCGCCGTCGCCGCTTGGGAAATTTCCGTAAGATCAGAACCCATTCCGAAACAGGATACTACGGTAAATCCCTCGTCGGCAAGCCACTTTTTAATGCTTTCCACAGAGCCGTTAAGCGCAAAATCAAGGGGAGTTGCGCCGAGTATATTCACTCCCTGCCCGTTTGTTTGCGAGCATTCCCCCGCAAAACATTTTGCAAGGGAAAGAAAAGCCTCCCCCGCGCCCGTTAGATAGGAATGCATTCCGTTGGTGTGCAGAGGAATTGTTTTTATTCCCGTCCGCCGCCGAATTTCTTCCGCCAGCGCGTCGAAGTCAACGCCCGTCATCATAGGCATTGGCGAGCCGCATAAAGCAATAAACTCGGGGGACAGCTTCTGTGCGGCGGAGCAGATATCGTCGATAAGCTTTCGGTCATTGCCGAGAACGGCGTCCATTTCGGTAAGAGCGGAAATATATATCTTCGATTTCATATCGTACCAGCGCGGTTCGTCGTGGGTAGAATAGGTGGAGTTACAGCCCGAGGCGTCGTGCACCGCTATCATACCGCCGAACTCATATAACGCCGAACAGACCCCCGAGGTGTCCGCGGCATAGCAAGGGATAATTTTCGATACATTTTTCATATAAAACCCCCTTTTAAATTGACAATGGACAATTACTGAATACGGCGATACACTCTAAAATTTGTGGGCAAGGCGAACACCTTAATTGTCAATTGTCCATTGTCAACTGTCAATTAATTAAGCTGTGCATTGCAGCAAAGTCCCCAGCCTTTGTGCCGGATTACCTCCCGTCTGTCTTTCGGTTCGGTAAATGCCCGAACCATAAGATCAGCGGTCTTTGCTATGCCCGAAAATCCGTAATATCCGCCGTTTGCAACTATGTCGACGAAATAGTCCGTCTGACAGTAAAACGCCGCTTTCTGACCTATTGCGAGTATTTTCCCGCTTTCGGGTTCAAAGAACTCCATTTCCGTATTTACCGCCGAATACAGCATTATATCGGGACGGCTTTCGGCTAACCGTTCAAAAGCGTTCCTGTCGTCGGGAAGTATAACGTCCGAGAAGATATACCGCACGTTAAAGCCGTATTTGCATAAAAGCTCCGCAAGACCGAACGGCAAAGTTACCGCCGTAAAATCCACGGCTATTGGGGTATCTCCGATGACCGACAGAGCGGATTTCAGTCTGTTTTCCGCAAGAGACTTTTCCTCGGAAAAGCCGTGCGCCGATACTCCCAGACGTTCGCATAGCTGTTTGTAATTTTCCTCTATCAGGTCAAAATCAAAATAAGCGGGAAGATGTAAATGTTCTCCTCCGAAACGTGAAGCCAGACGCTCCCCCGAAAGTTTCGCCGCGGGAAGATAGGTGATATAAAGCCCGCTTTCCGCTGTTTTAAGGTACTCGTCATAGTCGCCGCAAAGAGTAATATCATACACAGTAAAGCCGTTTGTCCGCAGTATCTTCATTAGCTCGGAGCTTTCGTCGGTCGGTCGGTCGTTGCCTATTATACTTACCGAACGCTTATTTATGGGCAGAGGTCTCAGCATATCGTAAAGCTGAATTCTCATTTTCGCGTCGGGAGTAATTGACTTTCTCATCGTCGGGGTCATATAGCAGTCCGCAAAATCAATATTCGGAAATCTTACCCTCAGCTCGTCAAGAATTACCCCGAAATCGCACCCCGCAAAAAGGTGTATACAGCTTAAAAACAGCAGTACAGCCCGAGGTTTGTATGTAAGCTTGCCGAGTATCTCCGTAACGCCGTCAATTATGTCCCGTTCCATTGTGCCATCGAACATATCGTTTTCCTCTACGGATACCCAGCTCATTCGGTCAAGAGCGTTCATTTCCGCCGCCGTGAGAATTACTCCCCTGAGACAGCCCTGAGCGCACACGAATATCTGGTGAGCCTGCGGCACCAGCATTCCCGTATGAACTATGTTCCAGACGCCTCTTGCGGGAGGATTATATTCAAGACCCGATTTGAACGGCGTTGGGTACTGCGCGTCGGCAAGCCGTATACCCAAAGTGTTTTCATCGGTACTTCCGAGCGTTCTAATCATCTGCCGTTTCCTCCCCATTGGGACAGCCGAATATTTCAAGAATTTTTTCGGCAAGCTCGGTAAACTGCTCCGCACTGCGGCTTTCGGGAGCGCAGTTCACCACGGCGCAGCCCTTTTCGTCCGCAAGAGCGATCTCCTCAGACCTGTCAATACGACCTATCACCCGAGTGCTGAAATCCTCCGCAAGCTCGTTTACCAAAGCGTCCTCGTTATTTATATTTCTGCGGTTTAAAATTATACCGCCAAGACGGGCGTAGCCCCTGCCCTTGAAATTTTCCACAGCCATACAGATATTAGCCGCCGCGTATCTGGACATTTTTTCTCCCGAGGTAACAACGAACACCTTATCCGCATAGCCCTTTCGCATAGGCATTGAAAATCCCCCGCACACCACGTCACCCAGCACGTCGTAAATCACAATATCGGGACGGTATTTCTCATACGCGCCTTTCTTTTCCAGAGTTTCAAGCGCGGCGATTATCCCTCTGCCCGCACAGCCAAGCCCCGGTACGGGTCCGCCCGCCTCGATACATTTTACTCCGCACTCGCTTTCACATACCATATCTTCAAGGGAGATAGCCTCTCCCTTTTCTCTCGACAGATCGAGAACAGTAGGTATTCTTTCCCCGCCGTGAAGAAGCGCGGTGGAGTCCGCCTTGGGGTCGCAGCCTATCTGCATTACCCTCAGACCCATTTTTGCGAACGCCGCCGACAGGTTTGACGAAACGGTGGATTTTCCAATGCCGCCTTTGCCGTATATTGCAAGCTTTATCATTTCATTCACTCCGTTTCCGCCAATCTCCACGATCGGTCGCTATCTCATAGCCTATGGACTTCATTCGTTCCTCCAGACAATGTCTGCACTGCGCCGACTCGTCGCCCGTACATATCTTATTGTCGTACAGCATATATTTTTTCCGCACAGCCAAGGGAGACAGATTAGGCATAATAACGTTCGCTCCCGCAAGCACGCCTTCCTCCCGTCCTCGGGGATTTACAGTGCCCAGAGCCGTAGTGGCGGGCAGAAGGACCTCGGGCAGCATTATCCTGCAAAGGCTCAGCATAAAAAGCGTAAGCTCGTAAGACCCCGCAGGGAAGTCCTTAAAGGGCGTTTCCTTATGGGGAATAAAAGGCCCTATTCCTATCATATGGGGCTTGAACTCAGCAAAAAACAGCATATCCTCCGCAAGACATTCCGCTGTCTGATAGGGAGAACCAACCATTATCCCCGCTCCCGTCTGATAGCCAAGGGATTTCAGGTCGCGCAGACATTTCATTCTGTGCTCCCACGACATTTCAGCAGGGTGAAGTCTGCCGTAATGCTCCTTATGAGCAGTCTCGTGCCGCAGTAAATATCTGTCCGCTCCCGCCGCTTTGAGGGCGGCGTAGTCGGAATATTCCATTTCCCCGAGAGACAGCGTAACTGCGCAGTCGGGGTGAGCATTCTTTATACTGCGGACTATCTCCGACATTTTTTCGGTCGTGTAATAGCCGTCCTCGCCGCTTTGCAGCACAAAGGTGCGAAAGCCCAGAGAATACCCCTCGTCACAGCTTTGCAGTATCTCCTCCGCCGTAAGACGGTAGCGTGATGCGTTCCTATTAGACCTGCGTATCCCGCAGTAAAGACAGTCGTTTCTGCATATATTTGAAAATTCCACTATGCCTCGGATATAGATTTCCCTGCCGAAAGCCGATACCGAGATATCCCTTGCCGTATCTGCCGCAAATTTTCTGTCCTCGGGAATAAAGGTCTCAAACAGCCTTACCCATTCGTCGCGGTCAAGTGATTTTTCCTTATTCAGCTTTTCTATAAGTTCGGTGTTATTCATAATATCCCTCTAAGCTCAGAGCCGTACGTATAAGTCGGGGAAAACCTCAAGACTGCGTTTCAGAATACCGTTGATATGCGCTATAGCAATGCCGTAATTTGTAAACGCAACTCCCTGATCTTCGGCGCATTTCATACGGTACAGCATTTCACGTCCGTTTAGCATACAGCCGCCGCAGTGGATAACAAGAGCGTACTCCGTCAAGTCCTCGGGAAATTCCCGTCCCGAGGTTGTGGAGATCTCAAGGCTTTTGCCTGTGTATTCCATAAGCCATTTAGGGAGCTTTACCGTGCCTATATCCTCGCACTGCCTGTGATGAGTACAGCCCTCGGAGATAAGAATTCTGTCACCGTCGTTAAGCCTGTCAAGCTGAGCCGCTCCCTTGACGGCAGTTTCAAGAAAGCCCTTGTACCTTGCCATAAGAATTGAAAACGAGGTAAGCTTTATATCCTCGGGAACGTCTCTGCTTACTCTGCCGAACGCTTGACTGTCGGTAATGACAACGGCAGGCTTTTGTCCGAGCTTTTCCAGCGCTGCTTTAAGCTCGGTATCCTTGACTACGACGGAAACCGCCGAGCTTTCAAGGATATCCCTTATCGCCTGCTGCTGGGGAAGAATAAGCCTGCCCTTGGGCGCAGAGCCGTCGATAGGAACGACCAGCACTGCAATATCTCCCGCGTTTATAATGTCTCCCACAAGACGTTTTGAATTTTCGTCGGACTTTATAAGTCCCGCCGTCTTTTCCCGCAGAGCGTTTATTCCCGTATTGTCCTTTGCGGATATATAAATTTCTTTATCGGACTTTATCTCGGGGATATTATCAAGCAGATCGCATTTGTTCCAAGCGATAATGTAGGGGACTTTTTTTTCCTCAAACAGAGAAATAAGCTGTTTTTCGCATTCCCCCAAGGGCAGAGTGCAGTCGCACACAAGCACTGCGCAGTCGGTGCGGTTAAGTACCTGTCGGGTCTTTTTCACTCTGAGCGCACCCAGCTCTCCCTCATCATCAAAACCGGGAGTGTCGATTATCATAACAGGCCCCATAGGCAGTATCTCCATAGCCTTGTAAACGGGGTCCGTAGTAGTTCCGAGCCTGTCGGACACGACCGCAAGCTCCTGCCCCGTAACGGCGTTTACCACGCTGGACTTGCCCGCATTCCTCCTGCCGAAAAAACCGATGTGTACCCTCTCTCCCGAGGGAGTATCATTCAAACTCATAATCCGCACCTGCTTTCAGTAATAAAAAAACAGCCCTCCCCCGAAAGGATATGGCTGTGCCGTAAAAATCCAGCTATATCGTACTTTCGCCTCAAATAAATTTTCGGCGTCAGGAGATCAGTTTTTATATTAAGTTTTAATTTCCGTTTTACATTTACACCGCCGAATAGACGGTCTTTGCGGTAACGCCCTCCAGACGTCCTATTTTGCCCGCAAGGGTGTTTATAACATTCTGCGGAGCGTCAATAGCGACGCTGATGACGTTAACTCCTTTCGCGCGGTAAGGCACGCCCATTCTGCCGATAATATATTCGCCGCTTTCGTGGAGCAGAGCGTTTATAGCCTCGGCAGACCCGCTGTTTTCAACTATTATAGCTATTACGGCTACTCTGGTTTCCATTTTGAGTGTTCCTCCGAATAGGTATATTTCAGATTTTGTTTTGCGTTGCTGATGTAAATCGGAATTTATTCCATTTTTAGAAAAAAACACACTTCAAAATCAAGTATATTATTAAAATCCAGATTAAAACAATAGGAATTGCATAATACCACTTTTGGGGTTTGCCGTTTTCCCACAAGCCTGTAGCTTCTTCGCTGCATCTTGCAAACACATTTTCAGGTATCAGTTTTATTGTTACAGCGACAAGAACCGGCAACAATATAACATCATCCAAATAACCTAATACCGGTATAAAATCAGGTATCAAATCAATAGGTGATAAGGCATATGCTACTGTAATAAATGCAAAAAACTTGGCTATCAATGGAGTGTCCTTATGTTTAAGTGCCATAAATACTGTCGATATTTTTGCCTTTAATTTATGCGACCATTGTTCTAATCTTTTTTTCACAATTTATTCTCCCTGAGACACCATATTTATCCCTGCAAATTCC
>JAUNOG010000066.1 GCA_030531185.1 Ruminococcus sp.
GTGTTTTTTGTAAGATTTGTATAGAAACCGTAAAGGAGAAAACAATGGTTAAAGTTCTTGTAAAAGTCCGCGACAAGGTTCTCGGATATTTAAAAGACAATATACTTCTGTTGACATTTGTTGTTATATCTGTTGTCAACGCTTTTCTGCTGAGAGCGTTTACCGTTAAATTTGCTTACAGCCAGATAAAGCCTCTTATGGCGGACGTTGCCGTAATGCTGATTTTTGCGCTGATTTCCTACGTTTTCAAAAAGCCTAAGGGACAATTTATATATCTGCTCATTGTTGATATAATATTCTCGGTGCTTTGTGCGGGAAATTCTATCTACTACACAAACTACAAGTCCTTTATTTCGGTTTCGCTGATATCTACGGCTTCTCAGCTCGGCGGCGTTATGGACGCTGTGACCGAGAATATTTTGGAGCCCAAGGATCTGATCTTCCTTTGGACTATCCCTGCGCTTATTGTGACCTATATTCTGCTTAAAAGACGTACAAGAGACTATCAGTCGCAGGTACAGGAAAAGCGCAAGCGCAGATTTTACGCGCTGGGAACCTTCTGCGTAGCTATTGCAGTGGCGGGAATTTTCTGCTCCACATTGACGGGCACCGACTATTCCAGACTGAGGAAACAGTGGAACAGAGAGTACGTTCTCGGTACTTTCGGTATGTATACATATCAGATGAGCGACGTAATTTCCTGCACGTATTCAAAGATAAATATGATGTTCGGATATGAGGAGAGCGAGACTGCTTTCAGGGAGTTCTATGACGAAAAAGCGGATACCTCCAATGACAAAAAGGAAAAAAATAACGAGTATTCGGATATTTTCAAGGATAAGAACGTTATCGTTATCCACGCCGAAAGTATTCAGCAGTTTACAATGGATACCTATATCAACGGCGAGGAGCTTACGCCTAACCTTAACAAGCTTGCAAGCGAGGGATTGTATTTTTCCAATTTTTACGCACAGGAGAGCGTAGGTACAAGCTCGGACAGCGAGTTTACCTTTGCTTCGTCTCTTATGCCTGCGTCAAGCGGTACTGTTGCTATCAATTACTGGGACAGAGATTACACCACTACCCAGAAAATGCTTAAGGATATGGGCTACTATATTTTCAGTATGCACGGAAACAACGGCTCATACTGGAACAGGCTTAATCTCCATAATTCTCTCGGTTATGATAAATTCTATAACTACACCACAGATTTTGATATTGACGAAACTATCGGTCTGGGACTTGCGGACAAATCGTTCTTCAGACAGGCTGTGCCTATCGTAAGCGAAATAAATTCACAGCACGAAAAATGGTACGGCGCATTCCTTATGTTGACTAACCATACTCCTTTTACCGATATCGAGCGGGTTAGCGATCTTGAAGTGGATTTCAAGTACAAGACCTACAATGAAGAAACGGGGCTTTACGAGGAGGTCTCCGCGCCTTTCCTTGAGGGAACTAAATTGGGCTCTTACCTTAAGTCGGTACACTATGCCGACGAGGCTATAGGTCAATTTATGGAACAGCTTGACGACGAGGGTCTGCTTGACAATACCGTAGTTGTTATCTACGGCGACCACGACGCAAAGGTCAAGGAGGCTGAGTATGAATATTATTTCAACTACAATCCTTTCACCGATACGGTTTTGAGCGAGGACGACCCCGGCTATATTCCTGTGGACGACTTCTATTATAATCTCAACAGGAAAGTACCTTTCATTATCTGGTCGAAGGACGGCGGTTACGAGCCTAAGGAGATAACTAAGGTAATGGGAATGTACGACGTTCAGCCTACGCTTGGCAATATGCTGGGCTTTGAAAACAAGTATGCGCTGGGTCACGATATATTCTCCATAGCTGATGATCAGGAAAATGTTGTTATTTTCCCTAACGGAAATTTTGTAACAGATACAATTTACTATGACAGCCAGAAGGATACATACTTTGACCTTACCGATTATCAGAATGTGGCTAAATACGTTTCATGTAATCAGATATTCAAGGACACTCCAAGTCCTGTGTACGACGAGGCGGAGCACGGTCTGTTCAAGTTTGAAATTGATGAGACTTACGGCTCTGAGGCCTGCGAGGCGAGAAAAAATGACGGGCTTGTGGATGAAGATTACATAACGGGCTATGCTAATTACGCGGACGAGAGAATTAATATATCCAATGCGATAATTTATTATGATATGATAAACAAAACCAGCGAGGGCTTTGGCGGCGATATGAATACGGGGCTTTCAGACGAGAGCTTAGGCTCGGTATTCAATCCCCCCGACGCGCATAAGCGCAGAGTTACGATACCCGCATAAAAATCAAGGGACGGTTCAGCCGTCCCTTTTGCATTATATAAGTATAAAAAAAAAGACCGACCCGAAGTCAGTCTAATTTTTGGAATAACAGCGCTTATCAATTAAGCTCTCTCAACCTTACCAGAACGCAGGCATCTTGAGCAAGCGTATACATGACAAGGTGTACCGTTTACGATAGCCTTAACTCTCTTTACGTTAGGCTTCCAGGTTCTGTTTGATCTTCTGTGTGAGTGAGATACCTTAATTCCGAAAGTAACACCCTTTCCGCAAATTTCACATTTTGCCATAGCAGGTTGCACCTCCTTTTCATACAACTAAAACTTTAAGGCAACTCTTTGGTGAGGCGTTGCCTTTATCACAATATTTAATATTATAGCACACTCTTTTGTAAATTGCAAGCTTTTTTTCAGATTTTTTCAGAAATTTAATAAAAACGGAGATTTCAGCTTATTTGTACAAAAAAATCAGTATATCGCTTGCAATTTTGCGGCAAATGTTGTATAATAAATACTGTATAGTTTCAGGCAGTAATGCCAAAACTTTCATTAACGTGATCTAACGACTATTATTTCTGAAACGAGGCATTTTATGGACGCATTAGACATTCTTGAAATTGGCTCAAAGCTGATCGTAATCTTTTTGTGTACACCCGTTCATGAGTTCGCTCATGCTTGGGCAGCTAATAAGCTGGGCGACGATACTCCTGCATATCAGGGCAGACTGACCCTTAATCCCTTGGCGCATATCGACCCGATCGGAGCTATCGGCATTCTGTTCTGCGGATTTGGCTGGGGTAAGCCTGTTCAGGTCAATCCGCTGCGTTTTAAAGAGTACCGCAAGGGTATGATGCTTACGGCGCTTGCAGGACCTGTTTCAAACTTTATCCTTGCTTTTTTCTGCACCATACTGTATAAAATTTTCTGGGCGGCATATTTGACCCAATATAATGTTGCTATGTACTGGGTAGCGTATATTTTTATGATAATCGGTTCTATAAATCTGGGACTTGCCGCGTTTAATTTAATTCCCGTTTATCCTCTTGACGGCGAAAAGATTTTTGCTTACTTTTTTGGAAATATCCATAATGCAAAAATCAACAGCTTTATGTCCAAATACGGAAGATATATTACAATAGGATTTTTCCTGCTGATTTTTACGGGCTTGCTTGACAGACCGCTTGGAATGATACAGAACTTTTTTGCGTGGATACTCGATAAGCTCACTTTCTGGCTCGACCCATTGCTAAATTTGATTTTTTGACCGAAAGGATTTATATTTATGACCTCAGCGCAGTTCAAGCTGGATACCTTTGAAGGACCGCTGGATTTGCTCCTTCAGCTTATCAATAAGCATAAACTGAATATCTATGATATAGAGATAACAGTCCTGCTGGAGCAGTATCTGGCGTATATCAACGATCTCGAATATGAGGACTACGAGGACGCCGCGGATTTTCTTGAAATGGCGGCAAGGCTTATTTATATCAAAACCTGTTCTCTGCTCCCTCAGGACGAGGAGGCGGAGGAGCTTAAAAAGGAACTGCAAGGCAGGATTATCGAGTATTCTCTGTGCAAAATGGCGGCTCAGCGGCTTAAACAGGAGTATGTTGGCGGCGACATATTTGTAAGAGCTCCCGTTAAGCTGCCTGTGGATAAGACATATACGGGGGTGCGGGAACCGGAGGCATTGCTGGAGGCTTATCTGGGGCTGTCTGAAAAGTCCCGAAACAGCAAGCCCTTGAAGGCTGATATTTTCGAGCCTATTGTTTCCCGAAAAATCGTTTCGGTGACCTCGAAAATCATTTACATACTCAAAAAACTGCATTTAAGCGGCGAATTTGATATGAACAGACTTTACGACGGGATCACCGATAAAAGCGAGCAGGTTGCCACATTCCTTGCGGTGTTGGAGCTTACAAAATCGGGCAGGATATTTCTGAACGATGACAACAGTAAGATATATATGAATAAAGCTGCTAAAAACCGCAGAACAAAGTCCGACTTTGACGAGAACAAAACCTCAAATACTAAAGACAACGCAGAAACGCCTGAGCGGGACGATGAGGAGGATAAAATCGTTCCTCTGGAAGATCTGCCCAATGATGATGAAAATTCGGAGGTAACTGCCGAGCACGTTAACGATAAACCGTCGAGCAAGGCGAAAAAGCATATTTCTGTTTCGGAGAGAAACGCGGCGGTGCAGTGTATGGCTGAAATTTCAATGAAAATCGATGAAATACAGGTCGTTCCCGAGCGGAAGGAGACAGTGATTTCTGAGAAAGTTACAGAAGAAAATTTCTCTGTCGGGTTTTCTGAACCGAAAACGGAACCGGCATATTCCGAATTGGAGCGTGAAAATTCTGGACTTGAAATAATCGAGGAGTTCTCCGACAATGCTCCTGATAAGGAAAGTTCGGATATTCCCGACGAAATACTTGCCGAAATGGAACTGCTTTCAAGGCTGTCCGCAGAACCGCCTGTTACGGTGTTCAAGCCAAACTATTGGCTGGCGGCGCAGTACCGCTGGGGAAGTTCCCCCGTTGGAGACGATATGACGGGTAACTGCTGGAAATACGGGCTTATTAGAAAATAGGAAATTAGCGAGGAATTTATATGGATATACAGAAGTTATCGGCTGTGGTGGAGGCTATCCTGTTTGCGGGCGGAGAGCCTGTGGAGCTTGACCGTATATGCGAGGCTGCCGACGCGGTGGTCTCCGAGGTGCGGGAGGCGATAAAGCTGTTGGAGGAAAAGTACAGCGAGAACAGCGGTATAGAGCTTTTAAAGCTTAACGACAGCTATCAGCTTGCCACAAAGCAGGAATTTGCTCCGTACATTAAGTCCGCGCTTGAGATCAAGCGCAGTTCGGCGCTTTCCCCTGCGGCTATGGAGACGCTTACCATTGTGGCGTACAATCAGCCCGTGACCAAGGGCTTCGTGGAAAGCGTTAGAGGAGTTGACAGTTCGGGCGTTGTGAATTCCCTTGTGGAAAAGGGCTTGCTTGCGGAGGCGGGCAGACTTGATCTTCCGGGCAGACCTATCGCTTATATGACTACGGATAATTTTCTGCGGGCGTTTAAGCTTTCAAGTCTTGACGATCTTCCCCCGCTGCCCGAACAGACGGGACAGATAACCATTGACGAAATTTTAAAGGACGGGGAAGACGGCTCGGATAATTCCGACGAATAAATCAGGTATTATGAAAGAGGGTGACGGCAATAATTGTTCTATGGATCATACTGGGGCTGATCGTCCTTATAGTCGTATTGCTGCACTTTTCGGTAACAGTAGAGGTCAAGGGCGGCACAAACTCGGACTTTGTTCTGAAAATCAAATATATGGGATTTACCGTCTATCCCAGACCGCCTAAAAAGAAGAAAAAAAAGTCCCCAAAGCCAAAGGTCAAGAAGAAAACCGACGATACCTTTGAAGAATTCAAAGACGATTTAGAGGACGATTTTGACGGCGGCGATTTGAACGGGCAGGAAGAATTGATTTCGGATACCAAATACATCGAGGATATTGGAGACATTTTTCCAGACGAAGCGGCTAATTCTTCGGGAACTGCGGAAAATGATATTCCCGTTGCAGAGGACAAGCCTGCGGACAGTCCGACGGGGCAAAGCAAGTTTGGGAAAAAAGCGGTTAAAGAGAAGAAAACCAAAGCGATTAAACGCAGAAAAGAAAAGTCCCCAAAAACGGATAGCAAAACAGGCGGCAGGCTTGACGGGATAAAACGGAAATACAATATGATAAAGCCCTATATTCCTATGGGCTGGAAATATTTTAAAAAGCTTTTAAAAACCATTCGGTTTACAAATACAAAAATTGACATCGTTACGGGCAAGGAGGACGCTTACGAAAGCGCAATGTTTTATGGAAAAGTTCAGGCTGCGCTGTTTAATATCCTTGCTGTAATTTCGGGGATATTTACGGTTAAACTAAAGAAAGCAGATGTGCATTGCGTTTTCAATGAAAAAAAGCTGGAGGCTAACGGCGAGACGGTCGTTAAAGTACGTCCCAGCGCAATGATAGCTATTGCCGTGTGTATCGGTGTGAGCTTTCTGAAGATATTCCTAAGAGAGAGACGTGAAAAGAAACGGGCTGAAAAAGCAGAACAGTCCAAAAAACAAGACAGTAATGAAAAATCCGAAAACGGCGGGAATGCCGCATAAAAAACAGAAAGGTTGATTTTAAATGAATGAAAGCACAAAGATCGAAGGTCTTGTAAAAACCGCTATGGAAAAAGTACACGAGCTTGCGGAATGCGAAACCGTCGTTGGCAAGCCTATAGTTACCGCAGACGGAACAACCATAATCCCCGTATCGAAGATATCCGTAGGATTTGCTTCAGGCGGCTCCGATCTGCCCACCAAAAGCACTAAGGAGACATTTGGCGGCGGCTCGGGCGGCGGAGTAAGTATTACTCCTATTGCGTTCGTGGTTATTTATAATGGCGAGGCTAAGCTTTTACAGCTTACCGCGAACGCTCCCAAGGAAAACGCTATTATCGATATGGTTCCACAGGTTATTGATAAAATTACTGAGTTTATCGATAAGAAAAAGTCCGAGGAAAATACAGACAGTACAGAGGAATAATTCCATAGTATTTTAACAACGGCGCGGAGCAAACTAAGTCTATATCACGATTAAGGGGCTGAGTTTGCAAAATGTTAAAAATATTCAGAAAGACAGCCGCACTTTTATTTGCGGGAATTATAGCGGCGACGTCCGCATTTTCGGCGTCGGCGGAGGATCTGTCGGAGATATCCGCAAAAAGCGCAATAGTAATAAACGCTCAGACGGGGGAAATTCTCTTTGAAAAGAACGCTTATCAGATACTTCCGATGGCAAGCACTACTAAAATTATGTCTGCTCTTATAGCGCTGGAGCAGGATAATTTAGACGACGAATTTGTTGTCGACAGTCAAGCGATTAAAACGGAAGGCTCTTCAATGGGTCTTACCGAGGGGGACGTTGTGTCCCTGAGAGACCTTGTCTGCGGAATGCTGCTGCCCAGCGGAAACGACGCTGCAAACGCAGCCGCTGTAAGAATTGCCGGGAGCGTTGACGGCTTTGTGGATATGATGAATGATAGAGCGCTGGAAATGGGACTTGAAAACACGCACTTTGTCACCCCCTCGGGACTTGACGACTATACGGACGAGCATTATTCTACGGCTTACGATATGGCTATGCTTACAAGAGAGGCAATGAAAAATGAGGATTTCAGGGCGATATGCTCGCAAAGGCAAATCAAGCTGAATTTCGGCGATCCGCCCTTTGACCGCTGGCTTACCAACTCTAACAAGCTGCTTGGATATTCCGACGATTTCGTGGGGGTCAAGACGGGTTTTACCGACAAGGCTAGGCGGTGTCTGGTGTCCGCCTGCGACAGAAAGGGCGCGGAGCTTATCTGCGTGACGCTTAATGCTCCCGACGACTGGAACGACCATACAAGGCTTTACGATTACTGCTTTGATTTTCTTTCAGAGCAGAGGATAGATCCTCCTGCCGTAAGCTTTGAAATAAGCGTAGCGGGAGGAAGTTCCGACAGTATCAGATGCGCGACCGAAAGCTGTACAGCTGTTCTGCTTAACGGCAGGGCGGACGAGGTTACGTCGGAGGTTTATTTAAAGCCGTTTGTTTACGCTCCGGTAAAGGCGGGGGATAAGGTAGGCGAGGTGGTGTACCGTTACAATGGCGTGGAAATTGCCCGCAAGGATATTACGGCGGCTGAGGATACTGCTTACGAATGTGCGGAAAAACAGTCCGCACCCCAAAGGATAGCGCAGAGAGCCAAGGAATTGCTGGGATTGTCCGCATAAAGAAAAAGTCCGATAAGTACAAAAAATCGGACTGTACATAAAGGAGAAAGTATGGAAAAGATCAGAATACAGAAAATCATCGCCGACAGCGGAATATGTTCCCGCAGAAAGGCGGAGGAATACATTGCCTCGGGAAGAGTTAAGGTCAACGGACGTCCCTGCAGGCTGGGAGACAAGGCGCTGCCGGGAAAGGATATAATCACTGTTGACGGCGAAAAGGTTATGGTCGCAAAGCGCAGAAATCTTTATTACATTATGCTCCACAAGCCCAGAGGCTATGTTACCACAATGAACGACGAGCTGGGCAGAAAAAGCGTTATGGATCTGCTGGAGGGCTTTCCCGAGAGAGTTTACCCTGTGGGCAGACTTGACAAGGATTCCGAGGGACTGCTTTTGCTTACGAACGACGGCAATTTTGCAAACGATATTATGCACCCGTCTCATCACGTTTCAAAAACCTACCGAGTGACGGTTCGTCCCGATATAAGCGACGAACAGCTTGTTCAGCTTTCCGCAGGCGTGGAGATAGACGGAAGAAAAACTGCCGAATGCATAGTTACAGTGCTTGAAAAACAGCCTGGCAGAGTAGTTCTGCAAATGACTATCCACGAAGGAAGAAACAGACAGATAAGAAAAATGTGCGAGGCTGTCGGTCTTGAAGTCGCAAGACTGAAACGCACGTCCATTGGTCCGCTAAAGCTCGGTATGCTTCAGCCGGGAGATTACAGAGAACTTAAGCCCGACGAACTCAGGGCGATCAGAACGGCTGTATCAAAATAAGAATTTTGTTCCTTCTTAGGAGAAATGGGTTTGGTTCTTTGATTATATTTCAAACTAAAAGTCCCCGAATTACCAAACGGGGACTTTTTATTTTTAGCTTTCAAGTGGGTGAACAAGATTAGGATATTTTTCAGCAAAATATTTCGTAGCCTCCTGCGTGAGATCGTATCTGTACCAACTTTGATCCTCCTGTGTCTGCATCCATACCATAACGCCCTGCCAGTCGTTGTTGTATGCCGCTTGATATTTTTCCGAGGGACTGTAACCGCACTGATCGCCGTCGTCATTTGAGGTTTCGCCTATAAGACATGGCTTGTCAGTATCAATTCCAAACATCTCGGGGGTTCCGTCAAAAGGATATCCGAAACTGCTTTTCATCCACATATAATAATGAGTGCTGTAAAAATCAACATAAGCGTTGTCATTGCCTGTCAATTCTATGAGATATTCGTCTGAAATTTTGTTTCCCTCATATCTATCGGAATTGTATTTTACTATTCCCATACCTACCGTCACAAGAGTGTCGGAGTTTTCATGAATAGTTGCCGCGCATTTTCCAAAGAAATAGGAAAGATTATCCCATGGTATTTGTCCGCATTCCGCGTTTTCGTATACCCAATCAGGCTCATTCATAATGTCTATTGAGAAAAGGTATTCGTAGTTTCCATATCTTTTGCAGAATTCCTTAACATATTGCTCTGCAAAATCGTCTACGGCATCCTTACTTTTGATAAGGGTTCGCCAACGCTCAGGACTGCCCACATCACCCTCACAGTGATCAAAGGAGGTCAGTGTAGCCATTACATATACCTTGTGCTTCTGCGCAATTTCAAAAAGCTTGTCAAGATCGTTCCAATGTTCCTCATTAATGCTTTTTATTTCGCCCGTGCTTTTCAGTCGAACGATATTTTCACCTTCGCAGTTAACCCATATTCTAGTACAATTAACGCCATCTGCGGCAAGTTGCTCAAATGTTTTGTCCCAGAAATCATAATCCATATTACCAGCAAAATCGTTCCAGTTCTGCCATGGAGTATTTACCCCATTTATCCAAAGCTGTTTGCCAGCAACTATGAATTTTGTGCCGTCCACTGTCACTCTTGCAGATACATCAGATTCTTTATCCGCGTTAGATACTGAACTATTGTCCGAGGTATTTGAGCAGCCTGTTGCTATTATAACTATTGCCATAGACAAAAGGAATGCGACAGCTTTTTTTAGTATATTGTTCATAACTAACATCCAAAAGTTTAAATTTTAATAATTATATCAGAATATTACCGTAAAGTCAATAAAAAATATGAACTACATATATTAATATTTTAATGTTTTCACTTTAATATTTGAAAATATGATGTAGATAAATTCTCATTGATCGTGGAAATTGCTAAATATTACACCGAAAATTTAACGAAAACGAGATAAAATGTACAATCTCGTAAAAAGACGAAATTTGCTCTTGTCAAATCCGAAGAAAAATAGTATAATATATATGTGAAAATATGATATAATCACGATACTATGTCTCAGCATTTTATCAGGAAAATTTTTTGAATGGAGGAAACTGTATGTCTGATACAATTTTAACTCTTGCAGAGCTTAAATCGGCGGCGGAGGCCGTAAGCGCGGCAAGAACAAGACTGACATATCTGTTTGACGACGGAAAGTTCACCGAGCTGGACGCTTATGTGCAGGACGGCGGAAATCTTTCGGGAGTAATTACGGCTTTCGGCTATGCAGAGGGAAATCCCGTATATGCTTTTTCTCAGAATATCGATGTAAAAAACGGCGCGCTTACCGAGGCGCAGGCAAATAAAATTGCAAAGGTTTATGACCTTGCCGCTAAGACGGGCATTCCCGTTGTGGCTGTTTATGACAGCTGCGGTGCGGACGTAAGCGACGGAGCAAAGGCTCTCAAGGCTTACGGCGAGCTGCTTATGTGGACTTCAAATCTTTCGGGTGTTGTGCCTCAGATCGCAGTTGTGGCAGGAGTTTGCGCAGGCTGTTCGGCTATGCTGGCGCAGTCCGCCGATTTTACGGTTATGACTAAGGACGCGCAGCTTTATGTTGCGCCTAACTCGGATATAAAGGATCTTGCCGAAAACGCGGCGGCTAACGGAACAGTATGCGCCGTATGCGAGGACGACAAGGCGGCGGTTGAAATGGCAAGAGAAATTCTTTTGAAGCTTCCGCAGAACAATCTTTCGCCTGTTCCGATGTATGAATTTGAAGAACCGGCAGGAGTTCCCGCCGGAGACGCGGACAGCGTTGCCAAGGCTGTATGCGACGCAGGCAGCGTACTGGAGCTCAGCGCAGGATACGGAAAGTCCGCTTACACAGCTCTTGCAACTCTCGGCGGAGCAACGGTTGGAATTGCGGCTACAAACAAGTCGGCAGACAAGCTTTCTGCGGACGACTGTTCAAAGCTTGCGAGATTTGTGAGAATTTGCGACAGCTTTGCAGTTCCCGTTATCACCTTCGTGGACACTGAGGGCTTTGAGGCAAACGACGCTACCGAAGTGCAGGGGGCGGTCAAGAGTATGTCTAAGCTTGCTCACGCTTATGCGGAGGCTACTACTATTAAGCTTTCTGTTGTGACAGGCAAGGCTTACGGTTCTGCATATATGGCTCTTGCAGGAAAGGGCGCAAACTCAGACCTTTCATATGCGACGCCCAATGCAGTTATTTCTCCGCTTGACCCTGTTACCGCAGTTGAATTCTTACAGCACGACGAACTTAAGGGCGTAAGCGATCTTACTGCCGCAAGAAACGCGCTTGCGGAGGAGTACGCTAAGACTAAGGCGAGCGCGGTCAACGCCGCCGTATCGGGTCTTGTTGACGGTATCGTAGAGCCTGCCGAGATCAGAAGTACTCTTATAAACTCCATTGAGATTATGGCGGGCAAGAGAATTTCAAGACTTCCTAAAAAGCACAGCAATATTCAGCTTTAACAGTGAAACATATATTATAACAGATTGGTGGTATTATTATGAAAAGATATAACATTACAGTAAACGGCAAGGCTTACGATGTTGCGGTAGAGGAAATCGGCGG
>JAUNOG010000067.1:0-6602 GCA_030531185.1 Ruminococcus sp.
CCCATCTTTATCTGTATCAGCAAATTTAGAAAACTCATCACTATTATGATTGTTCTTCGTTATACTTGTTGAAGCATAGTATGCTCCTATATTAATTGGACCATCAAGATTAAAATTTCTTAATCCACATGATAAAATTAAATTGTATTGATACTCAATTTGGGGAACATCACCAACATTATATATATATTTAATAAGTGCGTCGCTAATGTTATTATTACTAAGCTTAAAATACTTTCCGCCCGTCTGCTGATATAGATCTTTTGCATATCCGCCAATATAAGTTGAAAAATCATAGTTTCCTATAAGGTTCACAAATACATTCTCTGAAACCAGATTATCAAGCAATGAATAACCTGTGCTTTCTCTGTATACCGCGCTTTCATCGCTAAAAAAACTAAAACATAGGGTTGGCAAGTCTGTATTAACTATCTCTGTGTAGCTCCCGTCTCTGCATTTGATTCCGTTTACTACAAAATCAAATGCGTCAGAAACAACCGCACTTCTTGAAGAATCAGCGTCCTTATTATTCAAAAAATTCCTATCGCGAAGAAAGCTATCGTGAAAATCATATTTATTTTCATCAACATATCCTCCCGCTGAACATTCATATTGCGCACTATAAGCCAGATTAACTGACGGTTTATCTAATTCTACAAAATAAACATTTGCGTTTACAGATTTGTTAAAGATAAAATCAGTAGTATCGCATACGCTGTTATAAAAATCGGAATAACCCTCTGCATCTATATCGTACATAAATACTACATTAAACTCATCACCATAATCAATCGCAGGCTTTACCTTTGCAGCGGAGGAGGAAGCAGTAAGATTCAACATACCGAAGATCCCTGCTCCAAGCATTTCGGTAGTCTGACCGCCGGAAGCAATCTCAATATCAGAATTATCTGCTCCTGCAACAATATCTTTAAGAAACATTTCCATATCAATAAGACAATACGTACCCAGATCGCTTACAGTCGCCGACACGGTGTTATTCTCCGCGTCAACGTCGGTCTTAACAGGCAGAAGAATATTGTCCTCCTCAAAAAATCTGAACACATTGTATCTCTTGATACCCTCAAATTCGGAATTTTCCTTTGCATACTCGCTGTTGGGATTGTCGATGTATTCCTCGTCTACTTTAAATTTTAACACAACTTCGTCAACTTTGCAACTGTTATCGTAAATTAATTCGGGACAAATTCCTAAAATTGACCAATTAAACATAGAATCCGAATATCCGCTCTCCTGAACCGTTAAACTTGTATGAGCGTTTCCTGCCGCAGTGATCTCCAGCGAAAGATCATACGGATTGTACTCTGTATTGATGTCCTCGAGGATATCGTCATCTGCTTCAATGGTCTGTACAAATGTGCGCTCCGTATCGGCGATCCCGTCGGTAGTCGGACTGAGCGGATCTGTTCCGAGGGCGATTTCATCGCCGTCGCTTATTCCGTCATCGTCGGTATCGTACTTTAATGGGTCTGTGCCGTAAATATTTACTTCGTCGCCGTCTGTCAGTCCGTCGTTATCCGTATCGGGATTAAAAGGCTTTGTGCCAAGTTCAAACTCCCTGATGTTGGAAAGTCCGTCACCGTCGCAATCCGCATCAGCGTCCGATACTCCCTTGGTTACGGAATCGTATACCGATGGGTCTGTGCCGAGAATATAGTATTCCTGATAATCGGTAAGTCCATCACCGTCGGTATCTTCATTATTAACGTCCGTACCGATCTGCTCCTCAACAAAATCCGGCAGACCGTCTCCGTCGCTGTCAATGAATTTTGCGGAATAACCGTCCTCTGTTTTCTCAACACAGAATACGGGAGACTCGGCGGTCTGACCGTCGTCCGTTGTCTGAATGACCTTGAAATAACGCATATCGAAATCCATAGTTATAGGATAAGTATATGAATATTCGTTATTCAAAATTACAGTAGTAATGAAATCCTCGTTGTTATATGATTCCAACAGTTCAAATCTGCCGTTTTCAACATTTGTATAC
The DNA here is from genome assembly GCA_030531185.1 of Ruminococcus sp. GTDB lineage: Bacteria > Bacillota > Clostridia > Oscillospirales > Ruminococcaceae > Hominimerdicola. The sequence continues at coordinate 2,009 of JAUNOG010000067.1, forward strand.
CAGAAAATATTCAGAGCGTTTTCTTCCTCAAGATAATTTGCAAAGCATGAAACTGCAAGAGTAATCTCGGGAATATCAATGGTTGTGAAATCCTCGTTTACGGTGATCTCAGACATCACAAAGTCAGTCATTTCGGGAGTAACGCCCGGCTCTTTTGTGGCTTTAAATCCGAAAATCTTGCTTTCGCCCGCTCCGATCGGAGTTGTGGTAATATCGTTTGCAACGGTATACGAATTTTCAAAAGAAGAGAGTATCTGCGCATTCCATATATCGTCTATAACAAAATTCGTATCAAAAGAAAGTCTCCAAGCCTCAAGTGAGCTCTCACCGAGATTTTTGATCGTAACGGTTCCTGTAAATCCGGTATCCCAATCATCCGTAACGTCAATAGTTACAGAATATCCCTCTGCCGATCTTTCCGTTCTCTGAGAGCAAAGCTCGATCGCTTCGGGAAATTCCATATATTCGCCCGACAGCGTGTAACCGAATGTTACGGACTGCTCCGGCTGGATCTCATAGTTATATCCCGCATTTTTTACAATGTACTTAGTGGAGTCGGAACTGAAAACAGTTCCGTTCCACAAGCCGTTTATCTCTCCGTGAGCGTCATATTTCAAAGCCCAGTTCAAAAGAGATTCCGTTCCGGTATTTCTGATCGTAACCTCAACATTCTGATTTCCGACCCAGCTTCCCTTTATATCGTATGTAATTTCATAGCTGTTTCCGGTATATGTTCGTGTTGTTTCTTCTTCTGCAAATACGTTTATCGGGATAACAAACGCTGCCATAATTACAAGGCTTAGCAGTAAAGATATTATTCGTTTTTTCATGCTGTGCCTCCTTTATTTTATTGTAGCTTTATTATAAGACCAATAATGCCCCGTAATACTCTCTCCGGGTTTAAGTTCGATCGTATCCGATTCGCCTTCCTTTAATAATGCAGGCAGAAATCTTTGAATATTTTTCTTATCTGCATTTCCGTTTTCCCAAGGTATAACTTCAATTATTCCGTTAGGATATGTGACCGTCATCTCTTCTACAAACATAAATTCGGAATATCCGCTGTAATTTACAGACGGATTATAAATCGTAATATCCGAAACATTTTTCAACTCAAAATCAACGTTCCAGGTACCGTATATTTCATCGTTATACTCTTGCTTTATGATAAGCTTTAATGCGTCACCGCCGTAAACCTTGACAGGCTTATCAGTTTTGAATTGCGTATTTACCGCTGTGTTAAACGGAGCAAGAATTCCACTGAAATCAGCCAGAATATCATATTCACCTGCTGTATCGCCTCGTACTATCCAGCTTACAGTACTTGTTTGTCCACCGTAAACAATTCCCATATTTCTTACAGCGGAATTGTCCGTGCTTGTTTTAGCGAGCGATATTCCTTTGGGGAGTTTGATCTCCGCATTGGAATTACCAATATAGAATTCATGGGAAGCATTGTTCTGTACAGTAAGACTTACATTGAAAAATTCCTTAAGCCAAGTAAATGTAGTAGAAACGTCCAGAAGTACTATAGACGGCGGTTCTCCCGGAACAGTTGAAGGAATTACACCGACATATTGGACATGGTCTGTATTCATATCCAGAATAGCGAATTTAACTCCATTATAATCAAAATATGAGTCGGTGTTTACAAGCTCGCCTTCGCCGTTTACGGTGATTTTAAATTTCTTTGGCTCAGCAGGATCGTCTGTCTTAATATTTACATGATAATTGTAAACATACTGATTTTCCGGAGCCGATGTATCAATGCCCAGATTTTCGATTTCCTGCAAGTCAAGTCGTTCTACGTCAATTTTACCTGTAACAAGTTGTCCGTCCTCAATGTAAACTGTTGTCCATGAGCCGCCTTTTTCAACAGTAATATCTGCTGTCACAGGCAAATAACCGTCTTTATAGAAACTCATCTTGTAAGTTCCGAAAGGCGCATATATTGTGGCAATTCCGTTTGAATTTGTATTTACAAGTATATCTCCGTCGGGAAGCTCCGCATAAACCATAGCGTTGGCTACTGATGTATTGCGCAAAGAATCAACAAGCTGAACTTCTGCATAACCGTAAGCTTCCTCATCGTGTACCGTTACCGATATTTCACTGCTTGAAGTATTTCCGGCAGAATCCTTTACTGTCAAAGTGGCGGTATAGACGCCTGAATCAGAATATGTATGACTTGCTTTTGCAGAACTTGCCGTTTCTCCGTCACCGAAATCCCACTTGTAGCTTGATATATAGTGGTTATCCGAAGATTTTGAACCGTCAAACTGAATTGACATTCCTGCAAGTCCGTACAGATCAATTCCTGCATCTGCAACAGGATCTACGGTATCCTCGTCTGTAGGAACAGCCATTACCTTTTCACTAGAAACTACATTGTTATAGCTGTCGATCGCTTCAACATAATAGAAATAAGTTTTTCCTGCTTTTACATTATTGTCGGTATACTCATTTAAAATAGTACTGCCGACAAGAACAAAGCTGCTGTTATCGGATGAACGCTTATACAGATTGTATCCTAGCAGAGACGAATCCGCAGTCGACGTCCAATTCAGCTTTATCTGCCAGCCTCTCTCTGTTGCAAACAGTTTAGGCGCTGCAATGGAGCAGCTCTTGTAATCATAGGAGCAAGTATAGTAATCGCTCTTATTGCCCGATTTATCGGTTGCCTGTACACGAACGTCATACATTCCGTCCGCCATATTATTCATATCGAGATCGAACTTGACGATTTCCGCATACTCGGAAAGATTCTGAGTATACATAGTTTCCCACAATTCCGTTCCTTTGGGTGCGAATTCTACAAGAATGCTTCCCAGTCTGAAATTATCCTTACAGGAAATGCTCATAGTTCTTCCGTTACAGATTTTTGTGCCGTTTTTGGGAACTACGCTTAATATCTGCGGCTTGACGGTATCTTCGGAAAGACCTCCTGATACGATCTCGGATCTTTCGCTTTCATTGCCTGCATAGTCCACTGCGGTAACATAATAATCGTACATTTCCGCAAGCTCGATATCCGTATCAAAATAGTTGAGAGCTTCAAGATCGTCTTTCAGCAGAGTAAATGTCGTATCTCCGCTGTATGCCTTGTATACTCTGAAATAATTAACATCGATGTCATCCGGGTCAGCCCAGCGGATCTCAAGCTGTCCGTTTACAACAGACGCTTTTACGTCCGAAAGTTTGTTAGGCGCTGTATTATCTACGGTATAGATAATTACAGGTGATAACTCGGCATCGCTTTGATTGTTTTTACCGTCCAATGCCGTCGCTCTGACATAGACCGAACCGTCCTTATATCCTGAAATATCAAGATCGTATTTTACAGACGTACTTGCTTTGCCGTTGGCTGATACGGTTTCAACATCGTTCCATGTCTCCCCGTCAGAAGAGGTCTGAACAGTTATGCTTAAAACGGAAGCGTTATCCTTTGCATAAATTGTCAGAGGAATTGACTGTGAAAAAGTATCGGCGTTCGGAGTAATTCTTGAAACTGTGGGCGCTTCGGTATCTTCGCCCGTATAAACGGTTACTGTATTGCTCTTTTCCGACACGTTTTCAGCCTTGTCATATGCAATTACATAATACTCGTAATTTTCATCATATGCCAAATTTTTATCCGTATAAGTGTTTTTAGTAATCGCAGCGATCTTTTGACCGTTTCTGAAAATTTCATATTTTTCAACGCCCACGTTATCGGTACAGTTCCAGGAAATCACAGCCTGCTCGTTTGTGCTGCTCTCAATTTCAAGAACGGGTGATATCGGAGCTTCGGTATCGACCGTAACCGCTTCGCTTGCCTCCGAATAATTATCCGTATCGTCGAACGCCTTGACATAATATACATAAAGACCGCTTGAAATCGAGTTGTCTGTGAAGCTTGTTCCGTTAACCGTTCCGATAAGAACATCGTTTCTGTAAACATCATAACCCTCGACCTTAGAATTGTCCGTCGAAGCAGTCCAGTTAAGAACAACAGAAGACGAAGTCTGCGACTTAACTTTAAGTCCTGTCGGCTGAGTAGGAGCGTTTTCGTCGGGAAGAGTTTTCACCTCAATGATATTTGACCAATCCGATTCATTGTGCATAGCGTCATAAGCAATAACATAATATGTATACGACGTATTGGCTTTCAGCCTGTCGTCAATAAATTCGGGTTTATCAGTACTGCCTATTCTTACGCCGCTGCGATAAACATCATATCCTGCAACTGCGTTATTGTCCGTGCTTTCGTTCCATTTCAGGCTGACAGACGTTACCGTCTGCAAATCGGATCTCAGATTCTTTGGAGCGGTAGGAGCCTGAGTATCCATAGCCGTTTCCACAAGCTCGTTCCATACGGGCGTTCTGTTGAAAACATAGCCTGTATCCATAGGCTTGTTGATCTCAAGTATATTGAATTTGGAATTTGCGCTTGCAAAGTTTATCTTTTGCTGTTTTGTTCCGCTTAACACAACCTTATGCTCACCCGTAGCATAGAAGTTATTGCTGTCTCCCGAAATTTGAGTAAAATTACCTTTGACCTCGAGTATTCCGTTCGTCAGATATCCGCTGTGCGAATAGTATGAATACATCACAA
>JAUNOG010000067.1:6702-11739 GCA_030531185.1 Ruminococcus sp.
ATCGTTACCTTGTCGGCTTCGTCGGTCATATTGAGCTTACCCGAGCTTGTTCCGTCTCCTGCGGTCTGTATCTTGTAATCGCCCGTTACGATCAGTTCGCCTCCGTTGATCTTTATCTCTCCGCCGGACTGGGTTAGATCGCCGTTTACGGTCAGCTTGTGTCCGTTAAGGTCGAGAGTGCCGTAGATCAGATCAAAACTATCTACAGTTTCGTCTTTTTCAAGCGTCCATCCGGTCTTTCTTCCATCAGCAAATTCAAGTTTCTTATCCTCATCAACTAATTCATCTGCATTGAAATACGAAGAAACATACACTCCGTCATCGGATGTGTTGGTTATTTCCAAATTTGCAAAGCGAGCGTTGGGACTTGCAAAGCTTATCGTTTGTTTTTCTTCTCCGCTTAGCACGACCTTATGCTCACCAGTAGCATAGAAATTACTTTCGTTTCCTGAAATCTGAGTGAAATTACCCTTGATTTCGAGTATTCCGTTCGTCAGATATCCGCTGTGCGAATAGTATGAATACATCACAAAATTACGGTTTACCTTAACAAAATCATTCTCGTTCGTCATTTTCAGAAATGAACGAGCAGATCCGGCATAATTTACGGTTCCGTCATTCTGTATACCGCTGTCCTCTATCCTTAAATCGCGACCGACATTAAGCTGTCCGTTATCGATATACAGCGTTCCATAGTATCCCACTGCTACATCGTTGATCGTTTCAATCTTATGTCCGTTCAAATCAAGTGTACCGTCCCTGACATACAGAGAGCCTCCGATCACCCAGTCGCTGTCAAGCGTCTTATTCTGATTTACGTTCAGATCGTAAGACCATGTGTTATCCGCGAGAACTCCCGCACCGCTCAGATAAATATGTCCGCTGTTCTTTATTACCGATTCCGTATTGTAAAGCTTCGTCTGTACCCATACGTCCGTTGCAAAGGTTACTCCTTCTTCCGACGTATTTGCTATCTTAAGTATGTTGAATCTTGCTCTGTCAGCATTGTATCTCGACGAAAAAGATACGGTTTGCTTTTCTCTGCCATTCAAAATAACCTCGTGCGTTCCCGACGTCTTGAAGTTGTATATTGAATCACCGTACTGATACAGATCCCCGCCAATCGTCATTGTTCCGGCTGTAAGAAGATTTGTATGATCTTGATTGGAACGGGTTGCAAATGTTCCCGCAATCGTTACCTTGTCGGCTTCGTCGGTCATATTGAGCTTACCCGAGCTTGTTCCGTTTCCTGCGGTCTGAAGCTTGTAATCGCCCGTTACGATAAGCTCTCCGCCGTTGATCTTTATCTCTCCGCCCGACTGGGTAATGTCGCCGTTAACGGTCAGTTTGTGTCCGTTAAGGTCGAGAGTGCCGCCGATAAGATTCAGATCCCCGTTATATTCTTCATCATCACTTAACGTCCATCCGAGAACTCCCGAATTTTCAAAAGAAACATTGCAGCCGTTCCTTACAAAAGTGTCTGCATTGATCGCTTGATTAAAATGAACTCCTTCCTCCGAAAAATTCTGAAGCTCAAGTACTGCAAAATGCATATCTGTACTGCTTCCTGCAACAGTTTGAAGCTTATCTCCGCTGAGAAGAGTTTTGTGATTTCCGGAAGCATAGAAATTTGCCCCGCCTCCCGATATCTGAGTGAAGTCACCCTTTACTTCAAGTGTTCCCTCGGTCAGATATCCGCTGTGGGAATAACGACTGTATGTAACAAAATCACCGCCGACCTTAACATAGTCGTTTTCATTCGTCATATTCAAATATCCATAGCTGTCGGAATATGAAACGTTACCGTTGGCGTCAGTATTTTCGGTCTGGATTCTCAGATCGCCGCATATATCTGCACTTCCGCCGTTAATTTTAAACATTCCGTTAGACACAATAACATTACCGTTTACATGAAGAGCCTGTTCATTCAGATTTAGCGTACCGCTGTTAATGTACAGATTTCCCACAGTAGTTTCTTCCCAAAGGGCAGTGTCTTTCGTAATAACCAAATCTGTTATTACTGAAACATCGTCGCTCGTTTCAGTTACTTCGCCGTCTTGATTTACGGCTTTTACCGATATATTATATGTGTTTGCCGCTTCAAGGTCCGTAAGCGTATATGTAGTTTCCGTAACATCTTCCTGAATCAGAACAGAATCAATATATATGTCGTACGTACCGCTTCCGTCTGCAAACATATTATTCCAAGATAGCGTAGCCGTTGTATCGGATTCGCTTTCGCAAATCAGTTCCAAGCTGTCCGGCACAGCCGATTGTTGCGATGCTTCTTCCGAGATAGCTGTCGGTTTGCTTTCGGAAGAGTCTTTTGACGTTGTCTGTATTACTTCCGCAGCCATAGTTACTATTGCATTAAGCGGCAGCATTGCTGCTGCAAGAAATACACACATACTTCGTGTTATTTTAGTTTTCTTCATTTTTCTGCATTCCTCCGTTAAAGAATATTTTCGCTGATACCCATATAAATATCAACAATATTATCATTATTGTCATATTCAGTAGACCGAATAAACAAATAATAGATCTGTGTTACAGGCTGTAAATCGTTTTGTGAAATATACTCTTCAAGAATACGTTCCGAACATTCTATTCCGCTCATACTGCCTTCATGTCTGATTTTTACTGCATTAACAATTCTGAAAACAGGTTTAAATTTGAATGCGGAGTTTTCACTGATTTTCTTATTTACAGGAATGAGAAATTCTATATCCGACATTTCCATGCCGGATATATTCTCTTTCTCATGTACGGTTGCAGCGATATTTCCGCATATTTTTAAATTCAAAGCGTCCGTGTTCTTCTGTATAAATCCTATCATTTTATTTACATCAGTGATCCTCATCCGAGTGCGATAGGAGAGTACATTTTCATATTGAAGTATCTGATTCTTAAAAATATGCATGATTAATCATTAACCCTTTCTGAAAATATAATTAAAAAGCCAATTCCACATAATAATTCTCCCTTCATCAAAATTATCTGCATTATATAATTTTTAGAAGAAAAAATCTATAATTTCGGAGTGAATGGTATTGATTTTGGAGTGAATGGTAAAAATCGAACAGTTATTCTTATTTTAAAGCTTTAACAATTACTAAAAAATGTATTTATTTCTATTGCTTTTATTTTGATTTTGTGATATAATAAAAGAAAAAAACATAATAAGATCATTTTTTGAAATGGGGCACGAAAAATGCGTATAGGTATATGCGACGACGAAGTAAGCTTTCACCGTGAATTGAAAACAGTCATTGATAGGTATTCCGCCTCAAAGGCAATATCTGTTATTTATTTCGACTTCATGTCCGGCGAAGATCTCATAAAATACTTATCATATCACGACGATATTGACGTTATTTTTATGGACTATCAAATGAATAAAATGAGCGGACTGGAAACATCCCAAAATATTCTTGAAAAAAATATCGGAATACCTATAATTTTCCTGACAAGCTTTCCCGAAATTGTTTATGATACGTTTAAAGTTAATGCTTTCAGATTTCTTGTTAAGCCTGTAGATGTAAAAAAACTCAGCGACGCTCTTGACGATCTGCTTGTTCTTTATTCAAGCGAAAATTACATATTGGTTACCGTCGGCGATATATCCAAAAGAATAAATATAAACGACATACTCTATATCGAAGCAAGAAATAAAGGTTCTCTTGTCCGTCTAAAAAACCAAACCTTGGACTGCGGTTTATTACTGTCTGATTTTCAGAAAAAGCTTCCCGAAGACAGATTTTTCAGAAGTCACAAATCATTCTTAGTCGGATTTAAATATATTACCGAATACGGTACGTCGGAAATAGTGTTCTGCAACGGAGAAAAGGCGAAAATAAGCCGATACAGATTTAATGACTTTAAAAGCTCGTATTTTGATTACATGAAACGCTATATATTTGAGGTGGATTTGTCATGAAAGTATTAACAGGGATTTTTCTTTCTTTGGCAAATGTTATAATGCTGATTAACAATTTAAAAATACAAACTTCCTTATTTCAGGGAAAATATAGTACATCTAAAAGAACAAATATATGCTTTATTGCGTTGTTTTCAGCGCTATGTACAATAACGTCATACATGGCGTTATGCGATCCAATTCCTTTCTGCTATATCTTTTTATTTGTTTTTCAATACCTCTCGATAGCGCTGATACCTATTCTGGTTTTTAGGTGTAATATTAAACGTATAATATACACCGCTATGTTTTTAATATTTTCCGATTCGTTACTTAGCTCTGCTGTTTATGTAATTATTCGGATATCATTCAAAAATCCCGATAAAGATTTATCTCACAGCGCCATATCGTTTGCCGCACAGACGAGCACACTTATTTTTCTTTCTTTTTGTGAAAGAAAAGGTTATTACAGAAGATTTCGTAAAAATCTTTCACTTTTAAGCAACTCCATATCCGTCCTTATATTGATCATACTGATCTTTCTCAGCGGACTTGCCGCAAGTCTTTCGGTAAGTACCGAACATTCAAATATAAAGATGCTGTATATACAGGTGTTTACTGTAATTCTTGTGGTTTTATCTTTAATTACAATAATTGTTCTTCTTATAAATTCTATTTCAAAAAAGCATTATGAGCAGACCGCTGAGCTGCTTGAAGAAAAAATGCAAAGCCAACTTAAATACTACATTATGCTTGATGAAAAAGATACGGAAATGAAAAAATTCCGCCATGATTTCAGAAAACATATGCTGTGCGTTATCTCTATGCTTGAAGAAGAAAGCTTTTCAGATGCGGAAAACTATATAAGAGGTCTTACAAACAAATTCAACGAAGCGGTTCCTTTATATAAAACAGGTAACTACATAGCCGATTCGATACTATCGGATAAAGCTCAGGAATGTAAAGACAAAGGTATCTCATTTAAATTCACGGGTGTGATTCCCGAAAAAGATCTTAATCCTTTGGAATTATGCACAATTTTATCAAATTCTCTGGAAAATGCAATAGAAGCCTGCATCAAGGTATCGGAGTCGTCTCCTCAGATAAGAATTGCGTCGGAT
>JAUNOG010000068.1 GCA_030531185.1 Ruminococcus sp.
ATCGTAATTTATCACAATTCAAAAAGATTTAAATTTCTACATTATTATACATAATTCATTATGAATAATTATATCATACTTGACGACGCTTGTCAAGAAAGTTAGGAAATATTTAGCATATAATACAATATTTCGTAAGTCCAAAGGATTACTGTATTAATTTTAACGAAATGATAATTCTAATTAAAGAATTTTACGCAAGGAGAAAAGAAAAACCTGTCTTAATAAGAATGCCGAACACATTTCTTATTAAGACAGGCCGCAAATGTTTTATCTGCACACTTATCAATCCTGCGAATTGCAATACTCAAATATACCCGTCATAACGGTAAAGGCAACCTGTTTCCGGTAGTCCTCGCTTTCGAGCAAAGCCGCCTCCTCGGGATTTGACAGAAAACCGCACTCGATCATTACAGCGGGGTTATCAGTATTGTTCAGCAGATAAAGCTCGTCGCCAACAGGCTTTGTTTCACGTGTATTTTCGGGCTGTAACAGCGACACGAACTGTCCCTGCATAGCCGCCGCAAGCCGTTCTCCGCCTGAATTCTTTTCGGAGTAAAACATCTGCGCTCCGCTGTACTTGCTGTCGGTAAACTGGTTCTGATGAATTGACAGCGAAATTCCCTCAGGATAATTGCTGAAAATTTTCAGCCTGTTCTGCATATCGGACTTTTTCTGATTGGAAAGCCCCTCGATACCTCGGTCGTAAATAGCCTCGTCTTCCTCACGCGTACATACTACGTCGTACCCCATGACCCGCAGAAAATCTCGTTCGCTTTCTACGATCGCAAGATTGATACCCTTTTCGGCAACTCCGTTGACAGAAACACAGCCGCCGTCTATTCCCCCGTGTCCTGCGTCCAAAACGATCATCTGCTTATCCTGTGCAGTGGGAAGATTGCCTGCGGAAGTCATTATCGCCTCGTGAGTTCCCGCAAAGCTCCACATAAATATAAAGCCGCCGACTACCGCCGTTACCGCCGCTGCGGGAAGGATCTTCTTTAACGCTTTACTGATTTTTCCGTCTTTCATAAGACCACTCCTTTCCGTACAGATTATGCGGGCTTGTCTCGATTTATTACTGTCTTTGCGAATATTATCAGCTATACAAATCAAACGTCTGAAATACAAAAAACGCCGCAGACTTATTTGCCCGCGGCGTTTTTTATTACCATAAATTTTTAGTTTTTCTTGCATGAGCGTTTATACGTCCAACGTCGGAGGTAGTGATATTGCCGTCTCCGTTTATATCTGCGCATTCAAACTGATAGTCCGTAAGAGTTTTTACCTTTCTTACATAAGAGTTCGCAAGTCCAACGTCTGCGGTCGTAATCCTGCCGTCATTGTTAACGTCTCCGATAAGACAGAGGGTAACGCTTGCGTTTGCCGTACCTCCGGAAGTAACCGTTACGGTCTGCGTGCGGCTCACACATTTGCTTGACGAAACTGTAAGCGTATAGGTTCCCGCAGGAATGCCGGCTGCTGTTACGGAGCCACCCGAAAGCGTATAGCTGTATGTTTTATTACCCGAAACCAGCTTTGCTGTTATTGTATCGGAGGCTGCAACGCCATTAATGTCTTTGATCTCAGCAGCGATCTTTACAGAACCGTTCGATACGGGCTTGCTTATAGTCGCCGAAACGCCCGTCTTGTCGTACGGAGAGCCATAAAATTGACCGTTATAGCTTGCTCTCACCGAATACCAATATTTAATACCCGCAGCGGCGGTCTTATCAGTATAGCTTGTTCCCGTTACGGAAGCCGCGATCGAATGCCAATCCGAATTCGAGGTCTTTCTTAAAACCGTATATGCATTCGCTCCCGCAACGCTGTTCCACTTAACTGTAATGCTGTTTGAATTTGCTGCCGCGCTTACGAGCTTAGGCTGTGCCAGCGTAATGGAGAACGTTTTAGTGACTGTTCCCGTGCAGGTTCCCTTACCGGTTATTTTGACCGTTCCGCTGCCAGGATTTACATTGTTGGAATACGACACTGTATAATCTGTGCCGTTTGTCAAAGCTGTGCCGTTGTACTTTACAGTGACAGCAGGCTTTATTTCCGAGCCTGTACACTCTGCCGTAACGGGAGAAATCGAAATCGTACAATTACTTAAAGCAGCTGTAACAGCGGGAATTGTTTCCGTCTCAACATTTCCGCAGCCTGTGCAGGTTCTCTGTCGGGTACCTGTTTTATTTACTCCCGCCGCTGTAATCGTTGTCCACGGGGAATAGGTATGGGTATGAACGCTTTTGCTTTCCACGACGTTTATCGTAGCTCTAGTCGAAGTGTTCGCAACATAGAGCTGTCCCGAACCAGGCTTAGTGCCTGTCAATTTAACCATATCGCCTATAATACTGCTGCTTGAAAAATCCGTGCAGGAAGCGAGGTCCAGAGTGTAACCCCACGTGAAATTCTTGCTGTTAAGAGGATTATGATAACCTTGGATATAGATAGTTTCGCCTACCTCTATTTCGTATGTCTTTTCTTCAACGCCGATAGCGTCATAGCTGTCGTCAAGAAGATCAAAGTAATTGACCGTATAGTTTATAGGAGTTTCCACGCCGTTTTTGGTAATGCCCTTGATCGTTACTGTGACGGTATCGTTCTCGGGCAGCTGTCCGACATTGAAAATAATACATTTGGACATTCCGTAGCCGCTGTTATTTACCGTCAGATAATTTGAAAACATATCGGTACTCGACGAGTTCAAATTCCACGTTTTATTAAGCTTTGAAGATTTGACCTGTACGGTGACTTTATTGACGTCGGGAGTATCGTACGAATTTCCCAAGCTTACAGTATAAGCGTATCCTACATAGTTACCGTAACTGTCGACTTTGTCTTGATCTATAAACTCGTTAGGCATATTCTCGGGAGGCCACGCCACATAATCGCCTGTGAAGCTTTCCGTACGCGAGCTGTCAAAAACGTACATAGCCGTATATTTACCTGTAATTCCAAATCCGGTGTACTGCATTGACGGATTAAGTATCCAGCGTCTGTGTCCCATTTTGCTGATGTTGGACGAGTCGGTATCGTCGATATATCCGCTTATAACAGAGCTTGCAATAGTGCCGTAGCCCGAAGCGATATTTGAGGAGTTTGAACCTGTTTTTCCTGCACTGTATATATCATCGGGAAATCCCGCAGGCTGAGCGGGAGTGTGAGAAAGCTTGCCGTTTACAAGATTAACAAGGCTTGAACTCTGGCACAGCACATTGTATTCGTCATTCAGCTGAATGTCATCGGGAAGTCCTGCGAGAAATCTCGTAAAGTTCACCGAATTAAGAGCATACTGCAGATCCTCGTCCGAGACCTCTCCTATGCTGTACGGCGAAACCGCGGAGTAATCCTCGGTATATTCCGTTATCTTATGTACGTCGAAATATAACTGCTCAAATCTGTCTTTAATTTCCTGCTGAGTAGGCATATCTCTTTCATACGCGCTTGCGCCTATCACGGTCGTACCGATCACTGCGGCCGCGGCGGCGAGTACTATAGAGGACATACCCTTTATTATCTTATTCAATCTCATAAAATAACCTCCGTTTGATATTACAGCAGCTGTTGTTAGCTACACATATAATTATAACATATTTACGGATTTGTTTCAACCGAATATTCCAAACCTCGGGTACAAATTTTCTGAATTCGGTTTGTTATGTTTTCACAAATAATAAAAACATAAAACAAAGAGCGCGGGAATTTTATGTTTTTACTAAAAAATTGCTTTTGTAAACAAACAATACGAGCAAAATTGCCATTGAATTAATTTGCGTAAAATGATATAATGAATATGTTTGTTAAATAAAAACAGAAAAAGGAGATAAAATGAAAAAAGAGAAAATTCTGTGCTGTGCGCTTTGCGCGGCGTTCTGGATATTCACAGCGAACGCCTGCGGAGTACTGCCCGAGGGTATTCCCGAAAACAAAAATATAGATATATCTTCGTCCCTGACGGACAGTTCCTCAATGACGAATTTTTATATGACTGACAGCTCAGGCTATTCCGACAGCTTGTCGGCGGACAGTTCTTCTTCGGACAGCGAAAAGGACGACTCCTCCGACTCAAGTCAAAATGTTATGGAAAATGTAACCGACATTGAGATCACGCAGGAAAGCCACGACAAAGAACTTACCACAGAAAACCCATATGTCACCGCCGACCTTGATCGCCCCGACTTGGCTTTTGCGCCAAACGACGCGGTATGCAAATATCTTGGAAGAACTGAACTTTCGGACGATATCCTATGGTGCGCTATGTCCGGTACGGGCTGTGAATTTGAATACACGGGAAAAAATCTTGAAATTACCTTCAAGGGCGATTCCTCAGTGAACGACTACTATAATCACAGAGCCCGCATAGGCATTTTCGTCAACGGCGAACGTGCTGCGGACGAAATTATCAGCGAGAACGAGATATCTATCCCCGTCATCAAATCGGAAAACGAGGATACATATAACGTAAAGGTCATCAAGCTGTCTGAGGCAGAAATGTCCACAGTGGGGATAAAATCAATCGATATCGACGACGGTGAAAGCATTTCCCCAGCGGCTGAAAGACCGCATAAAATCGAATTTATCGGAGACTCCATAACCTGCGGCTACGGGATAGACGACGATAACCCGTACAATAATTTCTCGACTGCGACCGAGGATATAACCAAGACCTTTGTCCATAAGTCCTCTGAAATACTTAACGCGGATTACAGCGTGTTCGCTATGAGCGGCTACGGCGTGCTGTCGGGATATACTTCAGACCCCTCACAGATAAATACGGAAGCGATAATCCCGCCTTATTACTGCAATCTTGGGTACACGAACGCAAGCTTTACGGGCAGCGGTGCTCCGCAGAATTACTCTTGGGATTTTGAACGTTTTCGTCCCGATGCCGTTGTAATCAATCTTGGAACGAACGATTTCACCTATTGTCAAAACGACAGCGACAAGCTTGAAAGCTTCATCCAATCCTATGCGGATTTTCTGAGACAGATAAGAGCAAACAATCCCGAAGCCGAGATTTTCTGCACGCTGGGCACCTGTTCTCAGCAGATATATTCTCAGGTTGAACAGGCGGCTGAAAGGTATTGTGCCGAAACAGGAGACGAAAAGGTTCACGCATTGCTGATAAATTCGGGAGACGCAAGCTACGGCTACGGAGCAAACTGGCACCCGTCCGAGGCATCAAATACTCTTATGGGAGACATTCTCGCAGATGAGATAGCAAAAGTAATGAACTGGTAATATACAAAATAAAGGGATTTCCTACGCGGAGATCCCTTTAAATTTATCAGAACTGTTTGTTTATCCAGTCGACAATATCCGAAATATTATCGGCTCTTTTTTCCAGAAAATCGCTTATACATTTCGCGGAGGCGTATCCTCCGTTAACAGCCTCTTCCGTACTGCCTGCTCCCTCGTACCTTGCAAAGAACCGGTCAAACAGCGGTTCATAAACGCTTATGTACTCGTTGAGCTTATTTATTGCTTTTTCCTTTTCATAGATACCCTCGGACAATTCCATAAGTCTTGAATTATAATCCTCACGGAAAGCCTCGTTGGTCATCAGATAAGCGTAAGTCAAAACAGCGGGATTGTTCGTACCCATATCCAGCAGTCCCTGCGGCTTGTAATTGTCCTCCTTGACCGTATTCGTATACGCGTCGCTTTCGCCGCTTACTCCGCCGAATTCCATATCGTAGAACATAAACCTCCATTTTCCGTCGTCGTATTCCGTAGCGTTCTGCGGGTTTGCGGTTTTCCACATTGACCAGTTTTTACCGGGCCAATCCCACTTGTTGTTTATCCACACCTCCGACAGGAAGTAATCTCTTGCGCTTTCCACGTCGACCAGCTCGGCAAATTCGTCATAGTCCTCCTGATTTGTAAGATCGCTGTGATTTTTGAAGAAGTCAAGCAGCTCGCTGAAATAATAGCTTTCATTTGTCTCGCCCTCCGGCAGCGTACCCTCGTCCAGCTTATAGCCCAAACTCAGTGCTTCCGCGTCTCCCTTGTATACGACTACGTCTTCCTTGACTACGCCGTAATGATCCTCAAAATAATCGTCGGAATAATCCTCCTCAAGAATGTAAAGTCCCCAGTATTCGCCGTTAAGGTAAACCACGCAGGGACGGCTCGCCTTTGTTGAACAGTCCAGTTCTTTGGACATATCCTGCCAATAGGTGTCGTTGAACTTGGCAGTAAAAGCGCAGTTTCCGCCCGCTCTCAGAACAAGGGATTTGTACTTATCAAGGATTTCGCCCTGATAATCCTTTGCATTTTCTCCGAAAACCTCATATCTGAAATTATTGTCGCCGTAGGTGTTTCTCGCATAAAGACGGAAACCCTTTTGCAGATCGGAGCGTGAATAGTTTCCCTGAATTCTTATACCAGCGTCCTGAGAAAATCTTGTTTCGCCGCCCTCAGCATTGTACTCCATATAATCTATATGACAGCCGCGTTCCCATTCTCTGCCGTGCTGTTTATAATTAGCGTCCAGAGCGCGCGCCGTTTCATCGTCTATCTCCTCGCCGCTCTCGAGATAATCGGCAAAAGCTTGGTCAAAAATATTTCCCTTGACGTAAATTCCCTTTTCTGGGTCAAAAAGATCGTCATAGTTCATAGTAATGCTTATAACGGCTAAGTCCTGCCCCGCCGCCTCACAGCTTTCCTTTATGCCTTTGATATGATCCTCGACCGAGCCGAAGAAATATGTACAGGAGAATGTCTGAGAAAACGTTCCGTCGTCTGCCTCGACCGCCGCTCTTATAACGGTGCACTTGTCAACTGCGCTGTCGGACGGCGCAGAAATCCTGCATTCAAACGCTTCGGAGCTGCGCTTATACTCGTTGAAATTTCCCGAAAACAGCAGAGGGTCTACCGCAGAGACCACATTTGGGTCACCGCTCCTGTCGCTTACCTCAACTGCGCCCGTATATTCGATACGGGTCCCGCTGTTTCTGGGATCGCTGCCGTCTGTGGTATAGTAAACCTTTCCGCCCTCCCCTTTCAGCTCAAGAGAAAAGCTTTCGGAATAAATTCCGCTGGGCTGAGAAAACTCCACAACGCTCTCGTTAAGCGTAAATTCGCTTTCGGACTGCGTTTCTTCTGAACTCTCATCTGTTTCGGCAGAACTCTCGGTCACATCGGACGGAGAACTGCTTTTCTTATCAGATGAGCCGTCACCCGAACTTCCCGCACAGCCTGCAAGCAGGGTCAATGCAGCGGCAACGCACAGTATTTTTTTCATCAGTGAATTTATCATATAAATTTTCCCCTTCGTTAATATGTCAAAATAGTTTTAAATATTATAACATATTTCAGTAAAAATTGCAACATTGATGTCATTTACAATATTAACTTTCTGTGAATTTTGATTTTGAGTATCATTTCCTATTGACAAATACCCTGCGGGGGTATATAATATAAATCAGAAAGATACCCCCAAGGGGTATTTAGCCTGAGTTAACATTACGGAGGTATAAAATGTCCGAAGATACAAAAAATATTGTTGAATGCTGCGAGCATTGCAAGTCCGACGAGGAAAACTGCTGCCGCTGCAAAAATACTCCAAGGGACGAGGAGACGTTAAAGTCCCTGAAAAACAGACTGAGCCGCATAATCGGCCAGCTCAACGGCATTAAAAATATGCTTGACGAAAACCGCTACTGCGGGGATATTCTTATTCAGACGGCGGCGGCGGAAAGCGCGCTGCAAAGCTTCGGCTATCTTATTTTCAAGGAACATATGGAGACCTGCGTTGTTGAGGAGATACGCAAAGGCAACAACGATGTGGTCGACGAGGCTGTCGAGCTTATCAAAAAACTGAAATAGATGGAGGCGTTTTGAAATGATGAAATTTAATGTCACGGGAATGACCTGCGCCGCTTGTCAAGCTCACGTTGAAAAGGCTGTACAGTCCGTGGAGGGAGTAAAAAACGTAAGCGTAAGTCTGCTTACAAATTCTATGATCGTCGATTTTGACGCGCCTGCCGATGTTTCGGCAATTTGCAATGCCGTATCAAAAGCGGGGTACGGAGCGCAATCCGCAGAGGGAGAAAATTCACAAAAATCTTCTCGTTCCGACTTTGAGGACAAGGAAACGCCCAAGCTGAAAAAACGTCTTATTGCCTCGCTGGTACTTTTGATCCCGCTGATGTACGTTTCAATGGGAGGCGTGATGTGGGGCTGGCCAATGCCCTCGTCCTTTGCCGAAAATCCAATTGCGATAGGACTTTATCAGCTTTTGCTTACCGCCGCAGTAATGGTCGTAAATCAGAAATTTTTTATAAGCGGTTTCAAAGGACTTATTAACCGCGCTCCGAATATGGACGCTCTGGTCGCGCTTGGAAGCTCTGCGGCATTTGTTTATTCCGTATGTGAGCTGTTTGAAATGTCCGCCTGCGCTATGCGAGGGGAATACGATATGGCGGCTCATCATCTGCACGGGTTGTATTTTGAGTCCGCCGCTATGATACTTACTCTTATTACCGTGGGCAAAATGCTGGAGGCACGCAGTAAGGGCAAGACTACCAACGCTATCAAAGCTCTTATGGACTTGGCTCCCAAAACCGCTCACGTTATCCGAGACGGCAAGGAGGTCACAATTCCCGCAGAGGATATGCTTATTGGCGAGACCTTTATCGTCAAACCGGGAGAGAGCATTCCCGCAGACGCTGTGGTATTGAGCGGAGAAAGCGCAGTAGACGAAGCGGCGTTGACGGGAGAGAGCATTCCCGTTGATAAAAAGCAGGGCGACAGAGTAAGCGCGGCTACCATAAATCAGAACGGCGCGCTCACCTGTCAGGCTACTCACGTCAGCGGAGAAACGGCTCTTGATAAGATTATTGAAATGGTCGAAAATGCGGCGACAACAAAAGCACCCATAGCCAAAATCGCCGATAAGGTCTCGGGAGTTTTCGTTCCGACTGTAATCGTGATAACCCTTATAACAGGCGCAGTATGGCTGTTATTGGGTCACACCTTCGGTTATTCGCTTGCAAGGGCTATAAGCGTGCTTGTTATAAGCTGTCCCTGCGCTTTGGGACTTGCTACCCCTGTTGCTATTATGGTCGGCTCGGGACAGGGAGCCAAAAACGGCGTACTGTTCAAAACAGCCTCCGCTCTGGAAGCCACAGGAAAAACCGATATCGCAATCCTTGATAAAACGGGCACGATCACCGAGGGCAAGCCTGTTGTCACGGATATTATCACCGCCGAGGGAGTTTCCGAAAAGGAGCTTTTAAGCGTTGCTTACGCTCTTGAAGAAAAATCCGAACACCCGCTTGCAAAGGCGATAATGAATAAGAAAGAGGAAATTTCCGTTGAATACTCTCCTGCCGACAGCTTTTCGGCTTTGCCGGGTCACGGAGTTTCAGGTACAGTAAACGGCAAAACGGCTTTAGGCGGAAACGCCTCCATTATGGAGGATAAGGGTCTGCTTACCGACGAAATGAAAAATCGCGGAGACAAGCTGTCCGAACAGGGTAAAACTCCGCTGTACTTTGCATCGGACGGACGGCTTATGGGTATAATTTCCGTTGCGGACGTTATAAAGTCCGACAGCAAGCAAGCCGTCGAGGAGCTTAAAGCTATGGGCGTGGAGGTCGTAATGCTCACAGGAGACAACGCGCGTACCGCAAAGGCGATAGGAAAACAAGCGGGCATCGATAAAGTCATCTCCGACGTACTCCCCGCCGATAAGGAAGAAACCGTGCGAAAGCTTTCTCAGTACGGCAAAACGGCTATGGTCGGCGACGGAATAAACGACGCTCCCGCGCTTACAAGAGCGGACATAGGTATTGCTATCGGCGCAGGAGCGGACGTAGCGGTAGAGGCGGCGGACGTGGTGCTTATGAACTCCCGTTTGACCGACGTTTCTGCGGCAATAAGACTTTCAAGACAGGTTTTGAAAAACATACACGAAAATCTGTTCTGGGCGTTCTTTTACAACTGCATAGGTATTCCTCTGGCGGCGGGATTGTTTATACCGATTTTCGGCTGGGAGCTTAATCCTATGTTCGGAGCGGCGGCTATGAGCCTTTCAAGTTTCTGCGTAGTTACAAACGCCCTGAGACTTAACTGGTTTAATCCCAAGTCCTCTAAAAAGGATAAAGCAAAAAAACAAGTCGCTCTGCCGCAGGATATACTCGGCAGCAATAAAACACAACTTTCAAAGGAGGGAAATACAATGACAAAAACTCTTACGGTAGACGGTATGATGTGCCAGCACTGCGTAGCTCACGTAAAGAAAAGCCTTGAGGCGATCGACGGCGTTGAAAGCGCAGAAGTAAGCCTTGAAAACAAAAACGCCGTTATTACAATGACCAAAGACGTTGACGACAGTCTTATCAAGGACGTTATCGCAGAGGCGGGATATATCCCGGGAGATATTGTTTAATATCTGTCTGCACACAAAAATCGGTTCCGAGTACAAACCCGAAACCGATTTTTTTTATTTACCAAAGCTTTTTTGTTCCTCTGATATGCGCGTTAATAAGTCCCACGTCCGCTGTGGTAATACCTGTATCGTTATTTACGTTGGCACAGGAAACGCTGTATCCGCTAAGCTTTTTGGTATTTCTGATATGCGCGTTTACCATTCCTACATCAACGGTGGATATTTTTCCGTCTCCGTTGACATCGCCCAAAAGTCTGAGCTCTGCATTTACCGTACCGCTGCTTTCGCCTACTTTAACCGTCGCGGTATAGGCGGCGCACTTTCCTGCCTTTATTGTTACGGTATATGTACCTGCTTTAAGATCGGAAACGGTAAATTCCCCTGCTTTGACAGACGCGCTGTAAATTGACGCTGAATTCTGGGGAGCGACAGAAACCGTTGCCTCCGTAACTCCCGCAGGCAGCTTTACAGTTCCCTTAAACGTTCCTGAATTATTTGCGGAGGAGCTTGTGTATGTCGCAGAAACTCCCGTTGTATCATATTCGGGACTTGAATATCCGCCGTTGGCAGCTCTTACAGTATATGTATACGTAACTCCTGAAAGCAGGTTTTGATCTTTATAGCTTGTACCGCCCACAGTAGCAATACGTTCCCAGCCCGAACCCGCAGTCTTTCTGTACAAATTATAGGCTGCCGCGCCTTTTACGGAATTCCATTTAACGGTTATGCCGTCCTTCGCGCTTGACGCCGAAACAAGCTTTACCTTTGCAAGATGGATCGTAAAAGGCCTTGAAGTCGAACCTGTATAATTGCCCTTGCCCGTGATCTTTACCGTCGCGGTGCCGAGATCGGTATTATTTGAGTAGGTAAGAGTGTAATCCGTACCGGCTTTAAGCGTTGTACTTCCGTCCTTTACCGTCACAGCAGGAGTTACCGCCAAGCCTGCATATTCCGCGTCGTTTACCGTCACAGCCAGATTGGAAACGGACTTTGCCGCCTCGGTCACAATATTTGAAGAGCCTCCGTAATACTGCTTTCCTCCGTAAGTCCTGTATGCCTTTACATAATAGGAAGTTCCCACAGAAGCAGACGACAGAGTATAGCTTGTACCCGTCTGCGACTTGAGAGCCGTAACCTTTCCGTCGGCGGTTTTTCTGTATACCGTATAACCCGTAGCGTCGGAAACCGAATTCCAGCTAAGCTTTGTACCCGATTTAGTAAGCTTGACCGCCTTTGAGGGAGCATAGTCCACCTTGTAACGAACATTCATATCGACGGAAGTGGAATTGCCGTAGTAGT
>JAUNOG010000016.1 GCA_030531185.1 Ruminococcus sp.
GCTCCTGCGGCGGCTCCCGCACCTGCTGCTGCGCCTGCTCCTGTTGCCGAAGGTACTAAGGTTACTGCTCCTATGCCGGGAACAATTCTCGAGCTCAAGGTCGCGGTAGGCGATACGGTTGCGGCAGGTCAAGCTATCTGCGTGCTTGAAGCTATGAAAATGGAAAACGACGTTAACGCTCCTGCGGCAGGAAAGGTACTCAGCATTAATGCGACAAAGGGCTCTCAGGTTGAAACGGGCTCAGTAATTGCCGTTATTGGTTAATCGCATTTTTACATTTGACTTTGAAAGGATTGAAAATAAATGGCAAAGCTTAAAATAACCGAGACAGTCCTCCGTGACGCACATCAGTCCCTGCTGGCTACAAGAATGTCAATGGACGATATGAAGCCAATTCTTTCCACTATTGATAAAATCGGTTTCTATTCCGCTGAGTGTTGGGGCGGCGCGACTTTCGACTCCTGCATAAGATTTCTTAACGAGGACCCTTGGGAGAGACTTCGTATTCTGAAACGGGAAATGCCCAACACAAAGCTGCAAATGCTTTTCAGAGGACAGAATATGCTCGGCTACCGTCATTACGCGGACGATCTGGTTGAGTATTTCGTACAGAAGTCCATTGCAAACGGTATCGATATTATCAGAATTTTCGACGCGCTCAACGATATCAGAAACCTTGAAACCGCTATAAAGGCGGCTAACAAGGAAAAGGGTCACGCGCAGGTCGCGATCTCCTACACGCTGGGAGAGGTCTTTACTCACGAGTATTATATGGATTACGCCAAAAGAATAGAAGAAGCAGGCGCAGACTCTATCTGTATCAAGGATATGGCGGCTCTGCTTACTCCTTACGAGGCTGAAACACTGGTCAAGGATATAAAGTCGGTAGTTAAAATTCCTGTTCATCTGCATACTCATTACACCTCGGGACTTGCTTGTATGTGTATTCTGAAGGCAGTTGAGGCTGGCGTTGACGGCGTAGATACTGCGCTTTCGCCCCTTGCTCTGGGTACGTCCCACGCGCCTACGGAGTCTATCGTGGCTACATTCCAAGGTACCGAATACGATACGGGACTTGACCTTGTTAAGCTTAACGAGGTCAGAGACTACTTTATGCCTTTGAGAAAGAAGTACATTGACGAGGGCTTGCTTGACCCTTCTATGCTTGCGACGAATACAAACGCTCTGCTGTATCAGGTTCCGGGCGGAATGCTTTCAAATCTGCTTTCACAGCTTAAACAGGCGGGAAAGGCAGACCAGCTTGACGAGGTGCTCAAGGAAGTTCCGAGAGTTCGTAAGGATTCGGGTTATCCGCCGCTGGTTACTCCTACCTCGCAGATCGTTGGTACGCAGGCTGTGTTCAACGTAATTATGGGCGAGAGATACAAGACAGTTACCAAGGAGTTCAAGGGCATTGTCAAAGGTGAATACGGAAAGACCCCTGTTGAGATCGATCCTGAGTTCCAGAAGAAAATTCTCGGTGAAGAGGAGCCTATAACCTGCCGTCCCGCAGACCTGTTGGAGCCTGAATTTGAGACAATGAAAAAAGAGGCTGCCGAATGGACAGAGCAGGAGGAGGATATTCTCACCTACGCTATGTTCCCCAAGGTTGCGCCTAAGTTCTTTGAGAACAGACGGAATAAGAAGTACGGCGTAGACGGAAAGAATTCCAACGCTGAGAATAAGGTTCACCCTGTTTGATATAATTATGTGAAAATTGCTCCCTGCTTTTACAGGGAGCTTTTTTGTACAGATAAAATTTTTCTTGAAATTGTAATCAAAGTATGATATAATGGTTTACGAATGGAGTTGATGATAATGCTGTTTTCAAAGCCCGAATATAGAGAAATATTTCTGCCTTTCAGATTGGTGGAAGATTATGAAGGAAGTTTTATTAGCATTGAGGCTTACGGCGAGATTATGGGCGAGATGAAGTATTGCTGTATTACATATGGTATCAGGACTAAATATCTGAGAATGTATGATAACGGAGATTATGACCAAATGGTTGATAAGCTTAAAAACTCCGACGGTACACTTGTTAAGGTAAAGCTTATCATCAAAAAGAAAAAAGTGGATTTTAAAATAGAGCCGAGCAGTCTTGCAGAGGCTATGAATGACGACCGTTTCAATGCTTTGGAATGCCTTGGGAGAGATCTTAATGATAAAAAATTTGAAGAGATAGAATATGGAGGTCAAAAATGAACAAAAGAATAACATCTTTATTTCTTGCATTATTGCTGATCGTGCCAATTTCGGGGTGTGACAGCAATGAAAATGCTCCCGTATCTTCAATTAACACAAGTAAAGCCGAAACTACTGCTGACAGTGAAAAATATACGGATATTTCTGTCGCTGACTCTGACTCTGAAACGGACAGCAATGAAATTTCTGCATTTGCTGATGAGGTTATGGAGAAATTCGGCTACAACGGAACATTTAATGATGAAGTTTTTGAACGAATGTTAAGCAGTATTGTAATAGGCGATACTGAAGTGTCACACCCCTGTTGTCTTAATGATTTTAATGAAGATTATGAGTATGACGGTCGGTATCCGACCACAATGACATATAAAGGCTATCCTGCGGTTAAACTTTATCTTAAGGATGATGGGGATGGAGATGTAAATAATGATGTTTTTACCTCTTTACACTTCGCCCGTGATATAATAAACGATGCTGAAATGGATAATTTTTTCTTTGATGAAAGTTTCGGAGGAATAAAATTAGATGATACTCCGGACGTTGTTGAAAAATATTTAGGAAAACCAAGTAAAACAAAAAAAACAACCAGTGGAGGAATTTGGTATTTTTATAAATCGGATAAATATGAACTTCACGTGGACTTTGATTATAATAATAAACTTTTTATGCTCGATGCGTATATTATTAGAGAATGAGGAAAAATCAATGAATAAAAAAGAAATAAACGAAATAAAAAAGAATTTCAGCGACGACTGCGGATTTTTTACCGTAAACCACGTCGTTACCGCATTCGTGGACGCTGAAAAGAATATCAAATGCAAGACAAATCAGCTTTACAACATTATTCCGCAGGAGGAGAGCGAGCTGATAATGATAAATCTGAAAAAAGTCCTCAGCGGAAAAATCGGCAGTAATCTGCTGGAATATGCTTTTCCAAAGGACGCTTATCTGGAGGGCGGCGCACAGCAGTTCCTTTATGGAGTACTCAAAAGCAAGCTTACCGACGACGAGGCTGTGGATAATTTTCTGAATGCCATTGTAGAAAAGGTGGAGTATATTTCCACTTACACGATTTTTGCGGCGCACTGTACATATTCAGTCCTCAACAAGAATAAAATGGGCGAGCTTGAGGACGAGGCGGAGAGCGATTATAACTTCATTATTACAGCTATATGTCCTGTAAATCTTCGTATCGACGGACTTATTTACAATGAGGAAATAAACTCTATCGCTAAAAAGGAAAGCTCCGACAGAATTGTCGAACTGCCTTCCGACGGATTTTTGTATCCGCTGTTCAACGACAGAGCGGCGGACGTCAACGGCGTGCTGTATTACACCAAAAATGCGAAAAAACCCAATACTTCAATGATAGAGGACTTCTTGGGCTGTGAATTCGTTATGACGAGCCAGAACGAAAAGGAGACCTTTCACTCGATTTTGAACAATGTCTGCGGCGAGGAGCTTGACTACGACCTTATAACAACAGTCAACGATAAGATACAGACTATCATCGACCAAAGCGCGCACGAAACTGAGGTCACGACCATTGACAACAATAAGCTTTCCTCAATTCTGTGGGAGGCGGGAGTAAGTCAAGAAAAGCTTGAAAATCTTCCGAAGGTGTACGACCAGCATATGGGGGACAAGCCTATGACGGCGGTCAATCTGGTGGACAAAAAGACGGTGCTTACAGTCCCTAGCATTACGGTGAATATCGGCAAAGACGCAGTTGACAAGGTCAAAACTCAGGTCATCGACGGAAGAAAGTGCCTTGTTATCGCGCTGGACGACCCTGAGATATCCATTAACGGACTTGAAACTAAAATTGAATAGAGGAGTAATGGAAAATGCCGGATAAGATTTTGAATGAGATCGAAGAACTTGTGGGTACGGACGATTTTGAGTACGAGGCTGAAATGAAAATGGAACAGCTTGAAGAAACGGGCGCAGGTATCGAGGCTGTAACTCCGCTTCTGCAAATTATGGAGAGACACCCGTTAGACGATTTCGGGGCGCCCGGACCGTTAGTTCAGTTTGCGGAGAGATTTTACAAAAACGGCTATGAAGAAAAGCTGATCGAGTCACTGAAAAGACGTCCCGCTGTTCATACCCTGTTAATGCTTAACCGAATTATCAATGGAAGTGACAGCAAAGATGAATATATTGCCCTTTTGAAAGAAGTCTCGGAAAGAGCCGATATTGAAGAAGAAATTAAAAATTCCGCACAGGAATTTATCGACTATCAGAATAGTAAGTAAATTACTCTGCTGATCCCGCCACTCAGGTGCGGAAGCTGTCCGATCTTGAAATTGAGAAATATATATCGGAGAGATCTGTCTGAGCGTTCGGAGTTTTGTGTAAAACTGTAAAGCAAGAATACAAAAATCCCCCGAGAAATTATCTCAGGGGATATTTTATGCTTTTTTCTTACTCATTACATCATAGTATAAAAAATCATCATAATTGACCTTGATCAAATTTGTTTCTGTTGAAGTATATCCTCTTTTAAGATATATTCTTTTGGCGGGCAAAGGGGCGTCCGGCAGGATTTCATCATACTTTTCAAAAATTGCTTTTTCACAGAACTCCAACAGCTCGCGCCCGTAACCGTTGCCCTGATATTTCGGAAGTACGAACAGGCGGCAGATTTCGTTGTCCTTTATAGTTGCTGTGCCAACAGGATTATGTTCGTTGTCAAAGCATAAGAACACCTTATTACTATGTATGTCATAGGTTATGTTTTCGTCATTGTGATGTTCAAGAAAAAACTCGACCGCTCCCTTGGGATAATAATGGGGATAAATTGCCGCAATCGTTTTTACGGTGATTTCTTTTACTGTATCGAAATCGGCAGTTTTTGCTGTCTTGATACTCATATCGTTTACCTTATGCCTTTCTTATGGGGTGTCTGATGACTGTTTTCCTCTTTTCGGGAACGGTTTTTCTGGGGTCGGACAAGTAGATCTCGTGGTGCAGACGGGTCTCGGAAAAGTCGTTCACATATCCGTTTTCCGATATGTACTTGTCCATTATCGCTGCCGTTGCAGGCTCGTCGTCATATGAACCGATGTGCATTATCTGTACGCATAAACCCTCGTCCACAGTAAGAAATTCGGCAGAGGAGCAGTCAAGCTTTTTCTTCTTTTCAGCCGTTCGGACTGCCCAGTCGAAATCCTTTTTCGTAACAAAATCGGGCAGACGAATGACGGATATCCAGTTGAACTCGGATTTTTTGGAATAGTCCGCTCCGTTTACTCCCTCCTGCCACCAGAAACCTTCCAGAGGAGGAACAACATATTCAAAAAATCCCTCTATTTTATAATCGGTCTTATAGCTCATTTTAAGCGTGTAAGCAACGGCATAAAGCACTCCTATTGCCTGCTTATATGCGCCGTCCACGTCGTTGGGATCGCCCTTTCCCCGAACCGCGATATAGTTAGTTTTCGGAACTGTAACTACCTCGGGCTTGTTTTTCGGCATATAAAATTCCTTAAACTCTTTTTTGAAATCAAAAGCCATATTTTTGTACTCCTTAATTTTAGTCCAGTTTACCGAACCTGAATTCTCCGTCCTCTAAAATCAGATAGCTGTGTGCCGAATTTTCCTTCGGAATTGAGACCGAACCGGGATTGACATAGGTATAATCTCCGCAGTCCTTTATAACCGGAATGTGAGTATGTCCGCAGAGAAGAATACTGTTCTTGGCTAACGGAGGAGGATTATCGCAGCCCCATTTGTGTCCGTGAGTAGCGAAAATCGTCTTTCCGTCGGCGTAAATCAAAGCGTAGTCCGCAAGTACGGGGAAGTCCAGCACCATTTGATCGACCTCTGTGTCGCAGTTTCCCCGAACGCAGAGAATGCTGTCTTTCAGCGGATTAAGCATAGCAATGACCTCTTTCGGGGCGTAATCCCGCGGCAGGTCGTTTCTGGGACCGTGATAGAGAATATCTCCCAAAAGCACAAGCTTTTCCGCTTGGCTTTCCTTATAAGCGTCCAGCATTTTTTTACACCAGTACGCCGAACCGTGAATATCCGAGGCAATAAACAGTTTCATATTATCCCCCTATTTGTGCAATTCCGCATATTCTCCGCGGATAGCGTTGTAGAATTGACAGCCCTTGTCCTTTTTGAACGCTTTTACCATTCTGATGTAAAGCTGTTGTTTCGTGCTTACGGTGCGGAAAAGCTCGTCGATAGTTTTCAGTTCCTCATCGGTGCACAAGCCTGCAAGCAGTTCGGCAAGGCGTGCGGATATAACGTCGTGAAAAATCGGCTTTTCTTCTTGTATCTCTTCCTGCTGCCGGGGTTCCTGCACAGTTTTTTCAGAGGGATTTTCCGCCTCGTACAATGCTTTTAAACGCAGGTACTTCGGTCTCAGCAGCTTATAATAATCCGTTGCGTGTGCCTTGAACTCCTTGGCAAGCAGATTGTGGAACTCCTCCTTAGTTGCGGAAATGGCAAGCATTTGCGCGATATCTTTGATATCCGTCTCCGAGCATTCGGCGGATTTCAACGCCGCTGCAAGGCTTTCGTTATAGGTAACAGGCTTTTTCCTTTTAGCTCTCGAAGGCTTTTTAACGGGAGGCTCTTCCTCTGTTTGCTGTTCCTGCTGTACAATTTCTTGTACTGTTTCTTCCTGCGGCGGTTCTTCGGCGGGAATTTCGTCATACTGTTCTTCGGAGGTTTCTTCAATGTACTCCTGAACCTCAGAGGCAGGTTCAGGCTGCTGTTCGTATGTCTCGGCAGTCTCTGTAACGGTTGGGATTTCCGTTACCTCTGGCGCGTTTGCCGTCTCGGAGATTTCCTCCTGCTCGTTATCATCAGAGTGTTCTTCTGTCTTGCCTGCCTGAGCAAAATTAATAGCCGCAGTAATTGTACGAGTACGATAAACTGTACAGTCGGGAGCGGGCTCAAACTTTGCCTGCCAGAAATCGTGGAGAAAATCAAAGCCCTTATCGTTGCTGATAACAAAAATATGGCTGTACTCGTTTCGTCCCACAAGGTAGCCGAGCAGCGTCGCAAGCTGGAAATCCAGCGCATTTTTGCCGCCTACGTTTACTTTTAAGTATTGTATCTGCGCCGAAGAGGTGAGTACCTTCTGGTGCATTTCAAAGCTTATGGTATCTGAATTTTCGCTGTAAAAGACAATGACCTTATCGTTCTCGCTGAGAGCGTCAATGCCGGTAAGTCCTTTGGATTTTACGTTTTCAAAGTCAACTAAGTAAATTTTCATAATTTTATTCCTTTCGGTGAGCTCTTAGAAGTCAGATGCGGGAGGTAAGATACTTTGCGGATATTCCGACTTCTGAGTTATGTTTTTATGATTTCTTTTTTCTGCGGATAATTACCGCCGTTACTGTGACGATAATAGCCGCACAGAGGACGCCTCCCGCAGCGGCGGCCGCCACTGCGGTTTTATCAGTTACCTCTTCCGTATCGGGGTAGAAGTACGTTTTTGAGCGTACAGCTTTGTCGACGACTTCGGCTATGACCTTGTGTCCCTCGGCATTGGGGTGAATATCGAAATTTTTGATCGTGGTTAAGTCTCCACACCTGCCCTTGAAGCTTGCGGCAACGTCTACCACGGTGTAATTCTCAAGCCCGTCCTCCGTAACCGCGTTGTCGGTTATGGTCTGATTGATAATGCCGATCTTTTCGTCTGCAAAGTCCACAAGAAATTGAAGTTTGTCATAATACTCAAAGGGATTGTACAAGGTCTGCACAAACAGCCTTGCGGAGGTTTTGCCGTGTATCTGAGATATTATTTCCGTAAAATTATCGTTGTAGTCCGTAAGCGCCGCGTCCATTTTATCCGAAAGACCGCCAAGCGCCTCAGCGGCGGTGAACAGGTTTATACTGCCGTCCTTCCAGCCGTCGCCGCCGTCGGGGTTAAGCCCCAGATCGTTGCCCAGAAAGTTCAGAAATATCTCAAGGATATCGTTTCCTCCGATGGATATGACAACAGCGTCGCTGTCTTTCAAAGCCTCGTCGAACTCGCCGCTTTCCAGATGTTCCAGAAGCTGAGCGGAGGTATCGCCCGTGACGGCGACGTTTACCATTTCCGCCGTACATTTTCCGTCAAGCTCCTCAGAATATTCTGCTTTCAGAATATTCGAGTAGGACATACAGCTGTAGTTGTCATCATCGGAATAGCCCTCCAGTCCGTAGCCTGCGGGTATGGAGTCCCCAAGAAAGGTAATTTTAGGCGGGACGTCGGTTTCACGCTCGACTTCTACCGTTTTCGTCATACAGCCTGCGGCGGACAGCGCAAACGCTCCCGCCAGAACAGCAGCTGCAATTCTTTTAAAGATATGTTTCACAAAATTCCCCCTTACTTTTCAGCGCTGAAAACGCCGATCAACATATTTCTTACATTATATTGTATCACATTTTATAATATTGTACAACTACTTTTTAATTTTTTTACATTTGCTTGACTTTTGGGAGCTGTTGTGATATTATATAATAAAAGAATATGAAATTACTTTTGATCGATATATAAATAAAGCGAGGGTGATTTTTAAGTGACGGACTTTTACTATCCCGTACTCAGCGACGAATATAATCTGCCGATGTATGTTCTAGGCGTAGGCGCAAGGGACAGAGAGTGGCATTTTATACGAGACGAGGGTTATCCCAACTATCAGATAATTTACTGTACGAGAGGACAGGGCGTTCTCAGGCTTGGCGGAGAGGAATTTACTATAAATGCGGGGGATGCATTCTATCTTCCTCCCAAGGTTCCTCACGAATATTATCCTGTGGAGGATATCTGGGAGACCCACTGGATAACCTTTGACGGCAGGGAAGTTCCCGCTACGCTGGAGCATATAAAGCTTGAAAAGGCAAAGGTTTTCCACATCAACGACGTAAATTCCGTGGACGCTATTTTCAAGAAAATAGTATATCTGATGAAAACAAATTATTACTACTGCGGACATCAGTGCTCGGTATATTTATATCAGTTCCTTATCGAACTGCACCGTGTGGTAAATCTTCAGAACGGCAGTCAGGACGGGCAGAAGTTAAATCAGCTTCAGCCTGTTATCGACTACATTGACAAGAATTATCAGAAGGAATTGACACTTGTAGAGCTTGCGGAGCTTATCGATCTTTCTCCGCAGTATCTGTGCAGGCTTTTCAAGGAATGCCTTAATCTGCGTCCTTTTGAATTCCTTGCGCGAAAGAGAATTCAGCAGGCAAAGCTCCTTTTGCTTGAGGACAAGCTGAATATCAATGAGATTGCGGCAAAGGTAGGATATAACGATTGCAGTTATTTCTGCGCTGTGTTCAAAAAGCACGAAATGCTGTCTCCTGCGGAATTCAGGTCCTTGCATAAAAAGGCGGGGGGTTAAATAACGGTAATATATCGGCGGCGCTGAAAGAAAGTTTTATTTGCGGTTTGTAAACGGAACAGTCGGGCTGCCGATTTTCGATAATTGCGGTATTTAAATCCGCATCTATTAAATATTATTTCAGATCTGTGATTTTGCCGAAATAAGATTTAAGCGTTCCTATAATTTGTTCGGGAGGATCAGTCATTCCGCGTTCTGCCCATTTGGATATGACGTTCCACGCCGCTCCGATATTGAACGCTATCAGATAATCGGGATCAAGCTCGCCGAAGCATTTGGAAATAGGATTTTCACTTTTCGCGATCTCAATATGGACGGCAGGGAGATAGGAATTCAGTTTTAACAAAAGCCGATAGAGCATATTGTTCTTCTGCAGTAAGGACAAAAAATCCTTGTATCTTATGCAAAATTCAAAAATTACAGAAAGAATTTCGGCGTCTGACGTATTTACCGCCGCAGCATATTCTGATAAAATATCTGAAATGTACGAATCCAGAACATCGTCCTTGGAATCGAAATTTCTGTAAAAGGTTTTTCGTACCAATGTTGTTTCAAGTATTATTTGTTTAACAGTGATTTCGGAGTAAGGGTATTTCTTCATAAGCTTCAACAGCGCTTCCGTTATTTCTTTTTTAGATCTGATTGCGCTGGGATTTTCTGATTTTTTCATAATTTGTCCTTTCAAAAGTGACACAGGTTTGCGAAATTGTGTATCTTTTAAATATAATATTGACTTGTCGATAATTATATTGTATCATAAAAGCAGAAAATACACAAGAGTGTCATTTACGGAAAGGACGAATTTTTTATGAAAATTGCAGTAAGATATCAGTCGAGAAACGGAAATACCCGTGCGGTTGCGGAACATATCGCAGAGATTGCAGGCGTTGAAGCTAAGCCCGTCAATGAGCCGTTGCAGGAACACACAGACATTCTTTTTATCGGAGGCGGAGTTTATATGTGGGACGCCGATAAGGAGCTTATTGATTTTCTGGAGCGTATGGAGAAAAATCAAATCGGACAGATAGCCGCGTTTTCCACAACGGGAGTAATGGCAACAACGATAAAAAGAATTTGCGAATATGCAGATAAAGCGGGTATTCCGGTAAATGAAAACAAGCTTTGTTTAAAAATGCTGGCACAGGGACATTCCGCTTTTGGCTTGCAGGGCGGAAAGCTAAAACCTCAGCAGACAGAAAAAATCGGCAGGTTTGCCGAGGCTGTTTTAAAAAGCTGATATGAACGAATATATATGGCTGTTTCCGACGCTTTTTATGCTTCATGAAATGGAGGAGATATGCGGTTTTGGAATATGGCTCAAAAAGAATATGCCTATGCTTGAAAAGCGTTTTCCGAACATTGCTAAGGAGTACTCCGATTACAGTAATGAAGGTTTCGCAGCCGCGGTATTTGAAGAATTTATTTTATTGTTTATAATTTGCATAATTTCAAGGTGTACGGACTTTTACGGCTTATGGCTGGGAGGACTGATCGCATTTGCTTTTCATATGGCGGTGCATATTATTCAGTCGGCAGTTATTAGGAAATATATCCCCGCGCTTGCAACATCGGTTTTAGCTTTGCCGCCAAGCGTATGGCTGATAGCAAGAAGCGTCAAGCTGATCGATTTGTCAACGGTACGTATCGTTATTTTCTCGGCAGTAGGAATTTTTATTGTTGCTTTGAATTTAAAGCTTGCACATATACTTATGGATAAAACAACGAAATTTATAAAAAGGCAATTATAAATTTCTTGGGAAGTTTTTATTTGTTATCGTGATTAGCGGTTTATGATAATCTGCTTTGTAAACAGATTGATGATAATGAAGATCAACAGGATAACGCCTGCCGAGGTCCTGAAAAACAGAGAGTGATGAATAAACAGCGCGGGAAAGTTCCTGCGCTGTTTATATATTTTCGGCAATTTAATTGACATTCGGAGAAATTGGTAGTATAATATATTTATTAATAAGCTTCGGCTGATTGAAAATAAAAGGAGTTGTTACATATGTTAAGTTGTTTGAAAAATGAAAAGCTGTGGTGTGCGATCGGCGGAGCTGCCGCTGTGATCGTGGGTAAGAAAATCGTTAAATCAAAGAAAACACGCCAGCTTGCAGTTACCGGGCTTGCTAAGGGAATGAAGCTCCAAAGCGACGCTAAGGAGCTTTTGCAGAATATGAAGGACGAGGCTGCGGATATCTGCTGCGACGCTAAAGCTGAGGCAGGTATTGCGGACGAAGCGGCAGAAACCGAAGTGTGCGAATAATGAAGTTCAAAATCGTATATGACAAGCCGGGAAGAATACGTTTCCGCTGCGGGGGAGGCGTATTTGACAAAACACTGGAAAGCGCTGTTCATAAGTTAGCCTTGACTAACTCTTGCGTGATAAGCGCCGAGGTGCACTGCGAAAACGGCGGAATACTTGTGTACTATAAAAAAGGACATAGGGAGGAAGTCATTAAGACGGTATCCCAAATAAATCCCAAAGAGCTTGCTCCGATTGAAAACGGCGGGGGCGTCCGTAAAATCGATACAGACTTTAAGAGCGATATTTGCAGACTTATAGTCAAGCGGTTTGTGTCGAAAGCGATTTTGCCTGTGTCCATAGGAAATCTTATTGTTATTGCAAAGGGATTGAAGTACATTTGTCGCGCCGTTAATACGCTTGGCGAGGGTCGTCTCAATGTAGATGTGCTGGACGGAGCTTCGGTGGCGGCTTGTCTTGCACAGAAAAACTACACGACTGCGGGAACTATTATGTTTATGCTGTCCGTTTCTGCGCTGCTGGAGGATTACACAAAGGCTAAAACCAAGGCGGCTCTTACAGACAGTCTTGCCGTTAAGACCGACAAGGTATGGCTTGTCACAGATAAAACCGATGTGCTGATACCTATGAAGGATCTGAAATCGGGAGATATAATACGTATTCGTACAGGAAGCGTTATCCCCGTTGACGGTGAGGTTACCGAGGGAGAGGCTTACGTCAATGAAGCGTCTATGACGGGTGAACCCCTGAACGTTATGAAATCACAAGGAGCGACGGTCTTTGCAGGAACAGTGGTCGAGGAGGGTTCTATTGCAGTTCGTGTAAGAGAACTGAGCGGAAATACTAAAATTCAGAAGATCATCGAGCTTATAGATAATTCCGAAAATCTTAAAGCGTCGGTTCAGAGCCGCGCGGAAAATCTTGCCGACAGCATTGTTCCGTTCAGCTTTCTCGGTTTCGGGCTTACTCTGCTGCTTACAAGAAATGTCACAAAGGCAGTTTCGATACTTATGGTGGACTATTCCTGCGCTATAAAGCTGTCAACGCCTATCTCGGTCATTTCGGCGATCAGAGAGGCGGCAGATCACGATATTACCGTAAAAGGCGGAAAGTATCTGGAGGAATTTGCCCTTGCGGACAGCGTCGTTTTCGATAAAACGGGAACTCTCACCAATGCAGAGCCGGTACTGGAAAGGGTTATAAGCTTCGGAGATTATACCGAGGACGAGACGCTTAAAATTGCGGCTTGCCTTGAGGAGCATTTCCCTCACAGCGTTGCGAGAGCTATAGTGAAAGGTGCAAGCGACAAGGGAATAGATCATATCGAGGAGCACGCAGAGGTGCAGTACATTGTGGCTCACGGGATCGCAACCGAGCTTCATAATGAGCGTGCAGTCGTGGGCAGTAGACACTTTGTTTCGGAGGACGAGGGCGTAACAATTACCGAGGAACAGCAGACGGAGATAGATGAGAAATCAGGAGCCTGCTCAGTCGTGTACCTTGCAATCGGCGGAAAGCTTGCAGGCGCGTTGTGTATCAGCGATCCTCCTCGAGCCGAGGCGAAAGAGGCTGTTGCGCGTCTGAAAAAAGCGGGAATAAAAAATATAATAATGCTTACCGGTGACAGCCTTAAGGCGGCGGAGATCACTGCAGAAAAACTGGGTATCACCGAGTACCGCGCGCAGGTACTGCCCGAGGATAAGCATAGCTATGTGGAAAAACTGAAAGCCGACGGCAGACGGGT
Source organism: Ruminococcus sp. (assembly GCA_030531185.1). Taxonomy (GTDB): domain Bacteria; phylum Bacillota; class Clostridia; order Oscillospirales; family Ruminococcaceae; genus Hominimerdicola. The sequence continues at coordinate 13,571 of JAUNOG010000016.1, forward strand.
AATTATGGTAGGCGACGGAATAAACGACGCTCCTGCGCTTGCGGCGGCAAATGTTTCAGTGGCAATGAGCGACGCTTCCGATGTGGCAAGAGAAACGGCGGATATTACCTTGAGATCGTCAAATCTGTCGGAGCTTGCGGTATTGCGAACGCTGAGCGAAAGGCTTATGGAGCGTATCAACCGAAATTATCGCTTTATAGTAGGTTTTAATTCCGCATTGCTGATTTCGGGCTTGGCGGGAATTATTACTCCGTCGATGTCGGCATTTCTGCATAACGCCTCGACAATGGCGATCTGCGCCAAGAGTATGACTACGCTCATTGATAAAAGTAAAAAAGAAAAATAGGAAATCTGGTCCGACGGGTATTTTAACTGTCGGACTTTTCTGTTTGTAAACAATTTTTTAAGTCTATTGACAAATACGACGCACAGATGTATAATAACATTGTTATATAACAGTGTTATATGGAGCGGATATTATGGGTACGGAAGAAATCAAAACACGTGAAAATATACTGAAAGCCGCAAAAGCGGAATTTCTGGACAAAGGCTTTAAAAATGCGTCGCTGAGAAATATCGTGAAATGCGCGGGAGTTACCACAGGAGCATTCTACGGATATTTTTCAAGCAAGGAGGCGCTTTTTGCGGCAATAGTCGAGCCGCACGCCGCTGCGGTAATGGGAATGTTTATGCAGGCGCAGACAGGCTTTGCTGAACTGCCCGAGGAGGAGCAGCCTGAGCATATGGGAGTGGAATCAGCGGATTGTCTTGACAGAATGATAGACTATATGTACGGTCATTTTGAAGAATTCAAGCTGATAATCTGCTGCTCCGGCGGAACTGCATATGAGAATTTCATTCATAATATGGTTGAAGTCGAGGTCGAATCGACGTATAAATTTATCGAGGTTCTGAGAAAGCTGGGGAACGATATCCCGCAGATAGACAGACAGCTTTGCCATATTCTTTCAAGCGGAATGTTCAGCGGAGTTTTCGAGATAATAGTACACGATATGCCAAAGGATCAGGCTAAGAATTATTGCTCCGTGCTGAGGGAATTCTATGTTGCAGGCTGGAAGAAAATTATGGGGTATGACTTTAAGTAAAATGAAAAGCCGAAAAGTAAGGCTTTTTATTTTAATAAATAGTTAGCTTAAACTAACTGAAGGAGGAGTTCACTTGAAGAAACAATCTAACCTTTCACGGCTTATGGGATATGCGGGAAAGCATAGATATCTCACCTATTCGTCGTGGATATTGTCCGCAGTAAGCGCATGGCTTGCGCTGATACCGTTCTGGTATATATGGAAAATCATCAAAGAGGTGTTGGACGTAATGCCCGATTTTGACAAAGCGCAAAATCTTATCCATAACGGCTGGCTGGCAGTGCTGTTTTCGGTAATTGCAGTGCTTGTGTACATATCCGCATTGATGTGCTCGCATTTGTCGGCGTTCCGCGTAGCGACAAATCTGCGTATGGAGACGATACATCACATTGCAAAGCTGCCGCTTGGCTTTACCGAAAGCTTCGGCAGCGGCAAGCTTCGTAAGATCGTAAATGAATCCAGCGCGGCTACGGAAACTTATCTTGCTCATCAGCTTCCCGACAAGGCAGGAGCTATCGCAACGCCGATCGGTCTGCTTGTTCTGCTGTTTGCGTTTGACTGGCGGCTGGGACTGCTCAGTCTTGTTCCCGTCGTTCTGGGATTTCTCATTATGATGAGTATGACAGGAGCAAAAATGCGGCAGAAGATGACCGAGTATCAGAACGCTCTTGCAGATATGTCCAACGAGGCGGTGGAATATGTAAGGGGAATTCCTGTGGTGAAAACATTCGGGCAGACGGTTTTCTCGTTCAGACGTTTTAAGGAATCTATCGACCGATACAGCACGTGGGCTATCGCTTACACCAAAGACCTGAGACTGCCGATGATGTTTTACACAACGGCAATAAACGGCGTGTTTGCTTTCCTTATTGCGGCAGGACTGCTGTTTACTCGAAACGGAGTTACAGATGAATTTCTGCTGAACCTGATTTTCTATATCATCATCACGCCTGTTATTTCCGTTACGCTCACAAAAATTATGTTCCAGAGTGAGAATGAAATGATAGTGGACGACGCATTGCAGCGTATCGACAGCGTACTTGATTTACATCCGCTTTCGGAAACTTCATCTCCGAAATATCCCGCAGACGGTTCTGTTGAGCTTAGAAACGTAACTTTCAGCTACGACGGTAAAACAGACGTGCTTAAAGATATTTCCCTCGACATCAAGTCGGGACAGACGGTTGCTTTCGTCGGACCGTCGGGCGGAGGAAAATCCACGCTTGCGAATATCATTACAAGATTTTTTGACCCGCGCAGCGGCAGCGTCCTTATCGGAGGAGTTGACGTAAAGGATATTCCCAAAGAAAAGCTTATGGATTTCGTTTCGTTTGTTTTCCAGAACAGCAGACTGATAAAGGGTTCTATTCTTGAAAACGTTCGTTTGGGACGACCGAACGCAAGCAGGGAAGAGGTAATGCAGGCTCTTAAATCCGCTCAGTGTATGGATATCATAGAAAAATTCCCCTATGGAGTTGACACTGTTATCGGTACTAAAGGCGTGTATCTCTCGGGCGGCGAGCAGCAGAGGATTGCGATCGCACGAACCATTCTGAAAAATTCGCCTATAATCATTCTTGACGAGGCTACGGCTTTTGCGGACCCGGATAATGAAAGCAGAATTCAGGCGGCGTTTACCGAGCTTGCCAAAGGACGTACAGTCATTATGATAGCCCACAGGCTTACGACTGTAGCAAATGCAGACCGCATTTTTGTGCTGGACAACGGACGTATAGTCCAGAGCGGCACAGGCAGCGAGCTGAAAGGAACGGACGGAATATTCAGGAAAATGTGGAACGATTATCAGACCTCCGTCAACTGGAAGGTCGCAAAGGAGGCTTGAGCAATATGATAAAAAAATTACAGAGAAAATTCGCTTTGTCGGAACAGGGCGCAAAGGACTTGGTAAAGGGCATAATCGCCTGCGCCTTGCAGAACATCTCGTTTATGTTCCCCGTAGGATTGCTTTACAAGCTTGTGGGCGATATGCTGGACGGAGGAGTTAAATCGGGAGGGGTATGGCTTTACGTTATCGGAATTGTTTTCTGTCTGCTGTTGATTTTTACGGTTACTTGGTTTCAGTACAATGCAACTTATCTTGCAACATATGTTGAAACGGGCGTGCGCCGCATAACCCTTGCGGAAAAGCTGAGGAAAATACCGCTTTCGTTTTTCGGTAAAAAGGATCTGGCAGATCTTACAAGCACGATAATGGCGGACTGCACTACTTTGGAAACTGCTTTTTCGCACTATGTTCCTGCCTTGTTCGGCTCGATGATATCTACTGTACTTATAGCTGTAGGTCTTTTCTTCTTTGACGTTCGTATGGCTTTGGCGGCTCTCTGGGTAGTTCCCATAGCTTTTGCTATAACAGCGCTGTCCGCTAAGGTTCAGGAGCGCGTTCACCAAAAGTCTATGGACGCAAGAATGGCTTGCGCCGACGGCATTCAGGAATGCATAGAGGTAGTGCGGGACTTAAAGGCGAATAATGCCGAGGAGCAGTATTTAAACGGTCTTGACAGGAAAATTCAGGCTGTCGAAAAGCGCAATGTGATCGGCGAATTTACAACTGCGGCTTGCGTTGTTTCGGCGTCGCTGGTACTCAAGCTGGGAATTGCTACAGTTGCGCTAGCAGGTTCCGCTTTGCTGATAAATGGAGAACTTGACGTTCTTACGTTCTTTATGTTTCTGCTTGTGGCGTCGAGGCTCTATGACCCATTGCAGAGCTCACTGCAAAATCTGGCGGCTGTTATATCCACCCGTACTAACATTGCGAGAATGAACGAGATACTGGATCACGGCGTTCAGAGCGGAACGGATAAGCTTACCAACAAGGGATATGATATTGTATTCGACAAGGTCGGATTTTCCTACAACAATGAGGAAACTGTACTTGAAAACGTGTCCTTTACCGCTAAACAGGGAGAGGTAACTGCGCTGGTAGGTCCTTCGGGCGGCGGAAAAACCACAGCTTCGAGACTGGCGGCAAGGTTCTGGGACGCAGATAAGGGCAAGATAACAGTCGGAGGAATGGACGTTTCGAGCGTGGAGCCTGAAACTCTTATGTCTCTGTATTCTATCGTTTTTCAGGACGTTACTCTTTTCAACAATACGGTTATGGAGAACATACGCATAGGCAGAAAAAACGCAACCGACGAGGAAGTCATCGCGGCGGCTCGCCTTGCCAACTGCGAAGAATTCGTGCAGAAGCTTCCCGACAAATGGAACAGTATGATAGGAGAAAACGGCTGCGCTCTTTCGGGAGGCGAGCGGCAGAGAATTTCCATAGCGAGAGCATTTCTGAAAAACGCCCCTATTATTCTGCTTGACGAGGCTACGGCAAGTCTTGACGTGGAAAACGAAACGCTGATACAGACCGCTCTTTCAAGGCTTATCAAAGACAAAACGGTAATGATAATCGCTCACCGAATGAGAACCGTAATGGGCGCGGACAAGGTCGTCGTGCTTGCCGACGGAAAATCCAAGGAGCAGGGAACTCCGGACGAGCTTATGAAATGTGACGGAATTTTCAGCAGAATGGTAAAGCTTCAAAGCGAGAGCCAAGACTGGGCTATAAGGTAATATCGTTATGTACGGCAGGACGCTGAAAATATTGCGTCCTGCTGTTTTATTTATAACAGCGCCGTACTTCTGCTTTTGGCAAGCAAGAATAAATATTTTCAGATTTGTATTGACATTTCGTAGTATAAGTGATATAATTAAATCGGGTTAGTTGCATCTAACCTCAAAGAGCGGTAAGACAGGATAATGATCTGTCTGTTTATCGTTAAGGAGCTGATATTATGGAGAAAATAAACATTCAAGGCGTGCCTGAAACTATGATCCAGACGCTTTATGCAAGAGCAAAGGAGTCTCAAAAGCCAAATCATAAGATTTATGACGGGAAAGCAATAGAGATCGTATCACGGCTTGATTATGATTTTTCGCATGCCGATAAGGATCTTGCTATGAGCGGCGGAGTTATTGCCAGAACGATTTTACTCGATCAAATGGTCAAGGAGTATGTGCAGGCTCACCCGAATACTACTGTTATAAATATTGCCTGCGGTCTGGATATGCGTTTCTACAGAATTGATAACGGGAAATTACGCTGGTATAATCTCGACTTGCCTGAAACTATCGATGTACGAAAAAAGTTTCTTGATGAAAACGGCAGAGCGTCAACTATTGCAAAATCCGCCATGGACGAAAGCTGGGCGAAAGATGTTGAAAATCCGAAAGCGGATAAATTGGTAATTATTGAGGGTTTGACTATGTATCTAACCGAGCAGGACGTTAAGAAAATCCTTTCAATAATTTTGAATAACTTCTCTGATGTAACAGTATTTGCGGAAATTATGTCGCCTTTTATGGTAAAGCATATCAAGGAAAAATCCATAGAGGCAAGTAAGGCTAAGTTTACATGGGGCGCAAGATCGGGAGCAGAGTTTGAAAGGCTTGCGCCTGCGTTTAGGTACGTTAACGACAGAAGTCTTGTGGAGGGAATGGAGAAAATATATCCGATATATAAAATTATTGGAAAAATCCCGTTCGTAAGGAATATGTCAAATAAAATCTCAGTGCTTAAAATGAGACAGTAATAAGGGGCGCGAAAAATGATACTGGTACTTGAGATCATAACTCTCTGTCTGCTGTTTACCGCAGCGGTTATAACGGGCAATAAGAAAGACCCATTAAGCGGACTGCATAATCTTCCGACAGCAATTCAGAAAAGAGTAAATACTCTGCCGGAATATGAGGAAAGACAAAGCAAGATTTTGACAACTTCACAGCGCATCAGAAAAAAATGCCTGCGCTGCTTGTAGTGGCGGCAGTAGGACCGGTAATTTATGCAGTATGAAAGAAAACAGGCGTATTCATTTTCCAAACAGATACGTATGAGGTGAAGGAGAATAATTATGAAAGATTACGAACAGTTATCAAAAGTACATTTTGATAAGCAGGCAAAGGTGTACGACCGGACCGATACGATGTACTATTCCAAGTATCCGAAAATAAGCTGTAAACACGTTGAGCAGTATCTTAAAACCGTGGAGTTTGACAGTATGCTTGATGTCGGCTGCGGTACGGGATTTCTGATTGATCTGCTCAGAAAATCAAAGACCGCCGATTATTACGGACTGGCTCTGTCGCCCTGCAGACAGCCTGTAAATCTCAGTTCTGAGAGGAAAAAACTATGATTTTGCAGACGGTGAAAGGTCTTGCCGTTCCGTTTCTGGGAACGGCTCTCGGTTCAGCCTGCGTGTTTTTTATGCGCCGAAATCTTAATCTGCTTGTACAGCGTTCCTTGACGGGCTTTGCGGCGGGTGTTATGACGGCGGCAAGCGTATGGAGCCTGCTTTTACCCTCAATTGAGCAGTCGGAGCATATGGGAAAGCTGTCCTTTGTTCCTGCGGCAGTCGGTTTTTTGATCGGTATGCTCTTTCTTTTGCTGCTCGATAAGCTGATACCGCATCTGCATATGAACAGCAGCAAATCGGAGGGAATTAAAACGAAGCTTTCCAAAAACACAATGCTCCTGCTTGCTGTGACACTGCATAACATACCCGAGGGAATGGCAGTCGGCGTGGTTTATGCGGGCTTGCTTTACGGAAATGCCGAGATAACAGCCGCAGGAGCGTTCGCTTTGTCGCTTGGAATAGCAATTCAGAATTTTCCCGAGGGCGCTATCATATCAATGCCGCTGCGTGCGGAGGGCGTAAAAAGGTCAAAAGCGTTTTTTTACGGCGTGCTTTCGGGCGCAGCCGAACCTGTCGGAGCGATCCTTACTATTTTAGCGGCAGGTCTTGTAATTCCCGCAATGCCGTATCTGCTCAGCTTTGCGGCAGGAGCAATGATCTATGTGGTGGTTGAAGAACTTATACCCGAAATGTCCGAGGGTGAGCATTCCAACATAGGTACGATAGCGTTTGCCGTAGGATTTACCGCTATGATGATACTCGATACGGCTCTTGGATAGGAAGTAAGGAAGGGTTTTTATTATGACAAAAGAGGAAATGCGTTTTAGAATATTAATGTGTTTTTTGAATTTTTCCGATGAAAACAGGAAGATAGGGAAAATGGCTCAGGCGCTTGATATGGAAAAATACGAAATGAGCCGCTGTGTAGCTCAGCTTGAAAAAGAGGGACTGGCAGACCGAAGCGATACGCGAAATCCAGTTCTTACGCCGAAAGGCAGGCGGTTAGCCGAGATGTACGCCAAGCGTATGGAACTTGCGCAAAATCATCTTATGTATGAGGGCGTTCCCAAAGACGAGGCTCGGCGTGACGCGCTTATGTTAACCCTTCATTGCAGCGACAGCTTTTTTGAAACTATCCGTCTTTTTGAGGAAACTATGCGTATGAAAGAGATTTTCGCGGACAGAAAAGCTTTTTCCGGAAGGGAGTTCTGTGAGAAAATCAAGGACGGACGCTATACCTTTCCGTTTATAATCTACCGCGAAAGGGTAAAAAACGGGAATAACATATCTATGGCGAACAACGGCTTTGCACACCCTTGCGAGGCAGTGATCGGCGAGGGCGGAGGAATAGTACTGATAAGGGCGGTAGATATGAAAGAAAACTCAAAATTCAGCGGATTGCAAATGAAAGGCAGGGTCAAGCACCTGAAATATTTTGACGGCAGAAAGTTCGTCGAGGCGGCGGTTAACGGAGATTTTATTCAGATACCGCTCAGGCATTTTAATTTTGTGAACATCGGCAGCGATTCTATGACGAGAATTCTTCACGGAAGTATCTGCTTGAAAATGTGCTGTACCGTCGGAGAGGTGCATATGCCTGAGAGCACAGCGATTTTTACTCTTTTTATACACTGATTTCATTTGCATTATGCACAACAGTTAGTATCGACTAATCGGATTTCTTGTGAAAAAAGGAGAATTTAAAATTTTTGTTGCAGCTTCTGCAACTGCCGAGTTTACAGGGTTTAACGCTATAAACAGTGCTGAAATTGACACTTTGTTGCGGCTTGTGCAACAAAAGCTTTGTTGACAAGCCGCTGTCCATATGATAAAATAATATTAGTTAGCAGATACTAACCGATTTTCATATAAGGACGGATAGGAATGATATTTCTTCCCAAACTGCAATTCTTTTTCGAAATCGGGCGGTAATTCCTGCGAACAGCGTTACAGCAAAGGCGGCGGTATCTGTTGCCGCCGAAAAAGAGAAAGGATAGATGATTTTGTATAATACTGTGAAACAAATCGGTAAAGCGTTTTGCAGTCTGGCTGTGATGCTTGCTGTTTTTATGGCAGGCATTACCGCTATTTCTGCAAAAGCTCTCGATAACGGAATTTACATAGCGGACTGCACTCCGCACTATGCGCACCCTGTTACGGGGGAGATAGAGGATTCCGGCGGCGACGGTTCGTCGGTATTGGGACAGTCGATGACGGAAAGCGCAACTAACGATCAGGCTTTGATAGAGGTCGATCCGGACGGAAATATGTACGCCACCGTTCGTCTCAAGCTTATGGATAATATTCAAAATCCGCAGTTTAAGGTTCAGGAAAACGGCAGCGCCTCGTTTTATGACGTGGATTATGACATTATGAAAGAGGACTACGATAACAATGAAAGCGATTTCAGATTTCAGATACCGAATGAGGGCTGTATAGTCCGTTGTACGTTTTATGTTATCGCTATGGGCAGAGATGTAATTTTCTATATTGATTTTTCTAATCTGTCGGAAGGCAGCGGAGATTTTATCACATCAGTGGAGGTTCGGCAGCCCGAGCAGCCTCAGCAGACGGAACAGCCCCAGCAAACACAGCCGCCTCAGCAAGATGAGCCGCAGCAGACAAACGCTCCTATAAAACAGACGGAGAATTCGTCGGTTTCGACATCGGCGGCTGCTACGACTAAAAAGACTGTTTCCGCCTCATCTGTTTCCTCGACGGAAACCACATTGAATTCGGAGGCGAACTCCTCACAGTCGGTTACGACGACTGCCGACGATATGTCTTATTCTATACCCGAAGCCGCAGAAAACGAAGCAGACGGTATAGCTTGTTTTGATGAAAACGGCGATCCGATCGATCCTTTAGGCAATTCGGAGGAAAACAGCAAAACGGATAATTCCGGTAATTCGGGCAGCGCCGCTGTACCTTTGGCAATCGCAGGCGGCGCGGTAGTTGTTGCAGGCGCTGCGGGCGGTATTGTCTTTTTGAAAAAAAGGAGGAGCATATGACTAAACTTTTCAGATTTTCTTTATTGACAGTCGCCGCTGCAACAGTGTGCTCAATGTCAGGCTGTGTAGATCAGCACCCCGAGGAAACGTCGGCAGGCTCCGATGTGCAGTCAAGCGAAGTTAGGCTGGTCGCAACCTCCCCTTCAGTTGTGGAAATATGCGATAAGCTGGATCTGGAGCTGGTAGGCGTATGCTCCTCGACCCTTAGTACTCTACCCGAACGGTACAGCGATGCGGAACGGGTAGGTACGGCAATGGCGCCCGATACGGAAATTGTAAGATCGCTTTCTCCCGATTGGATATTAAGTCCCTCCAGCCTGCAATCGGATTTGCAGCCGAAATATGCGGCTATAGGTACAAAGTCGATTTTTCTCAACCTCAAAAGCGTGGACGGAATGTATAAGTCCATAGAACAGCTGGGAGAGCTTTTCGGACGCGAGGAGCAGGCGCAGGAGATGATAGACGAATATAACGCATTTATGGCGGATTATAAGGATAAGAACGCAGGCAAGGAAAGTCCTACGGTGCTTGTTCTTATGGGACTGCCGGGTTCTTATATTGTTGCGACGGACAACAGCTATGTGGGAAGTCTTGTTAAAATGGCAGGAGGCGTCAACGTTTACGGCGACGGAGACGGACAGGAATTCCTGAACGCCAACACCGAGGATATGCAGACCAAAGACCCCGATATCATTGTCCGCTGCGCTCACGCTCTTCCCGACGATGTAGTGGAGATGTTTAATGAGGAGTTCAATACCAACGATATCTGGAAACATTTCCGCGCGGTCGAGGACGGTAAGGTTTACGATCTGTCCTATGAATATTTCGGTATGAGCGCAGGCTTTGACTATCCCGAGGCATTGGAAGAATTACAGCCGATATTATACGGCGGGGAGTGAGCGCATTGATCTCAAAAAAGAAAATCATAATTTCATATGTAATTACCGCCGTACTGCTCTTTTCACTTTTTCTGATAGCCGTAAATACGGGCAGTCTGAAGGTAACGCCGCAGGAATTGTTCCGCGGACTTTTCATAGAGTACGACAAAAACGTGGCTACGGTGTACGATCTGCGTTTTCCCAGAATTTTTATAGCTATGATAGGCGGAGCGGCAATGGCGGTATCGGGAGTGCTTTTGCAGGCGGTAATGAAAAATCCGCTTGCCGACCCGGGCATAATCGGCATAAGCTCGGGAGCGAGCTTTACGGCTGTGCTTATCACTGCCTTTGCGCCGCAGTTATTTTTCTTTACTCCGATTTTTGCTTTTCTGGGCGGAATGCTTGCTTGTCTCATAGTATATTCGCTTGCGTGGCGAAACGGACTTAATCCGCTCAGAATAATCCTTGTCGGCGTGGCGGTGAACGCTATGTTTACGGGACTTATGTCGGCGTTCAACTCTGCGACAGGCTCTAATTACAGCGGAGCGGCAAGCATTGTAAACGCCAATATCACTATGAAAACGTGGGACGATTTTCGCACCCTGCTGTGGTACGCTCTCGCGGGACTGATACTTTCATTTTTTGTCTCGGCAAAGTGCAATCTGCTTGCTTTGGAGGACAAGACCGCCCGTTCGCTTGGCGTGAACGTAAACGGAGCGCGGATTGCGGTGTCGGTAATCGCCGTCCTGCTTGCTTCGATATCCACAGCGGTGATAGGACCGATAAGCTTTCTGGGATTGATAGTTCCTCATATCGCAAGACTGCTTGTCGGCAGTAACCATAAGGTTTTGATACCCTACTCGGTAATTCTCGGAGCGTTTACTCTCCTGCTTGCCGATACGGTCGGACGTACGATAGCCTCCCCATACGAGATCAGCGCGTCTGTCATTATGTCGGTGGTCGGAGGACCGTTCTTCATTCTGCTGTTAAGGAGGTCGGATAAAAAGCATGGATAAAGCGTTTGAAATAAAAAATCTCAATTTTTCTTATGGAACCAATCATGTTATCAAAGACCTCTCGGTGAACATAGAAAAAGGTAAGATAACGACCTTGATAGGCGCAAACGGCTGCGGAAAATCCACGCTGTTCAACCTTATGACAAAAAATCTCAGACCTCAGAGCGGAGAAATTTTATTGGAAGGGCAGAACGTTTCGCAAATCAAGCTGAAGGATTTTGCAAAGCGGGCGGCGATTGTTCATCAGTACAATACCGCTCCCGACGACATTTCTGTGGAAAAGCTCGTGGGCTACGGACGAACTCCCTATCATAGCTTTGGCGTTCCCGCCGACAGCAGGGAGGACGAGGAGAAAATTTCCCGCGCTCTTGAGATCACTAATACCGTGAAAATTAAAAACAAGGCTGTGTCCGAGCTTTCGGGAGGACAGAAACAAAGGGTTTGGATAGCAATGTCGCTTGCGCAGGATACGAAAATACTCTTCCTTGATGAGCCGACTACATATCTGGATATCCGTTATCAGCTGCAAATACTTAAATTGGTGCGCAGACTGAACAAGGAATACGGAATAACGATAATTATGGTTCTGCACGATATAAATCAGTCGCTGTATTATTCCGACGAGATAATCGCTATGAAAGACGGCAGGATAGCAGCGCAGGGCGAACCTGAGAAAATCATTACCTCAGAGCTTGTGAAATCAGTATACGACGTAGATTTGCAGATCTCGGCAATGAACGGCAAGCCGTTTATCCTGCCTGTATAACTTTAAGGGGTGAGACGATGAAACAGAAGAAAACGCTTGAAGATTATCTGAAAACAATATACATCCTGCAAAGGAAAAACGGAAATGTCCGTGGGATAGACATAGCCACAGCGCTTAATGTTTCACGTCCTACGGTATGCGTGACGCTGCGGGAGCTGGAGGAAGAAGGTTATGTATGTCTGGACGAACACCGCAGAGTACTGCTTACCGAGCGGGGTGAAAGCATTGCCGGAGAAACGCACGAAAGAAATCAGACGTTTTTTAATTTGCTTATCACTCTCGGATTAGACGAACAGACCGCCTCTGCCGACGCCTGCCGTCTGGAGCACTCGGTAAGCGCAGCAAGCTTTGACGCATTCAAAAAACTTACTCTGAAATTAGGAGAACAAGATTTATGATGATAAACAAACGCCTCATATCTACAGTAGGCGAATCGAAAAAATACATAGCGGGAAATGTAGCCGTTCAGTGGCTGAGTATGATTTCTAATATGGCGATGATATTTTCCATAGCTCATATGCTGGAAAAGCTGATAACAAAGGACTTTAGCGGAACGGCTCTCACTGCTGTGACCGCGGCTGCCGCAGTGATCGTGCGCTTTGTCTGTTCACGGCTGCAGGCAAAATTCAGCTATTTGTCGTCAAAAGCCGTAAAGAAAACCTTGCGCGAAATGATCTACAAAAAACTGCTTCGGCTGGGAAGCTCATACAAGGAGCAGGTTTCTACGTCTGAGGTAGTGCAGGTTTCCGTCGAGGGAGTTGACCAGCTTGAAACCTACTTCGGATCATACCTGCCGCAGTTTTTTTACGCTATGCTTGCCCCGCTTACGCTGTTTGCGGCATTGTCCTTTGTAAGCGTAAAGGCGGCGGCTGTTTTGCTGATTTGCGTGCCTTTGATACCTGCCGCAATTGTCTGCGTCCAGAAAATAGCAAAAAAATTACTGAGCAAATACTGGGGACAGTACACCGCTCTCGGCGATACATTTCTGGAAAATTTGCAGGGACTTACCACGCTTAAGATTTATCAGGCAGACGAGTACAAAAACAATGTGATGAACGAGGAATCTGAGAAATTCCGCAAAATTACTATGAAAGTACTTACTATGCAGTTAAATTCCATTACAATAATGGATCTGGTAGCGTTCGGCGGAGCGGCACTGGGAATAATCGCGGCGGCAGGAGAGTACAGCAAGGGAAATATCGGATTTGCAGGCTGTTTTGCAATAATTATGCTGTCGGCGGATTTCTTTATCCCTATGCGCCAGCTCGGCAGTTTTTTTCACGTGGCAATGAACGGAATGGCGGCGAGCGATAAGATATTCCGTCTGTTGGATTTGCCTGAGCCGGAGCGGAAACCCGGGAAAATCAATTCCGAAAGCTACGGGATTTCTATTACAGATATGCGCTTTTCCTATGAAGAAAACAGAGAGATACTTCACGGAGTGGATATTGAAATTCCGCAGAACAGTTTTACTGCTATTGCAGGAGAATCGGGCTGCGGCAAATCGACGATCGCCTCTATACTTATGGGACGCAACAAGGCTTACAAAGGTTCGATAAAAATAGGCGGTACGGAGCTTTCGGAAATATCAGAGGAAAGCATTATGGAAAACATCACATATATTTCCCATAACAGTTATCTTTTCAAAGGCACAGTACGTGAAAATCTGCTTATGGGAGACCCCAATGCAAGCGACGAAACGCTTTGGAATGTTCTCGAACAGACGAGGCTCGCAGCTTTCCTGTGCTCCGAAAACGGCTTGGATACTCAGATTGCGGAAAGCGCGGCAAATCTGTCGGGAGGACAGAAACAGCGTCTTGCGCTTGCAAGAGCGCTTCTGCACGATACGCCTATCTATATCTTTGACGAGGCTACCAGTAATATCGATGTGGAAAGCGAAAACGATATTATGGAGCAGATATACGAGCTTGCTAAGACCAAGACCGTCATTCTTATCTCGCACCGTCTTGCCAACGCTGTCGGAGCAGACAGAATTTACGTACTCGAAAAAGGCAGTCTGAAAGAGCAGGGAAGTCATTCCGAACTGCTTGAAAAACACGGCTTGTATGAAAAACTCTGGAATGTTCAGCAGGAGCTTGAAAACGTGGGAAAGGAGGCGGAGTAAATGAAAACCCGCAGTAATCTTAACATAATGCTCCGTCTTGTGAGATTGATAAAGCCGCTTATAGGGTTTATGCTTCTTGCCATAGCTATGGGAGTACTGGGATTTTTATGCTCCACTTTCATTACGGTTCTCGGAGGTTATGCGCTGCTTGACGTGCTGGAGATCGGCAGCCGTATCAGTCTGAAGGCTGTCTTTGTCTGCGTAATTATCTTTGCGGTCGCGAGAGCCTTTCTGCGCTACGGAGAGCAGTCCTGCAATCATTATATAGCTTTTAAGCTGTTGGCGATTATCAGAGATCACGTTTTCAGAGCCTTGAGAAAGCTTTGTCCCGCAAAGCTTGAGGGCCGCGACAAAGGGGATCTGATTTCCGTCATCACTTCGGATATAGAATTGCTGGAGGTTTTCTATGCGCATACGATTTCGCCGATCTGCATTGCGGTTATTATGTCTGTCATTATGAGCCTTTTCATAGGCGGTTATAATGTACTGCTCGGACTTGTCGCCGCGCTTGCGTACATCACCGTCGGAATGATCGTTCCGATTTTAATATCCAAGATCAGCGGTACAACAGGAGCGGAATTTCGCAGACAATCGGGAGAACTGAGCGGTTTTGTGCTCGACAGTCTGAGAGGACTTAACGAGTCCATTCAGTACGGCACAGGAGAAAAGCGTTTAAAAGAGCTTGATGTCAAAACTGCCGACCTTTCTGCAAAGCAGGAAAAAATGAGCCGAAACACGGGATTAAATTCTGCTGTCACAAATACGGCTATACTTGCTTTTGATCTTATTATGCTTGCAGTTTCGGTCACTCTTTACCGTAACGGAGCCGTCGGCTTTGACGGCATCGTAATACCGCTTATTGCTATGATGTCAAGCTTCGGACCTGTGGTAGCTCTTGCAAATCTCGGCTCGACACTGCAAAACACCTTTGCCGCAGGAAACCGTGTGCTGGATATTCTTGACGAGGCTCCTATCACCGAGGAGATAACAGACGGAAAGGATATTATTTTCAGCGGAGCAAGGGCGGAAAACGTATCCTTCTCTTACGGCGGAGAGCCTATTCTCGACGGTATCGGCGTCGCGTTTGAACAAGGCAAGGTCACGGGAATAATCGGCAGGAGCGGCAGCGGAAAATCAACTCTATTAAAGCTGCTTATGCGTTTTTGGAAAACCGACAGCGGAATAATAAAAATTTCGGATACTGATATAAACGGTATCAACACGGCAAGCCTGCGTGAGGCGGAAAGCTTTGTAACTCAGGAAACGCATCTTTTCCGCGACACTATCGCAAACAATATCCGTATAGCAAAGCTTGACGCGACCCGCGAGGAGATAGAAGCCGCCTGCAAAAAAGCGTCCGTTCACGATTTTATTATGAGCCTGCCGAACGGCTACGACACTCAGGCAGGCGAGCTGGGAGAAGCTCTTTCAGGCGGCGAAAGACAGCGTATCGGACTTGCAAGAGCATTTCTTCACAATGCTCCGTTTATGCTTCTTGACGAGCCTACGAGCAATCTTGACAGTCTGAACGAGGCGGTCATTTTAAAATCGCTGTCCGAAAATTCGGACAGGAAAACAGTGGCTCTCGTATCGCACAGAAAATCGACTATGCGTATTTGCGATAAGGTGTATTCGGTTGAAAACGGGAGAATGAGCTGATGAACATTAAGGATAAAAAAGAGCGTGAAAAGAAGCTTGTTTCCCAGATGATACTGCTTTACTGCCGTAAAAAACACAAACGGAAAACGCTCTGCGAGGAATGCAGAGCGCTTGACGAATATGCGAGAATGAAAAGCGAGAAATGTCCTTTTATGGAAACAAAAACCTTTTGCTCAAATTGCAAGGTGCATTGCTATAAGCCTGAAATGCGTGAAAGGATCCGTGAGGTTATGCGTTTCAGCGGACCGAGAATGATTTTTCATCACCCGATCACAGCGGTACGTCATGTAATTGAAAGCAAAAGAAAATGAGCAGATAGGAGAAAGAATATGAAAATAAAGAAAATAGTCTACATAATAATCGGCTGTATCGGAGTGGGACTGGGAGCGGTAGGAGCGGTTCTGCCGCTGCTGCCGACTTTTCCTTTTCTGCTGCTGGCAAGCTTCTGTTTCTGCCGAAGCTCGGAGCGTCTGAATAATTGGTTTACCGGCACGCGTCTTTACAAAAACAATCTTGAAAGCTATGTAAAGGGGCAGGGTATGACGTGGAAAACTAAAATTCGCATTATGGTAACGGTCACAATACTTATGACGATTGGTTTTATTATGATGAAAGCTGTTCCCGTTGGCAGGATAGTTCTTGCGTGCGTGTGGTTTTTTCACGTTATCTATTTTTGCTTCGGGGTCAAGACTATTAAGACAAAATAGCTGAATTGCAAAAAATCGGAAACTGAAATGAATAATATCTATAATTTTTTGAGCATAACGAGCAGTATAAGCTGTTTTGTTATGCTCATTTTTTACAATGGGCGTATAAAACGCGGTACGCGGGACGGAGAAATACACGAATATTTCAGCTAAACCGTAATCAAATCGTAAGAATTACATAGTATAATAAACTCAACAAATGAAAGGAGAAAACAAAATGAGTATTCTTACATCTAAAAATTTATGCAAGCGTTACGGTTCGGGTGAAAACGAGGTAAAGGCGCTGGACAATGTTTCTATCGACATTAAGGACGGAGAATTTGTGTCCATTATCGGCACTTCGGGAAGCGGTAAGTCCACTCTGCTGAATATGCTGGGAGGACTTGACAGACCGACTTCAGGCAGCGTAACGGTATCGGGAAAAGAAATTTTCGATATGAACGACGAGGAGCTTACAGTGTTCCGCAGAAGAAACATCGGGTTCGTGTTCCAGAATTACAATCTTGTGCCTGTGCTTAACGTTTATGAAAATATCGTTCTGCCTATCGAGCTTGACGGTGCGGAGATTGATAAATCCTACGTTGATCTTATAATCAATACTCTGGGACTGGAAAATAAGCTTATGGCTATGCCAAATCAGCTTTCGGGAGGCCAGCAGCAAAGAGTGGCTATCGCCCGTGCGCTGTCCTCAAAGCCCGAGATAATTTTAGCGGACGAGCCTACGGGAAATCTCGACAGCAAAACGGGTATGGACGTTATCTCTCTGTTAAAGATCACCAGCAGGGAATTCAATCAGACTATCGTTATGATAACCCATAACGAGGAGATCGCTCTTATGGCGGACCGTATGATAAGAATAGAGGACGGCAGGGTGGTGAGCGGCAATGCTTAAAAACAATAATCAGACGGCGGTAAAGCGTATAAGCGTACGGTCATTGAAACACAACCGCGTCCGCAATATGTTCGCCGTTCTTGCAATTATACTTACAACCTTTATGTTCACTACGGTGTTCAGTATCGGATTTTCTTTGGGCAAAAATTTAAATACTATGATGTTAAGAGAACAGGGGACAAAGTCTACCGTTTATCTTCCCAATCCTTCGGACGAGCAGATTTCTCAGGTCAAAAGCTGCGATCATCTTAACGCCGCAGGTATCCGGATACATATTGCGTCGGCGCAAAGTCCTCAAAATGCCGAGACGGTCATTTCTCTCGATTATTACGACAAAACGGAGTATGAGGAAAATTATCTTCCCGCTGTAAGCGGCGTAAAAGGCTCTTATCCCGAGGCGGATAATGAAATTATGCTGTCAAAGGCCGCTCTTGACGCGTTAAAAATCAAAGATCCCGTTCAGAATACGGACATTACCTTAAAAATTGACGGTGAAGAAAAAAGCTTTAAGCTGTCCGGTTGGTTTACCGATTACAGCTTTACCTCAGGGGGATTTCAAGGCTTTGTATCCAAAAGCTATTCCGACGGCTTGGGATTGACTGCTGAAAAGGACGGCGTGCTTTCCGCATCGGCAAAAATAGGTTCGCAGGCATCTCTTATCAATGAACTGGAAAATAGCGTTAAATTGAAAGACGGTCAGGAAATAGATTACACAGACGATGTTCAGGAAGATAACGTTTCAAATGCCACAGTAGTTGCGGCTGCGATAGGAATTATCGGTCTGATAATAGTATTCAGCGGATATCTGCTGATTTACAATGTAATGTATATCTCCGTCACAAAGGATATTCGCTTTTACGGAATGCTCAAAACTATCGGTACTTCTCCGAAGCAGATAAGCAAGATAGTTAAAACTCAGGCGTTCAGGCTGTCGGTTATAGGTATTCCCATTGGAATTTTGCTCGGCACAGCAATATCGTTTGCCGCCGTACCGTATGCTCTGCAAATGTTCGGTTCGGGCATGAACGGAGCAATGCCTACCGATATAAGCTTTAATCCGTTTATCTACGTGGGAACTGTTCTGTTCGGCATATTTACCGTTGCGGTAAGCTGCCGCAAGCCCGCTAAGCTGGCGGCTAAGGTCTCGCCTGTGGAGGCTCTTAAATACAACGGACAGAATTCAAATAAGATAAAGCCTCACAAGTCCACAAGCGGAGGCAAGCTTTATAAAATGGCTTTCCGCAATGTGTTCAGGGAAAAGAAACGAGCTCTGCTTGTGTTCGCCTCGCTCTTTATGGGAACTATGGCGTTCCTTTCGACAAACGCATTTATCGGAAGTATGAAGCTTGAAAATTATGTGGATTATTATCTTCCCAACGACTACACCATTTATACCAATTCAGGCTCTGATGAAAATTCTGAGGAGGACGAAAAGATATACATAGACGCAGCCAATAAGCTTGCGGCGGATATTGCAGAAATCGACGGCGTTACAAGCGTAAGCGTCAGCCGCTCCGTAGACGCGGAACTTACCTTTGATGAAGAGGTTTTCAAGCCCTTTATTGAAAATGAAAAAAACTTTGATAAAGCCGATATGCAGGATATGCTTAACCATTACAGAGAGGAAGGAGATTATCACGTGCCTGTTATTGGTGTAAGCTCGGATATGATGAGGCTTTACAATAAAAAGGCTCGGCAGAAAATCGACATCGACCGTTTTGAAAAGGGCGAGATATGTTTTATAGGCTATGTTAATACCAACGAGCAGTCGGAGCAGGTCAAGGGCAAAACCATAACTCTCACTGATGACGGCACAGGAAATTCCGTTTCTCTTGAAGTCGGGGCGTGCCCCACGTATGGCGATGATCGCGGTATCAATATCGGATATTACTGGCAAATGGCAGGCGCTCCGAGCTGTATTCTGGTAAGTCAAAGCGTTATTGATAAACTGAACAGCAATCCGTCGGTCGATAATATCATCGCAGACTGCGAGCCGAAATCGGAAAGCTATGTTACCTCCATAATAAAGGAGCTTACAAAGACAAATCCTTCGGTATTGCAGACTGAAATAAAATCCGAAATGATCGAAGATTTTAAGTCGTCTATGCTGTCTATGAATATACTTACTGCGGGGATTTCCATAATACTTATTCTTATCGGCGTCATTAACTTTATAAACGTTATGCTTACGGGAGTATTCACAAGAAGAAAAGAGCTTGCTGTAATGGAGAGTGTGGGTATGACCAAAAAGCAGATAAGAAAAATGCTTATGTTGGAGGGCGTGTACTACGGAATTATTACGCTGGCGCTTATCCTTACCGCAGGAAACGTCATAGTTTACGCCGTTGCAAGGCTAGCCGAGATGATTGCGGACTATGCGGTATTCAATTATCCGTGGCAGTTAATGCTGATAATAGCGGCTGTTATAATGCTTATCTGCATAGCAGTACCTGCGGCGGTGTACGGAACGATCTCAAAGGAAAGCGTTACCGAAAGACTGCACGATATAGATTGACGTACGATTTACCGCGCCTCTTTACAAGGCGCGGTCTTTTGTGTTATAATAAAACAGGGTGATTTTATGTATTCGATTTTAATTGTTGAGGACGATATTATTATAAACGGCGGAATAAAGGTGTACCTTGAAAAACAGGGATACGAAACGGTTTCCGTCTATTCGGTGAACGAGGCGAAGGAAAAACTGAAAAATGCGTTCAGTCTGGTTCTTCTCGATATAAATCTGCCCGACGGCAGCGGACTGGATCTGTGCGCTGAAATCCGCAGGACTTCCGATACTCCCGTGATTTTTCTTACCGCCAACGATACTGAGGAAAATATGATAGAGGGCTTTGAATACGGCTGTGACGACTATATTTCCAAGCCTTTTTCGGTAGGCGTTCTGGAACAGCGTATAAAAGCCGTCCTGCGACGAAGTACGGTTCAAAGCGGTAATCCCGATTTGTTTTCCTACAGGGGACTTACGGTAGATTTTAAGCGAATGTCCGTGACGACCGAGGGAGAACCTGTAAAGCTGTCCGCAACGGAATTCAAGATTTTAAGATTGCTTATCAAGAACAAAGGTCAAGTGCTTACAAGGGGAATACTGATAGAAAAGATATGGGACTGCGACGAAAATTATATAGACGAAAACACTCTCAGCGTACATATAAGACGTCTGCGGCAGAAATTGGAGCCGGACCCAAAAAATCCGCAGTATATAGTAACCGTTTTCGGAATAGGCTATACGTTTGGTGAATGATATGAAACTTGATGAATATTTAAATAAAAGGAATTTGATCTTTGCGGCGGAATTTCTTCTGCTCGTCATCAGCGCGGCGGCGGTGTACGTTGTGACGGAAAATGTGAAAATGGCGGCCATTTCAGCGGTTTTTATGTTTGGCGTGTGCGTTCTTACATTTGCGCTGTACCGTCTTGACGATAAGTATATCAGCGGGGTAACGGACGATTTGTCAAAGCTGTGCGACAATCTTATCACGCTTGAAGAAAAGATCATCTTTCCCGAAAATGAGGATACCATACTTTCAAAGCTCCAGAACAAGATACTGAAGCTTGTGAAGATACTCAAAAAGAAAAATGAGACTTCCAAACAGGAGCATGAAAACATAAAGTCTCTTGTGTCGGATATATCTCACCAGCTTAAAACTCCCATTGCAAATCTGAAAATGTATTCGGAGTTCCTTAAGGACGACGGTATCGACGAGGCTCAGCGTAAAGAATATACGGATATTATCAGACTGTCGGTAGACCGTCTTAATTTTCTTTCCGAAAGTATGATAAAAATTTCACGGCTGGAGAGCGGGCTTATACATTTACAGCCCGAGGTGCAAAATCTTCACGAAACGGTTATGATTTCAATAAAGGACGTTTTTGCAAAGGCGAAAGCAAAGGGGATTGAAATTACCTATACGGGAGAAAACATCGACGTTTTCCACGACAGGCGCTGGACTGCGGAGGCGGTTTTTAATTTGCTGGACAATGCGGTGAAATATTCTCAGGGAAAGTCCGAGATATCGGTTTGCGTAAAGCGGTTCGGTATGTTTGCCTCGGTTGAAGTATCAGACGAAAACGCGCCCATTCCCGAAGAGGAGCAAAGCAGGATATTCTCACGTTTTTACCGAGGCAAAAACAGCAGAAACAGCGAGGGGATAGGTATCGGTCTGTATCTTTCGAGAGAGATAGCCGTTAAACAAGGAGGATATATGAACCTTAAAGCTTCCGATAAAGGCAATAGTTTTTCTATCGTATTGCTTTGCCGTTAAACGACCGCAATATGCGTATAAGGGACGCTGAATTGACGTCCCGCCAAGTAATAACGTGCGCTCTGAGAGTAAATATCTCGGAGCGTTTTTTCATAAAAGTCCTGCTTTACTTTAAATCTTTCATTTTAACATTTCTCTAACAAC
Source organism: Ruminococcus sp. (assembly GCA_030531185.1). GTDB lineage: Bacteria > Bacillota > Clostridia > Oscillospirales > Ruminococcaceae > Hominimerdicola. Next base: position 35,356 of record JAUNOG010000016.1, read on the forward strand.
TCACAAACATTTCACAAACAACGGGGGATTAAAATGTTTACAACAGATGAGGAAAATGTCTGATAAACAAGTCAAATGGGAGGTACTTATTATGAAAAAAGAAAACTTTGTAACACTGGTTATGTCAACTGTCGGAGGACTTATCTTCGCGCTGGGAATGTGTATGGCGCTTTTGCCCGAATGGAACGCGTTTACTCCCGGAGTTGTGTGCGGCGCGATAGGAGCGGTCATTCTGCTGGCAATGGTGATCGTCCGCAGAAAAATGATGAATGCGCCTGCCGTCAAAGTCAACGGCAGAACGGTCGGGATAGTCGTTTACGGGGTTATCTCAACGATCGTTTTCGGAGTTGGAATGTGTATGACAATGGTGTGGGAAGGTCTTATGATATGGGGAATTATCGTAGGCATTGTAGGTATTGCCCTCCTGCTGGGACTTATTCCTATGATAAAGGGGATAAAATGATGAGAAAAATATTGATAATAATAACGGGGATACTCGGGATAACAGCGGCTGTTACAGCGTTTATTGACAGTAAAAAAGAAAAAACTTTATGGAGGTAATTTAAAATGGCAAAATCAAAATTAGTTCAGGCAAACAAGAAAATTGAGGAAAAGGTAGTCGGCGCATACAAGGCTATCGAGAACGGCGTAGTAGGAACATACAAAAAGGTCGAGGATAAGTTTGTTGACAACTTTCTTACTAAGGACGGCGAAACCGTAGACCAAGCCAAGGAAAGGCTTTCCGCCGAGCAGCAATCGAGAAAAGAAGCCGCCGCAGCAGAAGCGGAAAAGCGCAGAGAAGAGCAGAATGCAAGAATTCAGGCAAGCATTGAGGCAAGCAGAAATGCGGGAAAGAAATAATTATCGGGCGGCGGAGAAAATATGATCTCCGCCGCTTTGTAAAATTTCTGTAAACAGCGGTATTTTAACAAAACTTTAACATCAGTATGTTATGATAAATCAAATTGGTAAAAGCGGAGGACGGATTATGTTTAAAATACTGCTTGTAGAGGACGATAAGGAGCTGAACAAAACAGTCTGCGCATATCTAAACAGAAACGGATATGAGGCGACGGGCTGTCTTGACGCCAATGATGCGTATAACGAAATGTACGGCAATATGTTCGATCTTATCATATCGGATATTATGATGCCTAAAATAGACGGCTTTGAATTCGCAGAGACGGTGCGTTCGCTTAATCAGGAGATACCTATTCTTTTTATGACGGCAAGAGACGACTTCAATTCCAAACAGCGAGGATACCGTATCGGTATCGACGACTATATGGTAAAGCCCGTTGACCTCGACGAGCTTCTTCTAAAAATCGGAGCGCTGCTGAGACGGGCGAAAATCGCCAATTCCAAAAAGCTTACGGTAGGAAAACTCACCCTTGACGCAGAGGAACGCTCCGCCGTTCTTGACGGAGAGGAAATTCCGTTGACGGTAAGAGAATTCAATTTGCTGTATAAGCTGTTGTCATATCCGAAAAAGACGTTTACACGCTCTCAGCTGATGAACGAATTCTGGGACGCCGAAACGGACAGCAGTTCCAGAACGGTAGATGTGTATATGCGTAAGCTGAGGGAAAAGATGTCCGATTGCAATGATTTCGAGATCGTCACCGTTCACGGTCTGGGTTACAAGGCGGTGCTGAAATGAACGGAAAGCGTCTCGAAAAAATCGGACTTGCCGTTCTGAGATTTTTTAATTTTTTTGCATTGATTGCTTTTGTTGTCACCTGTTCTTTTCTGCTGTTTTTACGGTCAATGGATATTGAACGGGATATTCTTGAACCAAAAGCGAAAATTACATTTCTGAATATATTGCTGCTTACGTTTATACTGTGGTTTGCCGATTTGATCCGCAGGAAAATCACTGTAGAACGTCCGCTTAGGAGAATTATTGAAGGACTGGATAAAATTACAAACGGGGATTTTAAAGAGCAGATACCAAACATAAGAGAATTGACGGACACAAAAGAATTTAATATAATTATCAACAGAATAAACAAAATGACTGCGGAACTAAGCGGCGTTGAAACGCTGAGAAATGATTTTATTGCCAATGTTTCCCACGAGCTTAAAACTCCGCTGGCGGCTATAAATAATTACGGGACGCTTCTGCAAAGTCCGGATCTGCCCGAAAAAGAGCGTGTTGAATACGCAAAAGCCGTTACCGAAAATTCCCGCAGGCTTGCCAATCTGATAACTAATATTCTGAAGCTTAACAAGCTGGAAAATCAGCAGATATATCCAAAGGCGGAGAAATATAATTTATCGGAGCAGTTATGCGAATGTCTGCTCGGTTTTGAAAATGCTTGGGAAAAGAAAAATCTTGAAATAAATACGGATATCGAAGACGACGTTACTATCAGCGCGGACAGCGAGCTGCTCAGTCTTGTGTGGAACAATCTGTTTTCCAATGCTGTCAAATTTACGGAGGACGGCGGCTGCGTCTCGGTAATGCTTAAAATAGAAAACGGATATGCAGTAGTTTCCGTGACAGACACAGGCTGCGGAATGTCCGCCGAAACGGGAAAACACATTTTTGAGAAATTCTATCAGGGCGATACCTCTCACGCCTCAAAAGGCAACGGACTGGGGCTTGCGCTTGTAAAGCGGGTGGTCGATATTACCGGCGGCGAAATCTCCGTTCACAGCGAAATCGGCAAAGGCAGTACCTTTACAGTTAAATTAAGATGTGATGAAAATGAAAAAATTTAAAGCTTTTATTTGCAAAGTTATTTTTCCCCCGACTTGGGTCATTGTTTTAAGCTCGTTAATTGGATTTCCCTCTGTGATAATTTCACTGAAATTTTTGAGTGAAACCAATCCTGTCTGCTATGTTTCCTATGTGCTTTCGGCGTATGCCTTTACGGCTTTATGTGCAAACTTCCCGAGAGCCAAAAAACGGTGCAGGGAGCTTATCCACGGAGATGAAGTAAAAATCATCGTTAGGTTCCGCAGGTTTATGAACAGCTACAAATATACCTCGATGTATCTGAATAACAGAGAATTCCGCGCAAGATTTTCGCTTTACAGCGGACTTGCGGTCAATATGTTCTATGCGGTTTTCAAGTGCGCCACGGGAGCGGTTTTCCGTTCGGCTTGGCTGTGGGCGATAGGAATTTATTATGTTATGCTCAGCTTGATACGGTTTACTCTGCTGAGGAATGTCCGCATTACCGATAAAAAGGAACACAATATCGAAAGAAAGATACACGAGTATAAAAGCTCCAGAATGTGCGGAATAATGATGTTTGCTCTGAACATAGCTATGACAGGAATGACTGTTCAGATGATATGGCGGAACAGGGGCTACGAGTACAAAGGCTATATTATTTATATTTCCGCAATGTACGCTTTTTACTGTCTTATAAATGCGATAGTGAATGTTGTGAAATTTTCTAAGATAAACAATCCAATACTTTCCTCCGCAAAAATAATCAGTCTTGCGGGGGCGCTTATGTCGATGTTTGCGCTCCAGACTGCAATGTTTTCGGCATTCGGAGGCGGAGAAGTCTATCAGCGGCTGATGAATACAATTACCGGAGGAGTTGTCTGCACCGCGGTATTGGGTATGGCTGTTTTTACGATCGTTTGGTCGAACAGAAATCTGAAATCCCTTGAAAGGAGCAATTAAAATGGAAAGCAACGAAAAGTTTGAATACACATATTCCGCTAAACAGCATGCGGAGCTTGAAAAAATCCGAAAGAAATATCTTCCGCACGAAGAAACGAAAATGGAAAGGCTGCGACGTCTTGACGAAAGCGTAACGCGTCCGGGAACGACGGTCTCCATTATTACAGGAGTTATCGGAACGCTGATAATGGGCTTTGGTATGTGCTGTGTTATGGAGTGGTCTATGTTTATTCCCGGAATAATTATCGGGGTTGTCGGAATGGCAATACTTGCGGCGGCTTATCCGATTTACAGTAAAATCACGCAGAAACAGCGCGAGAAAATAGCTCCCGAAATTCTGCGGCTTACGGAGGAGATATCTCAGGAGAAATAAACTGCGATAAACTCCGTAACAGGCAAAATACCGTTGAACGTAATACAAGCGGCGGATAAACAAAAATGCAGATGTGCTCTGAAAGCATATCTGCATTTTTTATAGGAATTTTGTGCGCATACAGGTATTCCCGAAACCTATAGGTGGATTATGGATTTAAATAGTGATTATCTCTTAACGTTGAATGCCGACATACCCGGATAGACGGCGCTTTCGCCCAGCTGTTCTTCAATTCTCAGTAGCTGGTTGTACTTTGCAACTCTCTCGCTTCTGCTGGGAGCGCCTGTTTTGATCTGGCAGGTGTTAAGAGCAACTGCAAGGTCTGCAATGGTTGTGTCGGCGGTTTCACCCGAACGGTGTGAGGAAATAGCAGTATATCCCGCCTTGTGAGCCATTTTGATAGCCTCAAGAGTTTCAGAAACGGAGCCGATCTGATTAAGCTTGATGAGGATAGAGTTTCCGCAGCCGTTGGCAATGCCCTTAGAAAGACGTTCAGTGTTGGTTACAAACAGGTCGTCTCCCACAAGCTGTACCTTGCCGCCAAGCTCTGCTGTGAGCTTTTGCCAGCCCTCCCAATCCTCTTCGTCGAGAGCGTCCTCAATGGATATGATAGGGTACTTTTCAACAAGTTTTTTCCAGTGTTCTATAAGCTCCGCCGATGTAAATTTCGTGCCTGCCTTTGGCAGAATGTATTCTCCCTTGTTTTCACCCTTCCATTCGCTTGAAGCGGCGTCCATAGCGATCATAAAATCCTTGCCGGGCTCATAGCCTGCGTTCTTAACTGCCTCGAGAATGTACTGAATAGCCTCTTCGTCGCTTGCAAGATCCGGAGCAAAACCGCCCTCGTCTCCCACAGATGTGGCAAGTCCCTTTGATTTGAGCAGAGCGGCAAGCGTATGGAAAACCTCAGCGCACCAACGCAGCGCCTCCTTAAAAGTGGGAGCGCCGACAGGCATTATCATAAATTCCTGTACGTCAACGGTGTTTGCAGCGTGCGCTCCGCCGTTAAGAATATTCATCATCGGTACGGGAAGTCTGTTGCCGTTTATTCCTCCCAGAAATCTGTAAAGCGGAATATCGAGAGAAGCGGCAGCGGCTCTTGCGCAGGCGATTGAAACAGCAAGGATTGCATTTGCTCCAAGTTTGGACTTGTCCTTTGTGCCGTCGGCATCGATCATAGCTTTGTCAACAGCATAAATGTCGGAAGCGTCCATACCTGTGATCGTATCGGAGATAACGGTGTTAATGTTTTCGACTGCCTTTGTTACGCCTTTTCCGCAGTATCTGCTCTTGTCGCCGTCGCGAAGCTCCAGAGCCTCGAATTCGCCTGTAGAAGCTCCGCTCGGAGCGGTTCCGCGGGCAACTGTTCCGTCTGCAAGAGTTATTTCCGCCTCAACGGTAGGATTTCCTCTGGAGTCTAAAATCTCTCTTCCGACTACCTTTTCAATTTCCAAATAATCCATATAAATTCTCCTTTTGATATTTAATTTATGCAGACGCTCTTTCCCGAAGTGAAGTTGATATTATCGGGAAAGAAGAATAACAATTTCGCACTTTGTTATTTAGAGAAGTCTGCATGGTTTATTCTCGTTGGTTAGCAATAACTAACCGACGATTTTATAATACACCGACAGAAGTGTTTTGTCAAGAGGATTTTTGTCACGGTTAAATATTTTGGGAAATATGCACTAAAAAAGAGACTGTACTTGTTGATTAAGCACAAAGTAATTTCATAGGTAATACCGTTACGGACTAAAAATGTAAAACATTCTGTTTTGCAGAAAT
>JAUNOG010000113.1 GCA_030531185.1 Ruminococcus sp.
TAAAGCTAACACTCAGAAGATAGCAGATAAATTGGTAAAATTGGGAGTTAAAGCATTCTGGAATTTCTCCCACTATGATTTAAGCATTGACTACGAAGGAATTATTGTTGAAAACGTACATTTAGGCGACAGTCTGCTAACGCTTACATACGGAGCAAACATTAATATTCCCGATGAAAATACGGATAAAAAAATTGCAGAGGATTAATCCCCTGCAATATATAACGCCGCAGAAATCAAACTCTGCGGCGTATTTATTATTCTGAAATCAACGAATTATCCGTTTCGGAGCTTTCATCTGAAATCGGCAAACTGCTGTCATCAGCCAATGACTCAGTCTCCGACGACAGCGTATCCTCAGCTGTGATGTCGGAATTTTCTTCTGATGAATTTTCGCCGTCCGCCCAGTGATACTCGCTTACAGCGCTGTCCTCCTCAGATGTTTCAAGGGTTTCATAAACGGAAAGCTCGTTGTTATAAACGTATATCTCGCTGCTGTCCTCAGTAACTGCCACTGTTGCAACTTCGGTATGAACGTCCTCTTTTTTATCGTATACGGCGAATATGTAGCACTTGCATTCATTGATGTCCTCTTCGCCCAGATATCCGTAAAGTCTGGTAGCTCCCTTTTCGGTAACGGGATACGATTTCTTAACAGACTTGATCACATAGTCAAATGATTGCGAAGCCTCATCGGGAACCTTGGCAAAGGTCTCTCTTGACGGAAGCGTAAAGGTTTCCGTAACTGCCTCATCATCAGGAGCAGTTGTCACAGCTTCGGCTTTATCAGTTTTTTCGGAAGATTTTTTATCAGAATTAACATTGCCGCAGGAACACATAACAGCGGCTGTTGAAAGTGCGATCACAATGGCGATAAGCTTATTCATAATGACCTCCTCGTATGTTACACATATTTTTCCCTTGTTTCTTTCAGGTATTTTTAAATTATATCACATACATTTTACATTGTAAATATTAGTTACAAAAATGTCATAAAAATCCCCCGATAATGACAAACAGTCACAATCGAGGGAAAAGTTTTTTTGTTGTTTATGCACAAACACAATTTACAAAACTATTACAATATGCACAATGTCCTATTCATAGTCCACAACGTCGATCCACTTCATAAGCAGTTCCTTTTCATTTTCGCTGCCCTTTAAAAGCTGAGCTGCCGCAACAATAGGCAGCCACGCCTGAACATACTTCTTGGACGTACCGCTCTTTACACAGTACTTGTCAAGATATTTTTCGGCAAGCGCCGGATTTTTCAGGCAGAACAGCAGATATGTTCTCGCCACATCGGCGGAAGCGTTTCCCTGTCTCGCCGAACCCCAGTTGATCACATAAGTACCCTCGTCGTTGATAATAATATTCTTAGGCTCAAAATTACCGTGACAGAGTTTGATATGCTTGGGCATAGAATCAAGTCTTGTCAAAAGTTCATATTTCTTGATCTCGTCAATAGCTCCCAGAGACTTTATTTGTCTGGTCATCTTGTCCTTGAGCTTAGAAAGCAAAGGCATATACTGCGCGTGAATTTCACACTGGATATCCACAAACTGGTTAAGATATGTATCGACCTTATCAGGATTTTCGTCTATAAGCTCCTGCATAGTTTTGCCCTTTATGAAATCGTAGGAGATAGCCCACTTGCCGTCCACAACGGAGACCTCATGTAAGGTAGGCATTTTAATGAATGAATTAACAAGCGTAGTTTCAACTCTTGCGTGAGTTAACGCCGCATAAAGGCACTTTTCCTTATACTCGGGCTTATTATAAACTCTGATTGATTTTCCGTCGCTTTCATAGATGTCGTAAATATCGCCGTGCGCAATAAAGTTTTTCAGTTCCATAAAAATTCTCCTTTTAATATTTTAAGTTAAGCAAAAACAAATCGTACAGCGCAATTCCTTGTATAAAATCGTCGCTGCAAACCTTATTATTTTTACTGTCTATATTATACTACATTTTTTCACTATTGTCCAGTACTTTTCGTGATTTTCACAAATATTTATTATTTGTTATTTATTTGTTTTACTTTTGTTT
>JAUNOG010000114.1 GCA_030531185.1 Ruminococcus sp.
CCCAGTTTGTAATATAGGTTATCGTCAGCCTGATCCTTACTTTCGAGTTCCAGAAATCCCGATAATGCGGCTTTATAGTATCTCTGCGCTGTATCTTCATTTTCGGTAACATATTCGCCCTTATTGTACATTTGTGCAACCGAGTACGACGCATAAGGCTGTCCCTGTGCAGATGACTTCTGATACCACAAAAACGCCTGCGACAAATCTTTCTCCACGCCGTTGCCGTAGTAATACAAATTGGCAAGGCTGTATTGGGCGAATTTGTTGCCCTCATTAGCAGATTTCAGAAACCAGTCAAACGCTTTTTCATAATCCTGTTCTGTACCCAACCCATAGCAATGCATTTTGCCTATGCGATACCGGACGTAAGAACGCATATCCACGGGTTTCATTACCTGACCCTCATATTTCGGTTCGTAGGGAAACATAAAATCCGAATCGGGTTCTACTTCCATAAATCCATGCAATGCTTCGGCATAGTATTGATATGACTTTTCCTCATCTTTTGCACCGAGCTTTTCTGTAGAATATAGCTTTCCTAAATCATGAATTGCAAGAACATTGCCAGATTTAGATTCAGAAAGCAAAATCTGTTCCGCCTTTTTGAAATCTTCAAGCTTGGATTGCTTGTCATAAATTATCTTGCAGGCTTCTTTGTATGCCGTACTCCATTTGAGATAGTATTTACTTTTCGGAGTATCATCAATATCAACTGTTACTGCATTTTCATCACTCCAAATGAAATCTTCGGCTGTAAGATCATCGTTATCTGAAAATATTACTTTATCATTTTCACATTGCTCCGATTCATCAAACTGCGGTGGAATATCTATGGTTGAGTCATCATTCTCGGATTGTTTTGTAGGTTCGAGTTCTTCGACTGCTACGTCAACTATCGGGTTATTCATATCAAGCACAGTTCTGATTATCATATTCCGCACAGGCTGAAAAACTTTATTGTCGGTAAGTACAGGCAGTTCTTTTTCCTTTTGCGTATAGGTCTTGTATTTCAAACGCTCCAAGCTGCACCATTTTTCATAGAGCTGACGGAAATTCTCATCCTTTGCAAGCTCCGAAAATATATTGTTGACCGTTTCCTTGACCTCCGGCGGAAGATATCCGTACACTTTTTTGCCTTTAACTTTTTGTAGCTGTGAATTCAGTTTAAGAACAAGATTTTCAAGCTGCGGATCATCAAAACCGCCTTGCTGAATTTTTCTGACGATACTTTCAAACTCTGTTCTGGATACAGCTTTCAATTCGTCACGGCTTAACGTCTGCTCCTGATAGATTGACTGCAAATCGTCATGAAATATATCGTTTGCAAAAGCTGAACGTATCTGATCTATACCCTTAGTAGTTAAAAATCCCTGCTTTGGATTTACTCCATAAACAAGCAGATGTATATGCGGATGATGAGTGGTGTCATGAAAAGCGGCATACCATTTCAGATTGCAAATCGGTATACGCTGAGCTTTTGCAATATCGGAAATATGCCTTTTCACAAGATCGCGCCACACCTCCGAATTATCATAGCCGAGACGAATTGCGTCCTCACGGCGAAGTGAAACGACGTGTGACCAGACATTGCCCTTGTGATTTGCTATCTCGTTTGCAGCTCTGTCAAGAATGATCGGTTCATCTTTTTCATTAAACAAACCGTGCGAACCTCTTTTCTGAACGCCGGGGCGCATAGCCATGTAACCGACAAAATTCTGTCGGTTGCCGATGACGTCGGCGTTGCGCTCAATGATCGTACTGATAAGCTCCGATGCGTTTTCTACAGTAGGGTTGGCTTTGAAATCTTCGTATTCTAAATATCTTTTTGCCTCGGGAAAATCTGAAAGCAAATCATCTATAAGCTCTTGCTGATTTTTTGTAGCATTATCATTTCTATCAATAGTGTTTTGATCACGAACTTCAACTGTTTCACGGGTTGCAATGTATTTTGTATAGTTTCTACGCTTGTTTTTACTTTTCTGATTTCCGCTTTTCAGATAGCGGCTTGTGACGATAATTTGAGATA
>JAUNOG010000115.1 GCA_030531185.1 Ruminococcus sp.
CGGCTATAACTAAAATTTCACGGTATAACTGCTGAATCAGCAGACTGACCATAAAGTACTTGCTTGTATCTTCTTCGGGAAGAACGATAAAGATAGCAGACTTTTCATTGCAGAACTTCTCAGCGTCTATCGCTGTGCCAAAGCAAAGCATTTGTTCAAGCTCCGAATCAAGAAAACTGTTGAGCCTTGAAAGTGCAGTCGACATTACCGACAGCATAGACTGGTCAGACGCATTCAGAGCCGCTCCGGCAAGCCATTTTGCTTTGTGTTCGCTTGGAAGCTTTTCCATAAGCTTTGAAAAATACATTTTAGGTTTTGCTTTCGGGTCGTGCTGATACTTAGCAAGCAAGTCCTGAATAAGCTTGAAAACCGAAACAATGTGACGTTCGTTCTTGTCGCCGAACTCAGCTAAAAGCAGTATGACCGAGGCGAGCAGACCCTCAGCCGCATCGTAGAAAAAAGCGTTTTGTCCGTAGCTGTGGCTGTCACCGCCGCCGATGTTGATTATTGTTTTTGCTGTTATCTTTGCATACTTTTCCCCTTTTGCCTTTGCCGAAAGGTCGGTTTTATCAGACAGATAAATATCCATATACTTGTTTACAAGGTGCAGGATGTTGTTCTCGTCTGAGCGTGTGGGATTTCTCAGGTCTAGCACAGAAACATTGTAGCCGTAGTACTTTTTAGCGATAGTTCCATAGTTTCTTGCAACGTCGCCTTTTGTATCAGTTGAGATAAAAGACATTCCGCTTGCACAGGCAAGCTCTATGTTCGGATACAAAAAGTATGCAGTCTTGCCGACTCCTGCCGCTCCTATCATAAGAGTATGGACATCACCGGTATCCACAAGTGCAGCAGTTTTCTTTCCTAAACCTCTGCACCCGACTACAGTTCCCTGAATAACATCTCCGTTGGAACTGTGCGGAATATTTTCTCCCTTACGCCATTTATCAGGCTCGAATGGCAGAGAGATAAAAGTCCGTTTGATTTCTGCTTTTGTCGCCCACCGAGCTGTTCCGTGCTGTCCATTGCCGACTTTCTTAGCTTTTATTCCGTTAAGAGATCTATTGTCAATAAGCTCAACTATAACTATGAAAGCTATAAAGGCAGCAACAAGTACGCCTATTAAAATCATCTGTTTCTCATTCAAAATTTCATCTCCGATCTGTATAAAATATTCTTTCTTTTGTATTTAATAAGATAGTTAGTTTGTTTTATTCAAGGTATTGCGCTGTGACGCAGAGGGTATCGCAAATTTCTGAAAACATTGAAATGTCCTTCGTTTTGTGGTATAATGTATATACCAAATATATTAACGGAGGTACGATTATGCCATTCATCAACGTAAAAACAAACACCGCAGTTCCTGCCGATAAGGAAACAGCGATCAAATCTGCGCTCGGTCAGGCTATTACAGCAATACCGGGCAAATCCGAAGCTTGGCTTATGGTCGGCATTGAGCCTGAATACGCCTTGTATTTCAAGGGAACAAACGACCCAGCTGCAATGGTTGAGGTAAGCGTTTACGGACAGGCAAATCCGTCCGCATTTAATTTGCTTACCGAAAAAATCTGCGATATTCTAAACGAACAGCTTTCTATTGACGCTTCACGGATCTATGTGAAATACGCCGCTACTCCGGATTGGGGTTGGAACGGCTCAAATTTCTGATTTTATCTATAATCAAGACATAGCGCCTCAGACGGTTCATTTTCTGTCTGAGGCGTATTTTCTTGCTCGGTTATCGGAGTTTTTTCCCGCATCGAAACTGTTATCGCTTCTTCAGTAGAAAGTCTGACCGCATTGTCCGCAAGTCGGTACAGCAATTTTGCCGTATTTACCGACTGCTCACGGGTACGGGCTGTCTGTTTCAGATCGCGCAGAACCGCCTGCACACACTCCTGCAAATTTCTTTGTTTCTGAGCCTTTTTACCCTTGTCGGTGTAAGGCTCGAATGACAGAGGGATAAAAGTCCTCTTTATCTCCGTTTTCGTCCTTA
>JAUNOG010000017.1 GCA_030531185.1 Ruminococcus sp.
AGAAAGTAATTTCTTGAAGACTTTGCGAAAAATACAAAAATAACTAAAGGGACTTCAACCAAGAAGTCCCTTTTTTGTGCCGTGTATAGAATTTGAAAAAATATATAAAATATACTAGACAAATCAAAATAAATATTGTATAATTATTATATGAATAATTTAGGAGTTTTTTTATGAGAGTTATTACGGGTTCACGCAGAGGAAAAAAGCTTAAAGCTCTTGAGGGGCTTGATACGCGTCCGACTACCGATATGGTCAAGGAGGCTGTTTTTTCAATAATACAGTTTGACGTTCCGGGTGCGAGCGTGCTCGATTTGTTTGCAGGCAGCGGACAGTTGGGTATCGAGGCTTTGAGCAGAGATGCGGCGCACTGCGTTTTTGTAGATAAAAATCCCTCTGCCGTGGCGGTTATCAAGGAAAATATCACAGACTGTAATTTTAACGGAGTTTCCCGAGTGCTTAATATGGACAGTCTGGAGTATCTCAAGGTTGCCAAAAAGGGAATTGATATTGTGCTGCTTGACCCGCCCTATAATAACGGTCTCATTGAAAAGGCTCTGCCGCTGCTGGAGCCTAAGCTTAATGACGGTGCAATAGTGGTCTGCGAGCATGAAAAAGAGCTTACTCTTGCGGAAAGCTATGGCAGTCTGGTAATGCACAAAAGATATAAGTACGGTAAAATTTGCCTTACCGTATATAAAATACCCTCAAAGGAAGAATAAACAATGAGAATTGCCGTTTGTCCGGGCAGCTTTGACCCGGTTACCCTGGGACATCTTGATATTATAAACCGTGCCTCCAAGCTGTTTGATAAGGTCATTGTCCTTGTTTCGTTTAATGCAAGCAAGAGCAGAGCGAGGTTTTCCTCAAAAGAGCGTATGGAGATGATAATGGCGGTCACAAAGCACCTTGACAACGTTGTTGTGGACTGCTACGACGGCTTGCTGGCGGACTATCTGAAAATGTCCAATGCGACCGCTATTGTAAAGGGTCTGCGGGCGGTTTCGGACTTTGAGTACGAATTCCAGATGGCTCTTGCCAATAAAAAGCTTTATAATGACGCCGAGACGGTGTTTCTTACCACTACGGGGGAGAATATGTTCCTGTCCTCCAGCGTGGTAAAGGAGATCGCAAGCTTCGGCGGAGATATCGACGGCTTTGTGCCCGAGGAAATTCTTGAAACGATTAAAAACAGACTTCATAAGCCTGATTGATAATAAAAATAAACCCGTTGGGTATGAAAGGACGTATTAATATGAGCGAAGTTAAGGAAAGTAACCCGGTAGAAAAGATACTGGAAAAAATGGACGAGGAGCTTGATAATGCGTCTGCTGTGCCTTTTTCAAACAAGAAAATGGTTGACGCAGAGCAAATGCACGAGTATATCGACAGCATAAGACTTAATCTCCCGGCTGAGATAAAGCGTGCTAAGGATATGACAAGAGAGAAGAAAACAATTATGTCCGACGCAACAAAAGAGGCGGACGATGTTGTTGCAAAGGCTAGAAAGCAGGCAGATGAGATCATCAGAAAAGCTCAGGCTGAGGCTGATAAGCTTGTTTCCGAGCAGGAGATCATCAGCAGAGCCACCGAGTACGCAAAGGCTCAGGCACGCAAGGCTGACGAGGAGGCTGCCGCTGTCGTAAATCAGGCGAGAGAAAAGGAAAAGGCTATCAGAGAGGCAATGGTATCGAATATCAATTCTACACTTTCCGAGGCTGCCGCTGTTCTGGAGAAAAATCTTCAGGCTGTCGTTAGCTCCAAAGAGGCTATTGCCAAGATCAGCAAGTAGTTCGTAAAAGTATCGGCAAAAATTGATCCCACAGGTAAGGATGTTCTTTCCTGTGGGATTTTATGTTAAATATTTGATAAATGGGAATTATCAGGATCAATTAACATTGTAATGTTCTCTTTACATCGTTATTTATCTCTTATCATCATTATTGAATATCTGAGAAAGCCGGTTAAGGCTTGCCTGCGCCTGCATAAACAGGTCGTGCGCCTCAAGGTCTATTTCCTCTTTTTTGACAGGTTCGTGCCTTTCAGGAGCTTTTTCTCCGCCGATGATGTCCTCAACGTTAATGGAAAGTATATCTCCCAAGGACTCGGTTTCCGCAAGCACCTCGGCTATGTTCACCGTTTCCTCAACAGTTTCTTTGATTGTAAGAGCCGCAAGCTCCTCTTCGTCAATGTACGGCTTGATACCCACAATGGAAATGTTATCGGTACTGCCGTTCATCAGCGCAAGCTTTGCGACAGCTATCAGCTTTTCCGAAACAGGCAGGTCTAAGGACAGCCCTATTTCAAATTCGTCCTCGGTCACAAAATCGGATACTCCGTCGCTCACAATCAGTATCATATCATCAGGTTCTGCGCCGAATTCGCTTATAAGAGGAGTTTGCACAATGTCGGGGTCGTTGGTCGTACTCCCCAGAGAGGAAATGATAGCGTTCCTGTACTCGGGGTCAAGCTCGTCCATACCGTCGATACGTCCGTGTTCGTAAAGAAACTGCCCGTAGGACTGGTCAATGGATATCTGTCTTATAGTTCCGTTGACATATCGGTACATTCTGCTGTCGCCCACGTTTATGCAAAGCCCTCTGCCGTTTTCGTCCACGGCGAGAGCGCAAAGCGTAGTCTGCATATTTACGGCATTTTCGGCGTTAACGCCCTGCCGTTTGATTTTTCCGTGAATGTTCAAAAGCTTTTGCCGCATATCCACGTTTGAGGAATAGTCCAGCACCGACAAATGCTGTAAACACAGCTTAGCCGCAAGCTCTCCCGCATTTTCGCCGCCCACGCCGTCGCATACTGCGGTGATAAACGGCGCGGAAACAGTCGCCTCCGCGCTTCCCTCGGTAATGACCTCGCGGTCTACCAGTACAGCGTCCTCGTTATGACTTCGGCAGTTTCCTGCGTCGGTATAGCCGTAAATGTAATAGTTCATAGAATAACGCCCCGAAAATCAAAAATTTATGTCAAGTAAATCATATCACATTTACGCAAAAATGTCAATTTATCTATTGCAAAACAGGTCGGAAAATTGTATAATTATTGTAAACAATAGATTTATTCGGAGGACATAAGATGATAAAAGGAATAATTTTCGATATGGACGGTCTGATGATAGACACCGAAAAACTGCTTACCCGTTTCTGGTGCGAGGCGGCAAACTTTTACGGTTATCCAATGACTAAGGAATACGTTCTGGGAATTCGTTCCCTGTCGTCAAAATATGCGATACCTCATCTGAAAGGAATTTTCGGAGATAATTTCAATTATTGGGACGTAAGAGCAAAGCGCATAGAGCTAATGAACGCTTACATTATGAAAAACGGCATAGAGAAAAAGAAAGGCTTGGACGAACTGCTTGCGTACCTGAAATCCACGGATCTGAAAATCGCAGTCGCTACCGCTACGGACTTTAAGCGAACAAAAATGTACCTTAATTCAATAGGAGTTTTCGATTGCTTTGATAAGATAGTCTGCGGAGATATGATAAAAAACGGCAAGCCTGAGCCTGATATTTATATTACTGCGGCAGGGGAGCTTGGCTTGCCCTGCTGTGAGTGCATAGCCTTGGAGGACTCCCCGAACGGAATTAAATCGGCGCATACTGCGGGGTGCGTTCCCATAATGGTGCCCGATCTGTCCGCTCCCGACGAGGAGACGGCGCGGCTTATTTATACCCAATGCGAGGACTTGTCCGAGGTCATAGGCGTGGTGCAGAGGCTTATCTCCGCTAAGAATTAAAATTAAAGGACTGCCCCTTTGGACAGTCCTTTGCCGCTTTATTGCGGCTCGGTAAGCAGTTCGCCTTTTGCCTTGATGTCCGCAACGGTAATAACTATATCGCCGTCGGAGCATTTCAGCACAAGTTCGTCGCTGTCAACGGAGTCTCCTCCGCAATAAGAAAAGCCTAAGCTTGCGGAATTGGTTATGATTTTGCCCTCCTCGTTTTCACCGCCGATAAACCATGGCAGTATTTGCCGAATATTGTAGACAATTTTTTGCTGAGTAATATTTCCGTCTTTCTCCGTTATTTGGTTTTCGTCTCCGTAAAAAGCAAGTCCCTTGCCGTTTTTCAGGGTAATGTCAACGGTGTAGCTTTCGGTTCCGGTTTCCTTGGCGATATAAACAAAATATTCAAGCTGCAAATCAGATTTCTTGGGACTTACTCCCCAAGCGCAGGCATAGAATATTACTCCCGCTATAACGACAAGACAGCCGAGGATAACCCCTGTGATCTTCAATGTCCTGCGGTTAAGCTTTTTGAGATATTTTATCTGTTTTTTCTCTTTTTCGTCCGCATTTTCCACAGGAATTTCGCTTTGCATATTATCAAAAATTTCTCTGCATTCCTTGCAGTCGGCAAGATGATTTTCAATATCTTCCGTTGTGACTTCGCAGGTGAGCTTATCGGCATAGATCGGAAGCAAGTCTCTTACCGTCTCGCATTTCAGTTTATATTTATCCATTTTTCTGCTCCTTTCGGGTATTGTCCTTTGGGGACATACCGCTTTTCAGCTTTTGCTTTGCTCTGTAAAAGGTAACTCTTGCCCACGTTTCGTCTTTATCTAAAATATCTCCGATCTCCTTGAAGGAAAACTCTCCCGTCAATCTCAGATATACGACCTCCCGCTGAATGGGTTCGAGGCTCTGCATAGCCTTGAAAAGCTCCATTTTATCGAACCTGAGCACGGCGTCGTTCTCCAAATCGGAACCGCTGTCCGTCAAAGTATCTTCAAGGGGCTGAGTATTTTTCTTTCTGCTTTCAAGCTCCTTGTACCAGACGTGCTTGGCTATCTGGCATAGCCATACGTAAAGCTTGCAGCTGCCGTCGTAATTCTTTATGGTTTTTACCGCGCGGTAAAAGGTCTCCTGAGTAAGCTCCTCGGCGGTATCGGGGTTATGACACAGGCTCAGCAGGTATTTGTAGACCTGTCCTGCGTATTCGTTGTAGACTGCGCTGTCTAATTTGTCGGGCATTTTTTGTCACCTCTGCTTTATATATCCCGAAAAGCGGCAATTCGTTACAGCAAACGGAAAAATTTTTTCAAAAAATTTCGGGACGGCAGAATTTACCGTCCCGAAGAAATATTCCAATCAAAAATCAGAAACCGAGAATAGTTTTGAAATCCTCTGCGATAACGTCGCGGAGCTTTTCAGCTTCCTCTCTTGTCTCGCCGATAGTGGTGTAGTAAGCCTTTATCTTAGGCTCAGTGCCCGACGGTCTGATGATTACGCTTGCGCCGTTTTCAAGATTGAATGCAAGCACATCGGACTTAGGCAGCGTGAGGACTGTCTTTGTGCCGTCGGCAGCAGTTTCCTCGGAAGCGACATAGTCGGCAACGGAGAGAACTTTAAGTCCGCCGATCTCCTTAGGACCGTTGGTTCTGAGACCCGTCATAATTTCCTTCATTCTTTCCATACCGCTTGCGCCCTCGCACTGGAATGAGGACTGAGAGTGAACGTAGTTGCCGTACTCCTTGTACATAGCCTCTCTTGCCTCCAGCAGAGAAACGCCCTTTGTGCGGTAGAATGCCGCCATTTCGCAGATAAGCATTGAGCCGACAACAGCGTCCTTGTCTCTTACATAAGAGCCTGCAAGGTAGCCGTAGCTTTCCTCAAAGCCGAAGATATATCTGCCGTCCTCGCCGTCCTTTTCAAGGAAACCGATCTGTTCGCCGATAAACTTGAAGCCTGTGAGGACTTCTCTCAGCTCAACGCCGTACTCAGCGGCGATCTTCTTGCAGATATCAGTTGTAACAATAGTCTTTACGGCAACAGGGTTCTTCGGCATTGTGCCGAGCGCAGTTCTTTCCTGGCAGATATATTTAAGGAGCATTGCGCCTACTTCGTTACCCGAGAAGAGCACATAATTTCCGTCGGGATCGGGTACCGCGATACCTACTCTGTCGCAGTCGGGGTCGGTGGCAAGGAGCAGATCGGGCTTAACAGTCTTGCAAAGCTCCAGACCCTTGGCAAGAGCCTCCTTGATCTCGGGGTTCGGGAACGGGCAGGTAGGGAAGTTTCCGTCGGGGTTTTCCTGCTCGGGAACTACTGTTACTTCCTTAATGCCTATCTTCTTGAGAATAGCTCTTACAGGCTTGTTGCCCGTACCGTTAAGAGGAGTGTAAACGACTTTCAGACCGCTGTCCGCAACCAGATCGGTGTGAACACCCTGTTCGCTTACCTTATCGAGATACTTGTCTATGACCTCCTGCTTGATATATTCGATCTTACCCTGAGCAAGACCGTCCTCAAAAGCCATAACCTTTGCTCCGCCGAACATTTCAACGGCGTTGATCTTGCCAATTACGGTGTTGGCAACGTCGAGAGTGATCTGGCAGCCGTCCTCGCCGTAAACCTTGTATCCGTTGTACTTGGCAGGGTTGTGGGACGCCGTAATAACGATACCCGCCTGGCATTTAAGCTCTCTTACAGCCCATGAAAGCATAGGAGTAGGCATAAGCTCGTCGTAAATATACACCTTGATACCGTTAGCCGCAAGAACAGCCGCAGCCTCCTTAGCGAACTTGTCGGACTTGATACGGCTGTCGTAAGCGATAGCTACCGCGCCGTTTTCAAATGCGCCGTTAACATAGTCCGCAAGGCCCTGAGTAGCCCTTCTGATAGTGTATACGTTAAGTCTGTAAGCTCCCGCGCCGATAACGCCTCTGAGACCGCCTGTACCGAATTCGAGGTCTCTGTAAAATCTGTCCTGAATTGCCGCCTCGTCGCCCTCGATAGACTTCAGCTCAGTTTGGAGATCGGGATCGTCGACCGCTTTTTCGCACCAAAGCTTGTAAAGTTCCATTTCTGTCATTCTTAATTCACCTCATAAAAATATTTTATCATTTACAAATAAATAATCATACATTTATTATATCACATTTTATAAATTTGGCAAGGGGGATAATAATTATTTAACAATTCTAAACGTTTACGCAGAAAAATTATGTAACAGCAACAAATAAAATGTTAAATTAGCTTGATTGTTAGAGCATTTTATGGTATACTTAATTAAATATAAACAGGCGCGTTTTACCTGTTAAAACCGCCGAAATATGTTAACGGAGGTTAAATTTATGAACTGCACGCAATTCAAAGGAACATTTCCGTCAAGCGACGGTATTCACAGCATAAGCTACAGCGTTTTCACACCCGAGGGAGAGGTCAAGGGCGTTATTCAGATATCTCACGGTATGTGCGAGTATTTCGGCAGATACGCGGATTTTGCAAAATATCTTACAGGACTTGGCTTCGCCGTATGCGGAAACGACCATTTGGGTCACGGAGACAGCGTGAACGACGACAGCGAGCTTGGCTGGTTCGGTGATGAGGCAAGCTGGGAAAACGCAGTAAAGGATCTTTACAGCCTTACAAAGCTTATCAAAGCGGACTATCCCGACAAGCCCTATTTTCTGTTTGGACACAGTATGGGAAGTTTTCTGGCAAGAGCTTATGTGACCAGATACGGAAAAAATCTCGACGGCGTTATTTTCTGCGGCACAGGCGGAGGAATGGACGGTATTCCGGGGCTGCTTGCCTTTGTTGAAATGCTAAAAAAGATCCACGGCGGAAAATACCGCAGTAAGCTTGTGGACAAACTGGCTTTCGGTATGTATAATTCCAGAATTGAGGAAAATCAGTGCAAATACGATTGGGTCTCGAGAGATACGGCGGTCGTGGAGCGTTATACAAAAGACCCTAAATGCAATTATATATTCACTTTAAACGGTTTTGAAAACCTTGCAAAGGTACTGTGGTATGTAAGCTCGGAAAAATGGTTTGAGACCTATCCCAAGACCTTGCCCACATACCTTATAGCAGGCTCCGCCGACCCTGTGGGTAATTACGGCAAGGGAGTTCTCAGCGTTTACAACCGTCTTGCGGCACAGGACTGCAATGTTGAGCTTAAAATCTACGAGGGCGCGAGACACGAGCTTGTCAACGAGCTTTGCAAAGACGAGGTTTACCGGGACGCCGCTGAATTCTATCTGAATATTCTGGGCGAGGAGCTTCCCGACAAAGAAACAAGTACAGATAATTATACAGCAAATATTATTCCCGAGGGAGAAGAATAATTATGTTCGCAAGTATAAACAGTCTTGGTCTGCTGGGACTTAACGCATTCCCCGTTTATGTGGAGATAGAGGCGTCAAAGGGACTGCCTTCCTTTGATATGGTAGGACTTGCCGACGCCGCTGTTAGAGAGAGCAGAGAGAGGATACGCTCCGCCTTTCGATGCTGCGGACTGAATTTTCCCTCTCAGCATATAATGGTCAATCTTGCTCCTGCGGACGTGAAAAAATCAGGCTCCGTACACGACCTTGCCATTGCGGTCGCTCTGCTTAGAATTATGGGATTTTCCGATGACGAGAGCCTGAGGAAATCCGTATTCATAGGAGAGGTATCTCTCAGCGGAGAGATAAGAGCGGTGCAGGGCGTTCTTCCTATGACTATCTTAGCCCAGAAATCGGGAATGGAGGAGATATACGTTCCTGCGGATAATCTGCGGGAGGCGTCTGTGGTCGAGGGCATACGCTGTTACGGAGTAAACTCGATTGGGGAGTTGGTATTTCACCTCAGCGGCAAGGCGGAGATTATTCCCGCAGGAGTTTTCAAGCCTGAGAAATCAAGCTTTTTCGGCAATCTGGACTTTGCCGACGTCAAGGGGCAGACAGCCGCCAAAAAGGCTCTGGAGGTCGCTGCGGCAGGCGGTCACAATGCGCTGATGATAGGCTCTCCGGGTTCGGGCAAGTCTATGCTTGCAAAGCGAATGCCCTCTATCCTGCCTGCAATGACATTTGAGGAGTCCATAGAGACAACCAATATTCATTCGGTAGCGGGTCTGCTGGATAAGGAAAGTCCTCTTGTGACGGTTCGTCCGTTCCGTTCGCCTCATCATACGGTCTCGGCGGCGGGACTTGCGGGGGGAGGTTCAATTCCTAAGCCGGGGGAGATATCTCTCGCCCATAACGGACTGCTGTTTTTGGACGAGCTGGCGGAGTTTTCACGTCCCGCTCTTGAGATACTCAGACAGCCGCTGGAGGATCAGCAGGTAACTATTTCGAGAGTGTCGGGAAGTATTACATATCCAAGTTCCTTTATGCTTATCGGCGCAATGAACCCGTGTCCCTGCGGATATTACGGACACCCCACAAGAAAATGCATATGCTCTCAAAAGCAAGTGTCCAATTATTTGAACAGAATATCGGGACCTCTTCTGGACAGATTTGACATTCATCTGGAGGTTGCCCCTGTGGAATTTTCCGATTTGTCCTCTGCGGCAAAGGAAGAGCCCTCTGAGGCGATAAGAGAGCGCGTCCAGCGTGCGAGAGACATTCAGAACAAGCGGTTTGCGGGTACGGGAGTGACCTGCAATGCGAGAATTACTCCCGATATGCTCCACGAGGTTTGTCCCGTGACCGACAGTGCAAAAACTCTGCTTGAAAACGTTTTTGACAGACTGGGACTGTCTGCGAGAGCATACGACAAGATAATGAAGGTATCCCGCACAGCCGCCGATATGGACGGCTCGGAGGTCATCGACAAGAAACATATCGCGCTTGCGGTACAGTACAGAAGTTTGGACAGAAAGTATTGGAACGGATAAAATATTGAATGGAGGCGTAAGAATTATGAAAAGAAGAATAATGTCATATTTATTGATTACAATGTCGGTACTTGCGTTCAGCGGCTGTGGAAATATCAATGAAAATTCAGAGACAGCAAATATTGAAAATGAAACTGTAGAAGTTTCTGTTTCGGGAAGTACTGTTAACGAGAGCAGCCGTAAAGAGTTTAAGTGTTTTCACAGCAGTACTCCTGATGAAAAAATTGATATAGCAGATGATAAACTTCAAGAATTTTCCCAATGCTATGACAATATTCGTAATACTTGGGAATTAGTCTCGGAAAGCATTGTCGAAGAGGTTTCTGAGACCTATGGCGGTCTGTATTATGTTGTAGAGGAATACAGCGAGGGAGATATTGTTTCACAAATGTATCTGCTGAACAATATTGATATAGATGAGGACGTTTCAGCGGAGTACAGCGAAGTAATGTTATTTGATAACCGAACTGATACGGTTCAGACTATGAAATGTGATAATGAGGATTACAGTGAGTTTTACAAGTTTGTAAAGAAACAGATATAACGCGATGCTAATTAACCAAAAATTTACGAAATGCTCACAGAATGGTAATTGTAGAACTTTCTTACTCGAATTTTGCGATTTTTGGTTAAAACGCAGAAAATGCTTAAAATTGAATATTTCTAAGGTGTAAAAGTCTTGACAAAGGTTGTGCGGTATGATATAATTGTATACTGTATCATAATGGATTTTTACACCTTTTCTTATGTATTAATAAGGAATACTGCGGTGAAAATTCGTGGCGCAGGCGTGTTTTACGGGCGTTTGCGCAGTGACATTTTGAAATAAATTAAGGAGTGATCGAGCCTATGGTGAATGTCAAGGACGTAAAACTTGGTAAAAACACTAGAAAAAGCTTTGCTAAGATCAATGAAGTCTTGGAAATGCCTAACCTTATCGAGGTGCAGAAGAACTCGTATCAGTGGTTTATGGACGAGGGACTTAAAGAGGTATTCAGAGACGTTTCAGCAATCACGGACTACAACGGCACACTCGAGCTTACATTTGTCGATTACCGTTTCGACGAGGAGGCTAAGTACACTATCGCCGAATGCAAGGCTAGGGACGCAACATATGCTGTCAAGCTGAATGTCAAGGTAAGGCTTAACAACCTTGAAACGGGTGAAATCAAGGAATCTGAGGTCTTTATGGGCGAAATGCCTAAGATGACCGACAGCGGTACTTTCGTTATCAACGGCGCTGAGCGTGTTATCGTATCTCAGCTTGTACGTTCACCGGGCGTTTATTACGCTTTCGATAAGGATAAAACGGGTAAGGACTTGTTCAAGACTACTGTTATCCCCAACAGAGGCGCGTGGCTCGAGTACGAAATGGACTCAAACGACGTCGTTTATGTAAGAATTGATAAGAACAGAAAGATCCCGATCACGACCTTCGTGAGAGCGATAGGATTTGGTACTAACGAAGAGATCGAGGCTGTATTCGGCGTTGACGAGAGACTTACTCAGACCATTATGCAGAAGGATCAGACTGCCAACAGGGAAGAGGCTCTTATCGAGGTCTATAAAAAGCTTCGTCCGGGCGAGCCGCCTACGGTTGAGTCTGCGGAAACACATCTTAACAATCTGTTCTTTGATGCTAAGAGATACGATCTGTCCAGATTTGGACG
Organism: Ruminococcus sp.; assembly: GCA_030531185.1. Classification (GTDB taxonomy): domain Bacteria; phylum Bacillota; class Clostridia; order Oscillospirales; family Ruminococcaceae; genus Hominimerdicola. The sequence goes on from JAUNOG010000017.1 coordinate 11,293, forward strand.
TTACAAATACAACAAGAAGCTGGGCGTAGGCTCGCGTCTTGCAGGTCACAGAATTACGAGAAACATCGTTAATCCTATGACGGGTGAAATTATGGCTGAAGAGGGAGAACTCATCGGCTACGAAAAGGCTCTTGAGATCGAGACGGCAGGCGTTAAGGAGGCTTACGTTACCGTCGAGGTCAAGGAGTACGAGACTGCTCCTACAGGCGAAACCGTTGTAAAGCTTGTCGATAAGGAAGTTAAGATAATCGGCAGCGGTATGGTCGATATGAAAGCGTATGTTAATTTTGACCCTGCAAAGTGCGGTATCAACGAGAAGGTTTCCTTTGCCGTGCTGAAAGAGCTCCTCGAGGAGTTCGGGGACAACGAGGAAGAGCTTATCGAGGCTGTAAAGGCAAACACGGACAGGCTTGTTCCCAAGCATATCGTCATTGACGATATTGTCGCAACCGTTTCGTATTTCCTCAACCTCTGCGACGGAGTTGGCAATGTGGACGATATCGACCACCTCGGCAACAGAAGAATTCGTTCGGTAGGCGAACTGCTCCAGAACCAGTTCAGGATCGGTTTTACGAGAATGGAAAGAGTTATCCGCGAGAGAATGAACATTCAGTCTCAGGACAGTGAGGTCGTAACTCCTACCGCTCTTATCAATATCAGACCTATTACCGCCGCTATCAGAGAGTTTTTCGGCTCGTCGCCTTTGTCGCAGTTTATGGATCAGAACAATCCTCTGGCGGAGCTTACGCATAAGAGACGTCTTTCGGCTCTTGGTCCCGGAGGCCTTTCAAGAGACCGTGCGGGATTTGAGGTCCGTGACGTTCACTATACGCATTACGGAAGAATGTGTCCTATCGAGACGCCTGAAGGTCCTAATATCGGTCTTATCTCTTACCTTGCGTCATTTGCGAGAATTAACGAGTACGGCTTTATCGAGGCTCCTTACAGAAAGGTCGATAAGGAGACGGGTGTTGTAACCGACGAGGTCGTTTATATGACGGCGGACGTTGAGGACAACTTTATGGTTGCTCAGGCGAACGAGCCTCTTACCGAGGATCACAAGTTTGCAAGAGCTAAGGTAAACGGACGATACAGAGATCAGATACTCGAGATCGAAAGAGAAAAGATCGATTTTATGGACGTTTCTCCTAAAATGGTAGTTTCGGTAGCTACAGCTTGTATCCCGTTCCTTGAAAACGACGACGCTAACCGTGCGCTTATGGGTTCAAATATGCAGAGACAGGCTGTTCCGCTGCTCAAAACCGAGTCGCCTATCGTCGGCACCGGTATGGAGTACAAGGCTTGTATCGACTCGGGCGTTGCTGTGGTTTCAACCGCCGCAGGCGTTGTTGAAAGCGTTGACGCGGACAAGATAGTTGTACGTGAGGACAGCGGAATGCTCCACACCTACGACCTGATAAAGTTCAAGCGTTCAAATGCGGGTACTTGTACAAATCAGAGACCTATCGTTGAAAAGGGCGAGCGTATCGAGGCTCATCAGATAATCGGCGACGGTCCCGCGACCTCCAACGGAGAGCTTTCGCTCGGCAAGAACGCTCTTATCGGATTTATGACGTGGGAGGGCTACAACTACGAGGACGCCGTACTGCTTAACGAAAATCTTGTAAAGCAGGATAAGTATACTTCAATTCACATCGAGGATCTTGAAACAGAGGCAAGAGACACAAAGCTCGGTCCTGAGGAGATCACCAGAGATATTCCTAACGTGGGCGAGGACGCTCTTAAAGACCTTGACGAAAACGGCATTATCAGAATAGGCGCGGAGGTTCGTTCGGGCGACATTCTGGTAGGTAAGGTCACGCCGAAGGGCGAGACAGAGCTTACGGCGGAGGAAAGACTGCTGAGAGCTATTTTCGGCGAAAAGGCAAGAGAAGTAAGAGACAACTCGCTGAAAGTTCCTCACGGCGAGGCAGGTACTATTATCGACGTAAAGATATTCACAAGAGAGAACTGCGACGAGCTTTCTCCCGGAGTTAATATGCTGGTAAGATGCTATATAGCTCAGAAGAGAAAAATCTCTGTCGGAGATAAAATGGCAGGACGTCACGGTAACAAGGGTGTCGTTTCAAGAATTCTCCCTCAGGAGGATATGCCGTTCCTTGAGGACGGAACTCCTTTGGATATATGCCTTAATCCTTTGGGCGTACCTTCACGTATGAATATCGGACAGGTTCTTGAGGTTCATCTCGGTATGGCTGCCAAGTCCCTCGGCTGGAAGATAATGACCCCTGTATTCGACGGCGCGCACGAGTCTGATATCCGCGAGTGTTTCAGAATGGCTCAGCAGAATTACCTCGAGCACAAGGACGACGATTTTGAGATACACCCGATGGACGAGGTCATCAATCCCAATGCGATCAGTATGAGCGAGGACGGCAAGTTCACCGTTTACGACGGCAGAACAGGCGAAAAGTTCGATAACAGGGTTACTGTGGGTTATATGTATTACCTTAAGCTCCACCACCTTGTCGACGATAAGATACACGCGCGTTCTGTAGGTCCTTACTCACTGGTAACACAGCAGCCTTTGGGCGGTAAGGCTCAGTTCGGCGGTCAGAGATTTGGTGAGATGGAAGTTTGGGCTCTCGAGGCTTACGGCGCGGCTTATACTCTTCAGGAGATCCTTACAGTTAAATCCGACGACCTTAACGGACGTGTCAAGACCTACGAGGCTATTGTCAAGGGTCAGAACGTTCCTAAGCCGGGCGTTCCCGAGGCGTTCAAGGTTCTTATCAAGGAGCTTCAGTCGCTTTGTCTTGACATCAAGGTACTCAACATCAACAATGAGGAGATCGACCTCAAGCAGAAGTTTGACGACGACGATGATTTTGTTCCCGCAACGGCTTATGCCGACGACAATACTGATTTGTCAGCAGAGGCGAACGATTTCGATGATGGCTTTATGGCTGAGGACGAGGACGGTCTGTCGGAGATCGACGACGCTGATCTTGACGATTTCGGCGTTTCAGACGACGAATCCGATCTGTTCCTTGATGAATGATCTGAATTATTACGGCGGCGGACAGCGCAAGCTGTCTGCGCGAACCGTTTCATACACACGTTGACTAATTAAACAGGAAGAAGGTACTGCTGTTGGATTTTAATGTATTTGAATCAATAAAAATCGGTCTTGCGTCCCCCGACAAGATCCGCGAGTGGTCTTACGGCGAGGTTACGAGACCTGAAACAATAAATTACCGTACTCAGAAACCTGAAAAGGACGGCTTGTTCTGCGAAAAGATCTTCGGACCGCAGAAGGACTGGGAATGCCACTGCGGTAAGTATAAGAAAATCCGCTTTAAAGGCAAGGTCTGTGAGCGCTGCGGCGTTGAGGTAACAAGAGCCAAGGTCCGCAGAGAAAGAATGGGACACATCGAGCTTGCGGCTCCTGTTTCTCACATATGGTATTTCAAGGGTACTCCTTCAAGAATAGGTCAGATGCTCGAGGTCTCTCAGAAGAGACTTGAAGAGGTTCTCTATTTCACAAAGTATATCGTTATCGATCCGGGTAACACCGAGCTTGTTAAATGTCAGCTCCTTACCGAAAAGGACTACAACGATATGCTTGAAAAGTACGACGAGAACGAATTCAGGGCAGGTATGGGCGCAGAGGCAATCAAGGAGCTTCTTGAAGAGATCGACCTCGACAAGCTTTCCGCTGAGCTGAAAGAAGAATTAAAGGATCTGCCTGCCGGTCAGAAGAGAATAAAGCTTTTAAAGAGACTTGAGATCGTCGAGGCTTTCAGAACTTCGGGCAACCGTCCCGAGTGGATGATTTTGGACGTTGTTCCCGTTATTCCTCCCGATATCAGACCAATGGTTATGCTGGACGGCGGAAGATACGCTACAAGCGACCTTAACGACCTCTATAGACGAGTTATCAACAGAAATAACCGTCTTAAAAGAATGCTGGAGCTTGAGGCTCCCGACATTATCGTAAGAAACGAAAAGAGAATGCTTCAGGAGGCTGTTGACGCTCTTATCGACAACGGCAGACACGGCAGACCCGTTACAGGTCCGAATAACAGAGCGTTCAAGTCCCTTTCGGATATGCTTAAGGGTAAGCAGGGACGTTTCCGTCAGAACCTGCTGGGCAAGCGTGTCGATTATTCGGGACGTTCGGTTATCGTAGTAGGCCCTGAGCTGAAAATGTATCAGTGCGGTCTCCCCAAGGAAATGGCGCTGGAGCTTTTCAAGCCTTTCGTAATGAAGAGACTGGTTGACACCAATCCGTCTATCAATATAAAGTCCGCGAGAAAAATGGTCGAAAGAGCAAAGCCCGAGGTTTGGGACGCTCTTGAAAACGTTATTCAGGGACACCCCGTAATGCTCAACCGTGCGCCTACCCTCCACAGACTGGGTATTCAGGCATTCGAGCCGATACTCGTTGAGGGACGCGCTATCAAGCTTCACCCGCTGGTTTGTACAGCGTTCAACGCCGACTTCGACGGCGACCAGATGGCGGTTCACCTGCCTATTTCCGTTGAGGCTCAGGCTGAGGCAAGGTTCCTTATGCTTGCGGCAAACAACCTGTTAAAGCCGTCCGACGGACGTCCTGTTGCGGTTCCGTCGCAGGATATGCTGCTGGGTTCGTACTATCTCACTCTTCAGAAGAAGGGCGAGCCGGGCGAGGGCAAGGTATTCAGAGACGTTGACGAGGCTATTATGGCTTACGACAATCACGACGTTTCCCTCCATGCCGCTATTAAGGTAAGAATTACCAAGCAGATAGGCGAAAAGCAGGTTTCTAAGATAGTTGACGCTACCGTCGGCAGACTTATTTTCAACTCTATCATTCCTCAGAATTTGGGTTATGTGGACAGAACAAATTCCGACAAGCAGTTTGATCTGGAGATATCGTTCCTTGTAAAGAAAAAGCAGCTTGGCGATATTATCGACAGATGTATTCAGCGTCACGGCACCACAGCTACGTCGGAGGTTCTTGACAATATCAAGGCTCTCGGATATAAGTATTCCACAAAATCGGCTATCACCGTTGCAGTCTGCGACGCGGAGATACCCGAGGCTAAGAAGGATATTCTTGCCAAGGCGGACGCTCTTGTTGACAAGGTAGACAAGCAGTACAAGAGAGGTTATATTTCCAGAGAAGAGAAGTCCAAGAAGTTTATCGAGATCTGGAACAATGCAACAGATGAGGTCACCGAGGCTCTTAAAGCGGGATATGATACGGAGCATAATCCAATTCATATGATGGCGGACTCAGGAGCCCGTGGTTCTATCAACCAGATCAGACAGCTTGCAGGTATGCGCGGACTTATTGCAAACACCTCCGGTTCGACTATCGAAATGCCTATCAGAGCCAACTACCGTGAGGGTCTTAACATTCTGGAGTACTTCATTTCCTCCAGAGGCGCGAGAAAGGGTCTTGCCGATACCGCTCTGCGTACCGCCGACTCGGGTTACCTTACGAGACGTCTCGTAGACGTTTCACAGGACGTTATCATTCGTCAGGAGGACTGCGGCACGACCGTAGGTATTGAGATATTCGATATCAAAAACGGCAACGAAATGATAGAACCGCTGTCCGAAAGACTTGTGGGCAGGTTCCTTGTTGAGGATCTTAAGGATTCCAAGACAGGCGAGATGATATGTTCAAGAAACAAGCTTATCAGCGACCACGACGCTGCAAAGATAGTTGCCGCGCTCGAGGCTGAGGGCAGAGAATCCATTCAGATACGCTCGGTACTTCAGTGCCGCGCTAAAAACGGCGTTTGCGCTAAGTGCTACGGAGCTAACCTTGCAAACGGCAACGTTGTTCAGGTCGGCGAGGCTGTCGGCGTAATTTCCGCTCAGTCTATCGGCGAGCCGGGTACACAGCTTACAATGAGAACGTTCCATACGGGCGGTATCGCTTCCGCAGAGGACATCACACAGGGTCTCCCGAGAGTTGAAGAGCTTTTCGAGAGCAGACGTCCTAAGGGAGCGGCTATCATCACACGCATTGACGGCGTTGTGAGAATTGAGGAAGTCAAGAAGACAAAGCAGATCACAGTTACAAGTATGGATACCGAAAATCCCGAGCAGGAGTCTTATGTTATTCCTTACGGCTATAAGATAAAGGTCCGCGAGGGTCAGGAGGTATCGGCAGGAGAGCCTCTTACAGAGGGTTCGATAAATCCTGCGGATATTCTTGCGGTTAACGGTGCAAAGGCTGTTCAGAACTATATCATCACCGAGGTTCAGAAGGTTTACCGTCTACAGGGTGTTGATATCAACGACAAGCATATCGAGGTTATCGTTCGCCAGATGATGAGAAAGGTCAAGATAGAGGATTCGGGTTCAAGCTATCTGCTCCCGGGTGCGCTGGTTGACAAGAATGAGATCGCAAGACTTAACGAGGAAATTCAGGCTCAGATCGACGAGGGCGACGTTAACGCCAGACTTATTACAACGGTACCTGTTCTTCAGGGTATCACAAAGGCGTCAAGCTACTCCGATTCGTTTCTGTCGGCAGCGTCCTTCCAGGAGACTACAAAGGCTCTTACGGACGCGGCTATCAGAGGAAAAACCGATAAGCTCCAGGGTCTTAAAGAGAACGTTATTATCGGTAAGCTTATTCCCGCTGGTACGGGTATGGACGTTTACAACAACGTTCAGATCGTCAAGAATGAAAGCGCGGCGGCTCACAGCTCGTCGGAGACTTACATCTGATAATTCAATAAGCATTCCAAATCAGTCCACAGTAAAATGCGGGCTGATTTTTATGTTTTAAACATTATCCCGCATATTTTATAAGTGCAATTTAATATTTAGAGAATTGAAAATTTATAAAATATTATCAATTTTTGCGTTCAATTATAATATAATGAGTAAATAATTTATGAGACAATTTTTATGAAAAATAGGCATTTTCTCCGACTCCGGCGGACATAGTCTTAATATTTGTGGAATATCTATGTATACAAATTACTGTATATTGACTATTATGGATCCTAACGTAAGTTCCTATGTAACAAAAACCATAAGCTGTACTCCGAATTCCTCGATCGATTTTACATATTCAAATTATAATGAATGGAGATATTCAAGATTTTAAGGAGGTAAACGATTATGAAAAAAATATTTATTTTGGTTGTTTCTGCGATTTCCATTATGCTTTCTGCCTGCGGAAATGCTGATAAGGCATCCGGTAGTAAAGTTACTGCTTCAACTGAGACAAGTAATGTGCAGTCAACCGTCACGGAACAGTCGGAAGAAACGGAAAAAGTTCTCAGTTCAGATGCTGTTCCGCTTGAAGCTCTGGAAGAGAACTGTATGCCTTCTTCAATAATGTACAACGGCGAGCTTTATTGGTGCCGTGAGAAAAAGCTGAGTAACGAACAGAAAGAACAGATATGCGATGAAAATTATATTTGCAATATAGAATCCGTTGTTACAAATGATAAATTGCCTGAAAAAGAATATGAGATCAATTTCCCGTTTGATAATAGCTCAGACCCATATTCGGCTAAGATTTATAAGGTGGACGAAACGCTGTGTATTGCAGTACAGCGCTCTGATTATGAAACTCCCGTTTTCGATTATTACTTAATGGAGGAGCTTGTGGATATAAGATGAGACATTTATATTCTCCAAAGGTTTACATCTGATAATTCAATAGGCATTACAAATCAGTCCGCAGTAAAATGCGGGCTGATTTTTATAGAAAATTTTTTAGCCGTGCAACCTGAAAGACCTTTCCTGCGTTTTATATAGTGAAGGGACGTGAAAAGCGTGAAGAATTCGGATATAGCAAAAGAAATGCAGTACAGGCGGCTTGTGGAGGAGTTTTCCGATACCGTAACAAGACTGTGTATTGTACATACGGGAAATTATGCAGACGCCGAGGACTGCTATCAGAATGTTTTCTTCAAGCTGTTCAAAGCTCTGGACAAAGGAAAAATCCCAAACCCCAAGGCGTGGATAATCAAGGTAACTCTCAACGAATGCCGAAGTGTTTTGCGGTACCGGCTGAGGAAAAACACAGTTGACCTTAACGAAGTCACAGCCGCGGCGGAGGACAGCAGAGAACACGAAATGCTCGATCTTGTGTTCAGACTTCCTTCCAAGTACAGAGACGTCATTTACCTTCATTACTATGAGGAGCTCTCCGTAGAGGAAATTTCGGAGGCGACAAAAACGAATGTGAACACGGTAAAATCTCAGCTTAAAAGAGGCAGAGAAAAGCTGAGAGCGTTTATGGAATGAAAGGAGCATAGCTATGAATGAGTTCAGGATTTTTGACAGATACAAAACTCCCGAGGAGTGGAAAGAGAAAGCGCTGAAACACCAAGAACCGATGCCGCAAAAGCCGAAAATCAGCACAAAGAAAACAGCGGCGGCAATATGCGCGGGTGCGGCGGCTGTAATATGCGCAGTTACTCTCCCCGTAATGGACGGGATTTCAAAGGCAAGACAGCAAACGCCAATGGCTCAGGAGCCGCAGGAAAATGATATCCTTGAAAGCCTTACAAGCACTGAGGACAGCGAAAATAATAAGTCGGTCGAACTTGAGGACATAGAGCAAGACCCTGCCAGAGAGCGGACGGTCAGCGCTATGCGTGAGGAGTGCGATAATATCGTGCTGGGAATTCTGTTGGGAGACAGCGAGGACGGCTCGGGGCGTGAGGCAGTAGCTATATACGACGAAAAGGAAGAGCTTGCGTCCGAAAGTATTATCACATTTAAATTGGACAGTCTCGATAAATCCCCTGAAAAGCTTTATATAGATAATGAGCAGACAGAGGTAACGGGATTAAGCGATATTAAGTTCGGAGACGAAGTTCTTCTGGGTTTTAAGGCGGACGAAAACGGCGTTATCGACTATTCAAAGGTTTCGGTCATTGCGGATTTCGGAGAGACAAATGACGAGGACTTTCGGCATATCTCAAAAACGGCAGATGTGGTAATGTCGTTATCCGAGCAGAATGAACAGATGTCAGTATATTACAGCGAGCCGATTGATGCCGATATACTAAATATTTCAAGGGAAAAGCTTATCAGAGACAGCTATGCAAACGGCGCGCATTCGGGAAGTCAGATATATTCCGACGTGTCAAATCCTTTTAGTCTTAATAATGACTATACGGACGGCAGCGGAATTCTCAGCTATAATATCGACGGAAAGACTAAAAGAGTATATGTAATGTCCGTTAAGGCAAATGCAGAAACAAATCTGTGTGATCTTATTCAATGCGGTGGAAGCACGTACATCGGCGAAAACCCGGGATTTTTTACAGTAAGTACCGATGATGATGTCGATCCTGAAATTATAACGATAAATCTTTTTAACGGACCCAATGGTGCAATTTTTGGTATAAAGCCTGATTTGTTATCGACGGAGGGAACGGTCGATTACACGGCAGTTGTAAATGATGAAAGCTTTGGAGACAGATTTTATTATATAGCTGAAATCACTAATGGTGAGCTGGTGACGGACGAAGTAAAATTTGACATAGGTTATTGCGAATATGAACTTGAGGCAGACGCAGACGAAGGCGGCTGGCACGGTAATTACAGTACCGTTTACAGAGCGCTTGACAAGGCGTCTGTGACATACGACTATAACATTCTGGATTGATAATAAGAATAATATGACGGAGAAAAGTTAATAATTACTTTACAGGGGCGGAGTTTATTTTCCGCCCCGATTTGCATTATAATAGCAATGCTGTATGTTATGCCGTAAAAACGTGTGCTGAAATGTTAACTTTGTGAAAATTTTTATGCATAAAATTTCGAACAGCACTTGACAATCTTTTATGTGTAGTGTATAATAGACAGGTACGCCGATGTGTTTTCGTCGGGGTAACTATAAAATTTATGAAAGGAGAGAAAATATGCCAACCTTTAACCAGTTAGTAAGAAAGGGAAGAAATGTCCTCGCGGACAAGTCAACAGCTCCTGCTCTTCAGAAGGGATTTAACTCCAAGAAGAAGATCGTTATCGATCAGAGCTGTCCTCAGAAGCGCGGCGTTTGCACAGTCGTAAGAACCGCTACTCCTAAGAAGCCTAACTCAGCTATGAGAAAGGTTGCCAGAGTAAAGCTTACAAACGGAAACGAAGTTACAGCTTATATCCCTGGTATCGGACACAATCTTCAGGAACACTCGGTCGTTCTTATCAGAGGCGGACGTGTTAAGGATCTCCCCGGTGTAAGATATCACATTATCCGTGGTACGCTTGACGCGCAGGGCGTTGCAAAGAGAATGCAGGCAAGATCCAAGTACGGCGCTAAGAGACCTAAGGCGGGAGCAGCCAAGTAATTTTAAATTACAATAGCTCGGGTTTTATTTAAAGGAATAACTCATTGCCGCAGAAATGCGGAGACCACAGTTTAATGTGGAGTGATTAACATAGATTTTATTTATGTAGCTCTGCAAGGAACTGACGGGGCTGCAGCGTAGTTCGCTATGGCTGCAGAGCGAGTACCTATGAATTCATTATTTGTGAAGGAGGGAATTAAAGTGCCAAGAAGAGGTAGAGTTACTAAGAGAGACGTGCTTCAGGATCCTGTATACAATTCAAAGCTTGTAACACGTCTTGTAAACAACATCATGCTCGACGGTAAGAAGGGCGTAGCTCAGAAGATCGTTTACGGAGCATTTGAAATCGTTGAAGAAAAGACAGGTCGTCCTGCGCTCGAGGTTTTCGAGGAGGCTATGAACAACATCATGCCTGAGCTGGAGGTAAAGGCTCGCCGTGTGGGCGGTGCTACCTACCAGGTTCCTATGGAGGTTAGACCGGACAGACGTCAGACGCTTGGTCTCAGATGGATCACAAAGTATTCTCGTGAAAGAAACGAGGAGACTATGAAGGAAAGACTTGCAGCGGAGATCCTTGACGCTCTCAACGGCGTCGGCGGTTCGTGCAAGAAGCGCGACGACACACACAAGATGGCAGAAGCTAACAAGGCTTTCGCACATTACAGATGGTAAAAGTATAAAGGAGGATATATTATGGCAAGAGAATGTAAATTGCAGGATTACCGTAATATCGGTATCATGGCACACATTGACGCCGGAAAGACTACTACAACCGAACGTATCCTGTTTTATACCGGTGTAAACTACAAGATCGGTGAGACCCACGACGGCGCGTCGACTATGGACTGGATGGCACAGGAGAAGGAGAGAGGTATTACAATTACTTCCGCCGCTACCACCTGCTACTGGAAGGGTCACAGACTGAACATTATCGATACCCCCGGCCACGTTGACTTTACGGTTGAGGTTGAGCGTTCGCTCAGAGTTCTCGACGGTTCTGTAACGGTTCTTTGCGCTAAGGGCGGCGTTGAGCCTCAGACTGAGACAGTTTGGAGACAGGCTGATAATTATAAGGTCCCCAGAATGGTATACGTTAATAAGATGGATATTATGGGCGCCGATTTCTATAACGTTCTTAATATGCTCCACGAGAGACTTCAGTGCAACGCTGTTCCAATTCAGCTCCCTATCGGCTCTGAGGACGATTTTAAGGGCATTGTAGACCTTCTTGAAATGAAGGCTTACGTTTACTATGACGATCTCGGAAAGGATATCAGAGTTGAGGATATTCCTGAGGACTTGGTTGAAAAGGCTCAGCAGTACCACGACGACCTTATCGAGCACCTCGCAGAAGTAGACGACGACCTCGCTGAGAAGTATTTTGCAGACGAGGAGATCACAATTGAAGAGATGAAGGCAGTTATCAGAAAGTCAACTATTGCCAACACAATGGTTCCTGTTACCTGCGGTACTTCATACAGAAATAAGGGCGTACAGAAGCTCCTTGACGCTATCGTAGACTATATGCCTGCTCCTGTGGACGTTCCTCATATCAAGGGCGTAAATCCCGATACAGGCGAGGAATGCGAGAGAATTTCAAGCGACGACGAGCCTTTCTCTGCTCTTGCGTTTAAGATCGCAACCGACCCGTTCGTTGGTAAGCTCTGCTATTTCAGAGTTTATTCAGGCGTTCTTACTGCCGGTTCTACCGTTTATAACTCCACTAAGGACAAGGACGAGAGAATCGGAAGAATAGTTCAGATGCACTCTAACGACAGAAAGGACATTGATACTATCTACGCCGGCGATATCGGCGCAGCTATCGGTCTTAAAAATACCACAACAGGCGATACTCTCTGTGACGAGAAGCACCCTGTAATCCTTGAATCTATGGAATTCCCCGAGCCTGTTATCCAGCTTGCTATTGAGCCTAAGACAAAGGCAGGTCAGGAGAAAATGGGCATTGCTCTTGCAAAGCTTGCTGAAGAAGACCCGACATTCAGAACCTATACTTCTGAGGAAACAGGTCAGACTATCATCGCAGGTATGGGCGAGCTCCACCTGGAGATCATCGTTGACAGACTTCTCCGTGAGTTCAAGGTAGAGGCTAACGTAGGCGCACCTCAGGTATCCTATAAGGAAACAATTACCAAGGAAGCTAACGTTGATTACAAGTATGCTAAGCAGTCAGGCGGTAAGGGTCAGTACGGTCACGTTAAGATCAATGTATACCCCAACGAGTCAGGCGCAGGCTACGAGTTTATCAACAAGGTTGTCGGCGGTTCTGTTCCTAAGGAGTATATCCCTGCCGTTGACGCAGGTATCAAGGGCGCTATGGAAAGCGGCGTTCTCGCAGGCTTCCAGGTCGTTGACTGTAAGGTCGAGCTTTACGACGGTTCTTACCACGAGGTAGACTCGTCTGAAATGGCATTTAAGATCGCAGGTTCAATGGCTTTCAAGGAGGCTATGAAGAAGGCGGCTCCTATAATTCTTGAGCCTATTATGAAGGTTTCTGTAATCGCTCCCGACGATTATCTGGGTACTGTTATCGGTGACCTTAACTCACGCCGCGGACAGATTCTCGGTCAGGAACAGAGAACAGGCGCAGTTCAGGTCGACGCACTTGTTCCGCTTTCTGAAATGTTCGGTTATTCAAACGACCTCCGTTCAAAGACGCAGGGCCGCGGACAGTACACTATGGAGCCTCACAGCTATACTCAGGTTCCTAAGTCTATTTCCGAGAAGATTATGTCTTCCAGAAGTAAGGGCGAATAATTTTGCAAAAAGTTTCAAAAAACTATTGCAATTTATTGAGATATTTGATATAATTATACTACGGTATGTTAATCGAAAACTATATTATTTTTAAGGAGGAAAATTCCTATGGCAAAGGCACATTTTGAAAGAACCAAGCCACACGTAAACATTGGTACTATCGGTCACGTTGACCACGGTAAGACTACTCTTACAGCTGCTATCACCAAGACTCTTGCTATGCAGGGTCTCGCTGAGAAGAAGGACTATGCAAACATTGACTCTGCTCCTGAGGAGAGAGAAAGAGGTATTACAATCAACACAGCTCACGTTGAGTATGAGACAAAGAACCGTCACTATGCTCACGTTGACTGCCCCGGCCACGCTGACTATGTAAAGAACATGATCACAGGTGCAGCTCAGATGGACGGCGCTATTCTCGTAGTTGCTGCTTCTGACGGTCCTATGGCTCAGACAAGAGAGCACATTCTTCTTGCTCGTCAGGTAGGCGTTCCTGCAATCGTTGTATTCATGAACAAGGCTGACCAGGTTGACGATCCTGAGCTTCTCGAACTCGTTGAGATGGACATCAGAGACCTTCTCTCATCATACGATTTCCCCGGCGACGATACTCCTATCATCGTAGGTTCAGCTCTTGCTGCTCTTGAGGCAGGCGACGATCTTAACGATCCTGCTTACAAGCCTATCCTTGATCTTATGGATGCTGTTGACGAGTTCATTCCTACACCTGAGAGAGATGACGCTAAGCCTTTCCTTATGCCTGTTGAGGATACTATGACAATTTCCGGCCGTGGTACTGTTGTTACAGGCAGAGTTGAAAGAGGCGTTCTTAACACAGGCGAGGCTGTTGAGATCGTTGGTCTTAAGGAAGAGAAGATGAATACTGTTGTAACAGGTATCGAAATGTTCCGTAAGACGCTTGACAGCGCTATGGCAGGCGACAACATCGGTGCGCTTCTCCGTGGTATCACAAGAGATCAGGTTGAAAGAGGACAGGTTCTCTGCAAGCCCGGTTCAATTCACCCACACACAAAGTTCTCAGGACAGGTTTACGTTCTGAAGAAGGAAGAGGGCGGACGTCATACTCCTTTCTTCAACAACTACAGACCTCAGTTCTATTTCAGAACAACAGACGTTACAGGTATCATCAGCCTTCCTGCTGACAAGGAAATGTGTATGCCCGGCGATAACGTAACAATGGACGTTGAGCTTATCACTCCTATCGCTATCGAAGAGGGTCTCCGTTTTGCTATCCGTGAGGGCGGCAGAACAGTAGGTTCAGGCGTTGTTACAGCTATCAACGAATAATTTGTACTGAAAATTATTCAGATATACGAAAGCCGAGTTGATTTAACTCGGCTTTTTGTATGTCCAAATGTTAAAAAGGAGTAAAAATCTTTCAAAGAACTTTATTCCTGCGGTTTTGTATGTTATAATTATTGTATCACAGAAAGGGGAGGTATGACTTTGGATAATTCAGAAAAGAATAAAAGCTTTGTTATCGATGTTGCCAATGAGCGTACCTACCAAAATCAAGATCGGGATTATAACGAGTCTTACGCAAAATGGCGTTCAAACACAGAAAATCCCTATGCATATCAGTATATTCAGGACACAAGAGAGCATTCTTATGTCGCAGGGGAGGGCTATGTGCAAAATAAAGCGGACGCTGCCGAGAATTTTGCGCTTCGCAAATGTCTGGGGCTTCTCGGAATTATTATGCTGGTTATGCTTGGATTTGACGCAGTGAATTTTTTTCTTGCCAAATCTCTTAATTTGCAGTACGCCGAAAATATGGTTATGTTTTCGGAAAAGAAGAGCCATACAAGAGCGAATATACCTCTTTGGTTTGCAGCCGCTTTCGCCGCGATCAGCACGGCGAAGTATCTGGTCGGTATTTTGCTTCTGAAGATGGTAACCAAAATTCCCATTAAGGTCGCCTTGCCTCATACAAAAAATAAAACTCTGATGATCTGCAATTCTGTCGTTATTATGCTGATGGTTATGGTCATTGGACGTATTTCCAATTTTGTAATAGCCGCTGTTATGAGTTTTTTCAGAATTGACAGCGTGTATGCTTTTATGATGAACAGCAGTGATCCTCGGATCATAGCTATTTCTGTTTGCCTTAACTGCATTATTCTACCTGTTTTGTGTGAAATTTTTTTTAGAGGTTTTGTTCTTCAGCTTTTCAGACAGTTCGGAGATACATTTGCAATTCTTGTATCCTGCGTTTTGTGCGGATTTTCCTTTTATGATATGTCGTATATCGGTTATGCCATATGCTGTTCGGTAATTCTGGGATTGTTCACAATACGTACCGGTTCGATTTACACGCCGATTTTTATGCATATTTTTTCTACTTCCTGCAATTATTTTCTGTCCTCTGTCGCTCTGCGCAATACTTTAACAAGTAAGGTCGTGGAAATTGCCGTTTGCACGCTGATTATTTTACTTGCTATGGTTGTTTACAGCAGACTTGTGAAGTCTGAAAGCTGGAGCTTTAATATTCACGGAGATCCGTCTGAAATGAGTTTTTCAAAAAAGGTAAAACTTTTGCTGTCCACAAACACTGTTGCATTATGGCTGGTGTGCGTTGTTGTTTTTATCATTGTGGGAACGAGGATATTGTAATGAACAGGGACGAGATTTATATGAAAAAGGCGCTGGAGCTTGCAAACCTTGCCGCCGAGCAGGGCGAAGTTCCTGTGGGCGCGGTGGTTGTGAAGAAGTCCACAGGAGAAATAGTCGGCAGAGGTTTTAATCGCCGCGAGTACGGTAAATCTCCCTTGACGCACGCTGAGATAATAGCCATTGACGAGGCAAGCCGAAAGCTCGGCGGCTGGAGACTTATAGACTGTGAGCTGTACGTCACTCTGGAGCCGTGCCCGATGTGCGCGGGAGCTATTATAAATTCAAGAATAGAACGGGTAGTTTTCGGTACGGCGGACTTAAAAGCAGGCTCCTGCGGTTCGATAATCAATCTGTTTGAACTGCCTTACAATCACAAGCCCGAGCTGGTCGGAGGAGTGCTGGCGGAAAAGTGCGCCGATGTTCTGTCGGAATTTTTCAAAAATCTCAGAGCAAGAAAAAAAGCAGGTATCGGATAAGTTTCCGAACCTGCTTTTGTAATTTCGTTAAATTTCGTTTCTGTTTTCCAAAGCCTTGTAAAGAGTGATCTCGTCGGCGTATTCCAATATACCTCCGATCGGCAGACCGAAAGCAAGCCTTGTGACTTTAACGCCAAGCGGTTTCAGCAGCTTTGAGATGTACATAGCCGTAGCCTCACCCTCAACGGTAGGATTGGTAGCCATAATGACCTCCTCAACATTGTCTCGGTCAATTCTTGCCAACAGCTCCTTGATTTTCAGCTTTTCGGGAGAAACTCCGTCAATAGGGGAGATAAGACCGTGCAGAACGTGATAAACTCCCTTATACTCCTTTGTGCGCTCAAATGCGGAAATGTCCTTGGGACTTTCAACTACGCAAATAGTGCTGTGATCTCTTCGCATATCAGCGCATATCGGACAAAGCTCTTTATCCGTAAAATTCTGGCAGCAGGAACACAAATGCACAGTTTTATGTACATTGACAATAGCCTGCGCAAATTCATCAGCCTCCTGCGGGGTCATAGACATAACGTGGTAAGCAAGCCGCTGGGCGGATTTCATACCGATACCGGGGAGTTTAGCAAACTGCTCGGTCAGCAGTACCAGGGGGAGCGCGTTTGATTCAGCCATTTTTTAGAAAAGTCCCGGGAAGGAAACTCCGCCTGTGAGCTTCTGCATTTCAGCGTCGCTTACTTCGTCGAGGTTAGCGACCGCAGCGTTGAACGCGCTCATAATAACGTCCTGAAGCGTCTCAACGTCCTCGGGGTCAACGATCTCAGGCTTGATGTCAAGCTTGAGGACGTTTCTCTTGCCGTTGATAGTTACCTCGACAACTCCGCCGCCCGCTGTGCCTGTGAACTCTCTCTGCTCAAGATCAGCCTGGAGCGCAGTGATCTCGTCCTGCATTTTCTGCGCCTGCTTTAGCATCTGATTCATATTGTTTGACGGGCCTTTGCCCATACCGTTTGGTACTCTAGCTCTCATAGTAATAACTCCTTAATTATTTTTTTATTTCAACCTCAATATCAAGCTCCTTAGCCTTTTTCAGCAGCTTATTTATAGGATTTTCAGTATCCTCGGGAGCTACGTTTTTGGCTGATTTTACCTTGATAGTAAAGGTTTGTCCGTAATTTAATTTTAAAACATCATTGATGACAGCAGGTGCGTTCGACTCCTTGAACAGTTTCAGAAAAAAGTCGTTGTCCACAATAAGGAACAGCACATTCTCGTATCTGAACGCCTTGGATTTTTTGAGAAAACCGCTGATAGACGGATCTTTCTCAGAAATTTGAGCGATAATAGCGTCCCACTCCTCGATAGGCTTGACGTCGTTCTGATTTATCTTCCGGAAATCGGGATCGGGGGGAGGCTTAACAGGCTGAGAATTTGCCTTATTTGTCTGCTGAACGGCTCCCTGAGGAATTACCGCTCCGTTTTTTAGAGCGTTTTCAAGCTGATTGATCCTGTTAAGCAATGCGGAAATTTCTCCGCCCGCCGACGTCGATACTCCGCTTTGGACCGAAACGCCCGCCTGCGCTCGTACCGCTCTGTTTCCGCAGAGCTTTATAAGACACATTTCAAGCTCTATGCGCTTGGAAGTGCTCTTGGCAAATCTCTCCGAGCTTTCCTGCAAAACGGAAATATTCCCCAGAATATCGTCTAAGGTCATTTTTCCTGCAATACTGCACAGTCTGTCGTACTCGTCGGGGAGACAGGTGATAAGCTCACGGCTGCTGTCTATGGTTTTGACAAGCATAAGATTTCTCATCTGCATAAGCAGTTCATTGGCAAGCACTTTTAAATCCTTGGACATTTCATAAAGCCTGTCCACGATTTTTAACGCGCCTGCCGCGTCCTTATCGGCGATTTTTTCAAGAATATCGAACAGATAATCCCTGCCTGCAATACCCGAGGCGGAAGAAACAACGTCCAGCGTAATATTGTCGTCGAAAGCTACGCACTGATCCAGCAAAGAAAGCGCGTCTCTCATACCTCCGTCGGAAAGCCTTGCGATCAAAGCCGCAGCATCCTCGTGGAGCGTAAAGCCCTCCTGTCCGGCAATATAGGTAAGTCTTGCCACAATGTCCTCTATTTTAATTCTGTTGAAGTCAAAATGCTGGCAGCGTGACACGATAGTCGCGGGAACCTTGTGTATCTCGGTAGTCGCAAGTATAAACTTAACGTGCGGCGGAGGTTCCTCCATAGTTTTCAGCAGAGCGTTGAACGCGCCTGCGGACAGCATATGAACCTCGTCTATAATATAGACCTTATATCTGCACATTTCAGGTGTGTACATTACGCCCTCGCGCAGTTCTCTTATATCGTCCACACGGGAATTTGATGCGGCGTCTATCTCGATAATATCCGCCAGTGAGCCGTTATCAGCCGCCTTGCATATCTCACATTCCAGACAAGGCTTGCCGTCGTGATTGTTCTCGCAGTTGATAGCCTTTGCAAAAATACGCGCGCAGGTAGTTTTACCCGTACCTCTCGAGCCTGTGAAGAGATAAGCGTGAGCGGTTTTGCCGCTGATTATCTGATTTTTCAGAGTGGTAGTGATATGGGGCTGCGAAACCACGTCGTCAAAGGACTTAGGTCTCCATTTTCTGTATAAAGCCTGATACACGTTCTCACTCCTTAATAAAAAATCAATCCGACATATAGGCATGCAGGCGAAACTGTAACACACGAAACAGACTGCTTAATGCTGCTCGGTTCCCCGCCTGACATGGTTCACAGCGTTTCATTGTACAGGACCCGCACACCTATATCTCGGATTGATGAGGAACATTTCCGAAACATATCTGATGGATTTTTGTAACCCTAAACACATTGCTTAATTATTATAACACATTATCTCAAAAATTTCAAGTGTTTTCGAAAAAAAAGTTATTGAGATAAAATAAATAGCTGCGGACATAAAAGTCCGCAGCGAAAAAGCATAGATCATCGGCTTGAAATAATAAAATCCACCTCGCCGAAGCTGAACGCAACAGGGATACAGAACGCAGGGTGCTCAAAGCAGATCTTGCTGTTGATAACCTTTTCCTGCGGCGTCATTGTGATCTCAATACCGTTTTCATTGGACTCATTTACCGCAAAAAGACCGTTAAGCACATTAAGGAATTCTCCTACGGTTTCGTTAACGAAATCCTCATCAACAGGATAGCCGTCTCCTGCAAATCTGCGGGCAAATTCAAAATATTCGGTTCTGTCTGCGGCAATGCAGGCAATGGCTTCATAGTCCCCCTGTATGTGCTGCTTAATGAGATATTTTGCGTCAAACTCCCGTACCATAAAAGCTTCAAGAGGAGTGAAATCTCCGTCGATAAATCTGATAACATTTTTGAATAGCATAGTAACATAATCAGTCAGAACGCGGGCATTGTCAGCCTTTTCAAAATGATAGAAGTCTGAAATAAGTTTTGAAAGCTTTTCCGACTTGTTACCTGTAAGGTCGCTGTCCGTCAGAGAGTTGTCTCTCTTGTAATCATTTATAGCCTTTTCAAATTCGGCGTTAGTAAGCACTCCGTTGTTGACCAGCGTCTGACCGAGAAGAAGATACTCGGTAGGCTGCTGAGAAAGCAGCTCGTCGACCTGTTCGGAGGTCATATATCCAAGTTCAACCGCAAGGTCGCCGAAACGCTTATCAACGCTTTGCTGAGTAACGTTCACGTGCTCGACCTGTTCGGCTGTCATTAAGCCTGCGTTGATGGCAAGTACGCCCAATCTCATACGTGTGTTGCTTTTATCCTCAAACGCCTGAGTAAGATCCTCAGCCGTAACCAGTTTTTTATTAAAAAGGTATCCGCCAAAAAACTGTGCAAACATTTACAAAACCCCTTTCGCAGCATTTTCAAGAATAGCCTTAGCGTCGTCATCAGCGATCGGCTTTTGCAAGAAATCGGCGGCGCCCGCCTTGAGAGCCTCTTTAAGATGACCCTGAGTTCCCACAGAAGACGCCATAACTATTTTTGCGTCGGGATTTTCCGCCATAATTTGTTTAAGAGCGTCAATGCCCGTTATTTTCGGCATAATAATATCCATAAAAACAACGTCGGGTTTGTGTTCGTTATATTTAGCAACCGCTTCCTCGCCGTCGGCTGCTTCAAAAATCTCCTTAACGCCGAAACCTGAAAGCGTCATATTTAATTTTTTCCTTGCGAACATCGAGTCGTCGCATATAAGAACCTTTAAATCCTGAACAACCATTATATGTAATCCTCCCTCTGCGGAATTGTACAATTCAATTCACCTTTATACATTTTACCACATTTGAGCAAAAAAATCAACAGCTATTTGTGTAATTTTTATAGTAATTGTGCATAAACTTTTTATTGTATTTTTTATCCCAATACCCTTGACTTTCGCTTGAGCTTATGGTATAATATTAAAGTTAAATGTGCCGGTGTGATGGAATTGGCAGACGTGTCGGACTCAAAATCCGATGGTAGCGATACCGTACCGGTTCGACCCCGGTCACCGGCATAATAAATGGAAAGCCGCTTAAATGTTTTGTTTAAGCGGCTTTTGTTTTTGCCGGCGCAAGTAAGTCGCTCAGACTTTACATAAAGAAAAATATATAATAAAATATTATTGAAACGAGGTGTATTACGTGGATATCAGATATATACACGAGCCTACCGATCTGCAATGCGGACAGGCAGTACTTGCAATGGCGCTTGGTAAAACAGTTGATGAAATCGTTGAATATCTCGGTAACGACAGAGAAACTACTTTAAAAGAAATGAAAAAAACGCTGAGAGAATTCGGAATAAATATATCCGATGAAAGATGTTCGGTTATCAATAAAAATGATTTGCCAAAGCTATGCCTTTTAAGTCTTGAAACTCCGAGGTGCTGGCATTGGTCATTGTATTGCAACGGCATATTTTATGATCCGGAGCATGGCGTTATGAATGACTTTCCAAAATCAAATCGGCGTTATTACTGGAAATTATCTTCAACTTGAAAGGCGGTATTGAGTGTCCGCAGGAATGATCTCATTGATCGTCATTATTGCTGATCAATCTGAACTGCGATCTTCTGGATTCAATTATTCCCTCTGCTCTGAGTTTGCTTATCTCCGCGGACATTGCGCTTCGGTCTACCTCAAGAAAATCGGCAAGAGCCTGTCGGTCGTACGGTATTGTAAAAGTATCGCTGTGGTTCAGCTTCGCCTGAGACATTAAGAAAGCCAATATTTTTTCACGTGTGGTACGCTTTGATATGATCTCTATTTTTTCATTAAGCTTTAAATTCTTTTCTGTTACGAGCCGCAGTAAGTTACTTGTTAGTTTTATATAAAATGAGTTTCGTTCAGCATTATCATTCAGAATATTTTTCAGCTTGATAAGCATTATTCTGCTGTCGGTTACAGAAACAACGCTTACAGGCATAGCCTCTGTTTCTGAAAATACAAATACCTCCGCAAAAATCTGAGGCGAATTTATCAGCGCAATAATACTGCGGTTGCCGTAGTAATCGTTTCTTACGATCTGAACTGCGCCGTAAAGAACGATCCCAATATGATCCGCATTGCTGCCCTCTGCAATTACTGTGTTATTTTTTGAAAAGTCCTGAATTTTTGTATGCGGACTTTTTAATATCGCATTTAATTCAACGTCGTCCATTTTATCAAATAAAGGACATTTTTTCATAAGTTCAAAATCTTTTTTCATTTTATCAGACCTTTGTTTGATTTACAACATACTTATTATTATCATTATACTATAATGTAATCACAGAAGCAATAAAAAATTCTGATAAAAATTTACGGAGGTACAAAATGATAAGAAAAATTATAAAAATAGACGAAGAAAAATGCAACGGCTGCGGAGCGTGCGCTGCCGCTTGCCACGAGGGCGCAATAGAAATGGTTAGCGGAAAAGCAAAGCTTATGCGAGAGGATTACTGCGACGGTCTGGGAGATTGTCTGCCTGCTTGTCCCACAAATGCTATTTCCTTTGAAGAACGCGAGGCTCCCGCATATGACGAGGAGGCTGTACGAAAAGCAAAACAGAAAAAGCAAGCAGGCAATCTGCCTTGCGGCTGTCCGGGAACGCATTCCAAAAGCATAAAGAGAGACGGCAAGGCGGATATAAAATCGGCTGAATCCGTATCAAGTCAGCTTTCGCAATGGCCTGTACAGATCAAGCTTGTTCCTGTTAATGCGCCGTATTTTAACGGGGCAGATCTGCTTATTGCCGCAGACTGCACAGCTTACGCTTACGGTAATTTCCATAATGAATTTATTCGTAACAGAATAACTCTTATAGGCTGTCCGAAGCTCGACGAGGGCGATTATGCAAATAAGTTGACCGACATCATTAAAAATAACGATATTAAAAGCGTTAAGGTTGTGCGTATGGAAGTCCCTTGCTGCGGAGGTATTGAAAATGCCGCAAAGAAAGCGCTGCAGGCAAGCAGTAAATTTATTCCTTGGCAGGTAGTAACGATTTCAACAGACGGGAGAATAATTAATAAATAAGTGAAGATTTTCCCCTGCGGAATATGCCGTTCCGCAGGGAATTTTCATATATACAGTTTATCTAAGCAGCATTTAAACAACGGGATTGGGAGCAATACTTCCAATCCCCTTATCAGTTAGACTGTTTTACAGTGCATACGTTTCGGCACGATTTATCTTTCGGCGGCATATACCTATTGCAAAAATTATATCGGTTTAAAAACAGTTTAACAATATTTTATCTTCCGTTGAGGCAGTGTTTAATACCGTTTGAATATTCAAGAGTATTATAATGTTAAACAAATTTGTAAGGGAGTAAAATATTATGAAAAAATTACTTACCATTATTCACGGTTTCTGTATGGCATTGGCTGATAGTGTTCCGGGCGTCTCGGGAGGAACGGTAGCGTTTCTGCTGGGCTTTTACGATAATTTTGTAGGCTCATTGGACGATTTGATTTCAGGTACAAAACAAAAACGTATTGCCGCTTTAAAATATTTACTTAAACTTGGCATAGGCTGGTGCGTTGGGTTCGGACTTGCCGTCCTTATTCTTGCAAACGTATTTGAAACACATATTTATCAGATATCCTCATTGTTTATGGGATTTATCGTTTTTGCAATACCTATTGTAATTATGGAAGAAAAAAGCTGTCTGAAAGAAAAAATCAGCAGAATATTTTTCGTAATAATAGGGATTGCGGTGGTATCTGCCATTACGTATTTCAATCCTGTTGGCGGCGGCAGCGGAATGGATCTGAGCAGTCCGGGAATTGCATTGTATCTGTATGTTTTCTTTTGCGGAGCAGCAGCGATATGCGCAATGATTTTACCTGGTATTTCAGGCTCGACATTGCTCCTTATTTTTGGAATATATCTGCCTATTATCACAGCTATTAAGGATATCCTGCATTTTAATTTTCACGAGTTTCCAATGGTGACCGTATTTGGGTTGGGCGTTATCACCGGAATTATCACGATAATCAAAATAATCAGAAACGCACTGTATAAGCATAGAGCGGCAACAGTATATCTCATCATCGGATTAATGCTTGGCTCGCTGTATGCGATTGTAATGGGTCCGACTACTCTTGATACTCCACAGTCGGCTCTCTCTGTTGACACGTTCAGTATTGCATTTTTTATAATCGGCGGCGCTGTAATCTGGGGTATGCAGATTTTGAAGACCTTATCTGCGAGATCGGAACAGATTGACGGAAGAACTATAGTATGATATAATAAATATAAAATTACATCCGAAACGAGCTGATTCTGATATGACAATCAAAAAACGTTTGTTTATTTCTAACATTCTGATGTTAATTATTCCTGCTTTAGTAAGTCTGCTTATCATTTCATTATCATTATTACTATTTAAAAATGTTTTTTACAAACAATTTATGGATGAAACAGTTCATAAAAACGATCTCGCATATATGCATAAAATCCTTGTAGAGCAGTCAAAGGAATTTCTTGACTGCAATGAAGATGTTACGGACTCCACACTATACCGCACTGTTGAAAAGTATCTTGCCTCTCAAAAAATGAAATTGGAAATCTTTGAGGGCACAGATGTAATATGTACTTTAGGCAGCAGCGAAATCAGTGATACAGAAACAGTTCTTGCAGCCGCTATGGAAAGCTTAGGCGGCGAAGGCAGTATTTCTGTTGGCGGGAGTAATCTTTACGGAGAGAAAATTTTGGCAAACGATAAAACATATAATATTCTTATCTATAGTGACGCAGAGATAAGAGACGATAAATTCAATGAATTTATCGTTAAAAACATAATTGTATTATTGCTTGCTATGATAATTTCAGCTGTAGTTATAACAAACCGCTTTCTGACAAAATTTATTTTCAGAAAAATAGAAGCTCCGTTGGATATTCTCACCGCCGGGGTTCATCAGATCCGCGACGGAAATCTGGATTACCGCATTGAATATGACGGGCAGGACGAGTTCCGAAGCGTCTGTGAGGACTTTAACGATATGGCGGAAAGATTAAGGAGATCCGTGGAGATAACTCAGAAGAATGAGCAGAACCGTAAGGAACTGATTGCAGGAATTTCTCACGATCTGAGAACGCCGCTTACTTCTATAAAAGCGTACATTGAGGGGTTGCAGGAGGGTGTTGCGGCAACACCGCAGATGCAGCAGAAATATATGAAAACCATTCTTGCAAAAGCGAACGACATCGACCGTATGGTAGACAAGCTGTTTTTGTTTTCAAAGCTTGATCTTGGCGATTGTCCTTTTTATCCGGAGAAGCTGAATATAGGACTGGAAATCCGCTCTGTTGTCACATCAAATGAAAAGGAATATAGGGAAAAGGGTATGCAGATCCTTTGCAAAGATATTCCGCAGGATCTGGAGGTTTACGCTGACCCTGTTCAGCTGCGCAGCGCAGTCACCAACATTCTGGAAAACAGTCTGAAATACAAAGACAGCGAGACCGTAGCTGTAGAGATTTACTGTGAAAATTCCGCAGAAAATGTAAATGTCATCATAGAAGATAACGGTCCCGGGGTTCCCGCAGAGGCGCTGCCGAAGCTGTTTGATGTATTTTACCGCAGCGATTCGTCAAGAAACAATCCAAATAAAGGAAGCGGACTGGGGCTTGCGATTACCGCAAAAATTCTGGAACGTTTCGGAGGTTCGATCTATGCGGAAAATTTGCAGCCAAAGGGTTTGCGTATCGTGATGACAATTCCAAAGGAGGCAGAACGTGAATAAAATTCTGATTATAGAGGATGATATAGCCATTGCTGAAATTGAACGTGATTATCTGGAAATCAACGGCTTTGAGGTAACGATTGAAACTGGCGGAGTAAGCGGAATGAATGCGGCGTTAAAAGGCGGTTTTCAGCTGGTTCTGCTTGATCTGATGCTGCCTGAGATTGATGGTTTCACAGTCTGTCGGACTTTGCGTGAACATCTGGATATTCCCATTCTTATGGTAACAGCAAAAAAAGAAGATATTGATAAGATCAGAGGTCTGGGACTTGGAGCAGACGATTACATCGTAAAGCCCTTTTCGCCGGGAGAACTTGTTGCCAGAGTGCAGGCACATATTGCAACATACAACAGACTGAAAGGCGGTATTGGGGATATCCAGCCGGAAATAACAGTAGGTGCTATCCGTATCAATCCAAAATCACACCGTGTATTTGTAAAAGAAAAAGAGATCAGCCTGAAAAACAAGGAGTATGAGCTGCTGCTTTTTCTGGTGACGAATGCGGATATGGTTTTCGATAAGGAAACGCTGTATGAGCGAATTTGGGGAATGGACGCTGTCGGCGATAATGCCACAGTGGCGGTTCATATTAACAGGCTGCGTGAGAAAATCGAGGACGATCCCTCCGATCCGCATTACATTGAAACAGTCTGGGGCGTGGGATACCGCTTCAGAGCGTAGGTGATGTGACAGCTGGAACGCTGCTGTCGGTAAAATAATGATTATGATACGTGCATTTTCGGATGCACGTATTTTTATATAAGTTTTAATGCCGTTTTATCTTTTGTTTATCATTGGGTTAGCTTCAGTTTATTGTACAGTTATATAATGAAGTCAACCTCAAAAGAGGAAAACAACGAAAGGAAATGATCCAAATGAAAGCAAAGAAAATCACAGCGGCTTGCCTGGCAGCAGGTCTTACACTGGTCGGAACGGCAGGTCTCATTGCCTATGCGGCAGGAAATCCATACGAGAACTACAAATCTACTGTAGTAAATACCATTAGCGAGGATAATCTTACCGTCCGTGCTTCTGTACAGATGAAACAGAATGGAAAAGTTATTGCAAGCGGAAATGCAGTTTATGAGAAGGCTGACGGAGTTCAGTATGCAAGTGTTGCGGCAGATGTTGCAGGAAAAAGCATAACCCAAGAAGAGTATTCCGACGGTTATGTTAAAATTAAAAGCGACGGCAGTAAATATACCGAAAAAAGCCGTAAGGAGAAACATACTGAAAATGAACAGCTTACGCCGAATATGATAAAGCTTGCGGAAATGACAGCGGATTTGTTTGTGGGAGATCTGAGTAATCAGTTCGTCTCAAGCGGCGACACTGTTTCAGTAACACTGACTGACGTGCAGATTCCGGAAATCGCAAATGTAGCTGCTTCTGCTTTTACGGAAATGAACGCAGGGAAAAAATATGATGAAGGAAAAAATGATTTAGGAGATGTACTGCTACAGGAATTTCCCATTACTCAGAATGCCGCAATTGAAAGCGTTACTATGAATGCGGACATTTCAAAAGGACATTTATCTGCGCAGAATGTTACAGTTATTGTAAGCGGTCAGACGGCGGACGGCAAGGATACGCAGATAGAGATTACCGTAAATGCAGATGTTACCGATATCGGCTCCACAACTCCGCAGACGATCGACACCTCATCTCTGCAAAAATCATCTTCGCTTGAAAATGAAAACGAGGATTGATTTATAACATAAATTGTTTCCCGAAAAAAATTAACCGCCGAATTCATCTTCGGCGGTTTTCGGGGCACTATAGGAGTGGTAAAAATGTATGCAATAGAAACAATAAATCTAACTAAAAAATATAAAAATCAGCGTGGGGCAGAAAATATATCCCTGACACTGGCACAAGGAGAAATTTTGGGATTGTTAGGACCAAACGGTTGCGGAAAAACCACTATTATGAAAACGCTTGTCGGATTGCTTCACGCAGACAGCGGAGAATTCAGAATACTTGAAAAAAATCCTGATGAAGAGCTTTCTGTTATGTCGCAAGTGGGCTGTATGATTGAAGAGCCTGCTTTTTACCCATATCTGACAGCATATGATAATTTGAAAATTCTGCTTCGGTTTTATCCGGAACTTTCACATAAACGAATTGACGAAGTTCTGGAGTTACTGGAACTTACAAAATACAAGGATGAACCTGTTGGAAAATTCTCAATGGGAATGAAGCAGCGGCTAAGCTTTGGAGCGGCAATTCTGCACAAACCCAAGCTGCTCATTCTGGATGAGCCTACCAATGGATTGGACATAAAAGGAACGGCAAAAATGCGTCATATTCTGAAAGAGTATACACAAAATGGAGGTACGATTCTGATTTCCGGTCATATTGCGGGAGAGGTTCAGCGTATTTGCACAAAAGCCGCAGTTATGATGAATGGTAAGATCATAGATAAAAGCAGTATAGATACCGCTATCATAGAATACGGAAGCGTAGAAGACTATTATTTGCATATCGTAAATGAAAAGGAGGCGGAACAATGAATACATTATGCATTTGCGCAAAAAATGAGATATATAAAATATTTCATCGGGAAAAGTATCGGATTATGCTGGCTGTTACATTGGGAGTTACGGTATGCGGAGCATTGATCGGGTTGATCTCAAACAGTGTTATTTCATTTTCTTCGCAGAATTATCCTTATGCTGTTCTTTCCCTGTGCTGTTATTTAGTTATCCCTTTTACAGCGCTGATGCTTGCGTCTGATTTGATTTCGGTTGAATTCGAACGCAATGAATGGAAGCTCCTTTTAACAAGACATTTCAGCCGTACAAAACTTCTGCTCGGCAAGCTTGCGGCAATTGTGATTTATGAGTTAGTTCTGACAGCTGCAAATGTGATTGCCGCATTAATATTCAGTCTTATATTGTCTGGCTTTACATCAGTAAATATTTTTGCCGTTCTGATGTCAGTAGTTATAACAATAATTCCGACGGCAGCTTTTGTTTCTTTTGCAGGCTTTTTATCCGTATTGTGCAAAAGCGGAATATCTGCCTTTGGGCTGGGTGTTGCGGCTTACGGCGGAGTTACACTTCTTGGACTTGTCTTTTCAAAAATAAGCGGAATACTTTTCACAAGCTATCTTGCCGTATATAAAATGATAATCGGTCAGGATATACCGATATTCCGTTTTGTTTTGAGCGTTTTCATTCTTTTGGGATTTTTACTTGTGTTTATTTCCGGAGCAAGTATAAGGTTTGAGAAAAGGGAGTTTTGATTTGTCATTAATAATGCAATAATAAAGGAAGAAGAAAGTATGTTTCATAATCGTAATTATGATGTATTTGATCTGGTATATATTTTTATGATGGGTGGATTAATAGGAACGATATATGAAACCTCTCTGAATTTTATATTAAAGGGAATTATAGAAGATCGTACAGGTTCAATATTACTGCCGTTTAATTATGTTTACGGTTTTGGCGCAATAGTAATTTTCGCTGCGCTGAGCAATATAAAGAATAAAACGTGTTTATTTATTTCAGGCGCAGTTTTGGGAGGTTTATGGGAATATATGATCTGTTTTATACAGGAACGTTTTTTACATAGTCGATCATGGGATTATTCCGATAAACTTCTAAATATCAATGGCAGAACAACAATACCGTATATGTTTATCTGGGGAGTTTTGTGTTTGATAGCTATTGATTTTATTTTTCCTTATTATCTGTCTTTCATCAATCGAATGCCGTATAAATTAAAGAAAAATATATCAATTATAATTGCTGTATCAATTTTTCTGGACGCTGCCCTTACAATAATCGCTATAACAAGGTATTT
>JAUNOG010000069.1 GCA_030531185.1 Ruminococcus sp.
ATTTGTTTTGCTCTTTGGTTTTTAGTCATTCCACTTGTTGTAGGAATTTATCTGTATATGAAAAACGTTAGGATAGATACGGAAATTAAGAGGGAAAAAAAGGATGAGATTAACAGGCTGAAAAACGAAATTGACAAATTAAAAGAAGATACCGAGCGATATTCCACTAAAAAAATAAAAATTCTTGACGAGTATAACGAAGCTGTTCATCAAAAGGATACATTATTATATCAGTATAGAGAAGAGGCAAAAGCAGAGGCGGAACAGGAAATTCAAAATAAGCTTGACCATTGCCGTGAAAGCTTAAAACAGCTAGAGCAAGACATTTCTGTTAAAGAACTTACTCTTGCCGATTTAAAAACTGAGTATGATAAAACACAGAAAAATATTGAAACGAACGCAAATAAAGTGTTTAAACTCAAAGAAGTTTATAAAAGTTTTCAATATGCGATAAAAGCTTATGAAAATGGTTCGGACTCTTTACTTGATGAAGCTTTGCTGTCAATGTCGGATGAAACTTTACTGCCAATCGTTGAAATGAAACTCAACTGTATGAATGTAAAGCAGTTAAAATCAAGATATAATCAGGAGCAGAAAAATATTCAGGACGTGTTCAAACGTTATGAGGGCAGATATACGACTAAATCCAATATGGCAATATACAAGCTTATGGTTATCGCTCTTGAAGCTGAGTTGCAGAATGTTCTGTATTCTCTGAAATATGGTAAACTGGAAAATTCACTTGACGCAATCAAAGAGATAACAGCAAGATATCTAACAATAGCCGTTGACGGCAATCAAAGTATTGCTCCCACTATGAAGAAATTTATCGGCGAAATTGAATATCTGTTTATTGAAGCAGTAAAAATTGAATATGAATATTATACTCAAAAACAGCGAATAAAAGAAGAACAACAAGCTCTCAAAGAGCAAATGCGACAGGAAGCGGCAGAACGCAAGGCTCTTGAGGAAGAACGCAAAAAGATTGAGAAAGAAGAAAGCAAATATCAAACTCAAATCAACACGATCGAAGAACAGCTTAACACCTGTACTGACGACGAGCAAATAAAAAAGCTTGAAGAACGTATCAAGCAACTTCAGGAACAAATGAAAGCGGTTGAAGAAAAGAAAGATAAAATTATACAGTTGCAAAACGGTAAGGCGGGATATGTTTACATCATTTCAAATCTTGGGTCATTTGGAGACCACGTGTTTAAAGTTGGAATGACCAGACGTCAAGACCCTATGGACAGAGTAAAAGAACTTGGTGATGCGTCTGTTCCATTCTCTTTTGATGTACATAGTTTTATCTTTTCAGATGATGCTGTTAATTTGGAAAACACACTTCATAAAGAACTTAATAATAGACGAGTGAATAAAATTAATATGCGAAAAGAGTTTTTCAATGTTTCTATTGATGAAATCGAAGAACTTGTATATAAATATGAGCCAACAGCGGAGTTTAATCGTACAATGCTTGCAGAACAGTACAATCAAGGTCTATCACTAAGCGGAGAGCTTGTAGAACTTTCAGACGACGAGTTGGTAACTATCTAAAAATAAAACGCCTCTGCGGTGCGCCAACACCACAGAGGCAACCGAACCGACCCAATCATCACAAAGGGCGAATTCTGCCCTTTTATTATAGCACAATTGCAAATGATTGTCAATCGATAGGAGGAAAATATTATGAGATTTCCAAACGGATACGGATCTATTACAAAGTTAAAGGGCAACCGCCGTAAACCGTATATTGTACGCGTAAGCTGCGGTTACGGCGAGGATTGCGAGCTGAAAAGAAAAGTGCTGGGATATTATGAAAGCTATAGAAAAGCCTCTCTTGCATTTGCTGATTATAATAAATCGCCATACGATTTAGACGGTAATAAAATGACCTTTGAAGAATTGTTTGAACTTTGGAGTAAAGAGAAATATGCTGAAATAACACCGTCCGCTCAGCGTACATATAAATCGGCATACAGTTATTGCGCACCTATTTACAAGGACAATATAGCAAATATAAGAACCGCAAAAATGCAGGATATTGTTGACAATGCAGACGTAGGGGCAACTACTCGCGCCAGAATTCAAAGTATGCTAAAACTCGTGTTTGAATATGCCGTACAGCACGATTATTTGACAAAGAACTATGCAGCATACATTAAACGTCCTAAAGTTGAGGTGGAGAATGAGAGAATTCCTTTTAGCGTTGACGAGATGAATTTGCTTTGGGCGCATAAAACCGACCATATAGCAAAGATAATTTTAATTGACATATACACAGGCTGGCGACCTGACGAATTGTGCGAGCTAACTTTTTCCGAACATATCAACATAGAAGAAATGACAGCTCAGGGTGGAAAGAAAACCGAAGCAGGGAAGAGGAGAGTTGTTCCTTTTTGTACTAAAGTTCAGCCGTTTATTAGAGAATTTTACAGCAACGGATTTACTCATATTGTTTGTGACGAGGACGGAACTCCATTAAATTACAATAAATATTACAGAGCCTATAAGGATTATATAAGAGGACTTGGTATAGATCACCGTCCTCACGAATGCCGCCATACATTTGCTACTCTGCTTGATAACGCTGAGATCAATGCTAAAATTAAGAAACTACTTCTCGGTCATTCAAGCTCAGACGTTACAGAAAAAGTGTACACTCATAAGACTATCGAACAGCTGAAAGAGGCTGTTGAAAAAATTTAAAATGTTTTACCAGTGCGCTACCCGTAAGTTACCAACGATATAAAAATCAATGCTTATTTATACAAATTATACAAAATAAAAAAATCCCGATTTTACGAGATTTAACGTAAAATCGGGATTAAAAATTTTATGAATTATGCTTTCATAGCCTCTTCAACTGCAACTGCGCAAGCAACCGTAGCGCCTACCATCGGGTTGTTGCCCATACCGATAAGACCCATCATCTCAACGTGTGCAGGAACTGAAGAAGAACCTGCGAACTGAGCGTCGCTGTGCATTCTTCCCATTGTGTCTGTCATACCATAGGAAGCAGGACCTGCAGCCATATTATCAGGGTGCAGAGTACGTCCTGTACCGCCGCCTGAAGCTACTGAAAAATACTTCTTGCCTGCGTCAATTCTTTCCTTCTTGTATGTGCCTGCAACAGGGTGCTGGAATCTTGTAGGATTGGTCGAGTTACCTGTGATAGATACGTCAACGTTCTCCTTCCACATAATAGCAACGCCTTCTGTAACGTCGTTAGCGCCGTAGCAGTTTACCTTTGCTCTGAGACCCTCGGAATATGCCTTGCGGAATACTTCTTTGACCTCGCCTGTATAGTAGTCCATTTCAGTCTCAACGTATGTAAAGCCGTTAATTCTTGCGATGATCTGAGCGGCGTCCTTGCCGAGACCGTTAAGGATAACTCTCAGAGGCTTCTTTCTGACCTTGTTTGCCTTTTCAGCAATACCGATAGCGCCCTCAGCGGCAGCAAACGACTCGTGACCTGCAAGGAATGCAAAGCACTCTGTCTCTTCCTCAAGGAGCATTTTGCCGAGATTACCGTGACCCAGACCAACCTTTCTCTGGTCTGCTACAGAACCGGGAATACAGAAAGCCTGGAGACCCTCTCCGATAGCAGCGGCAGCGTCGGCAGCTCTTGTGCAGCCTTTCTTGATAGCGATTGCGCAGCCAACTGTGTAAGCCCACTTTGCGTTTTCAAAGCAGATAGGCTGAATGCCCTCAACGAGCTTGTAAATGTCAAGACCCTTAGCCTTGCAAACATCAGCACACTCTTCAATAGTCTTGATACCGTACTGCTCAAGAACAGCGAGAATCTGCTTTTCTCTTCTTTCGTATGATTCAAATAAAGCCATCTTACAAATCCTCCTTATTCTTTTCTTGGGTCAACGATCTTGACAGCGTCGGCAACTCTGCCGTACTGTCCCTTAGCCTTCTCAAAAGCTGTGTTAGCGTCGTCGCCTGCTTTGATGAAGTCCATCATCTTGCCGAAGTTTACAAACTGATAGCCGATGATCTCGTTGTCTTCATTAAGAGCAACGCCTGTAACGTAACCGTCTGTCATTTCGAGGTAACGGGGACCCTTTGAAAGTGTGCCGTACATTGTACCCACCTGTGAACGAAGTCCCTTACCGAGGTCTTCAAGACCTGCGCCTACTACAAGACCGCCCTCTGAGAATGCGCTCTGTGAACGTCCGTATACGATCTGGAGGAACAGCTCTCTCATAGCTGTGTTGATAGCGTCGCAAACGAGGTCTGTGTTAAGAGCCTCGAGAATTGTTCTGCCGGGGAGGATCTCGGAAGCCATAGCCGCTGAATGCGTCATACCGGAACATCCGATAGTTTCAACGAGAGCCTCCTGAATTACGCCGTCCTTAACGTTAAGCGTGAGCTTGCAGGTGCCCTGCTGAGGTGCACACCAGCCGATACCGTGTGTAAAGCCTGAAATATCCTTGATTTCCTTAGCTTTCACCCACTTAGCCTCTTCCGGGATAGGAGCAGCGCCGTGAGCAACGCCCTGTGCGATAGGGCACATTGTTTCAACTTCGTGAGAATAAACCATTATTTACATAACTCCTCTCAAATAATTTTGATTATGTATATTACATACAAATACATTATAAACCATATTGCGATTTTTTTCAAGTCATTTCATTCGGTTTTAATAAATTTTACATATTTAATCAAAAGCAGAACAGTCTTATCGGAAAGTACTTTCAGTACCGTTATTTCGCTGAGGTTATGTCTGCATACCGACGGAAGATAAAAAGTCAAGTATTTCCGAATTGACCTCGTCTATCTGCTCTCCTGCGAAATGGGGACGGTGACCTCCGCCTTTGACTTCATATATTTTTGAATGAGGAACTTTTTCCTGTAATTCCGTGCAGCTCCCGAATGGATCGTGCTCTCCGTTTATAAACAATGCGGGACATTTTATTGATTTCCATTCGGTGCCGCTGAGGCTTGGGTGTTGTTTCCAATCGGCAACAGTGGTTCTCAGGTAGGTTTTCCAATCGCCCTTATGGGCTTCATAATGGCGCGTTTTGATATCTTCAATAAAATCCGTATCATTCCTGCTTATAAGGGATTCGGGCAGAAAATCCTCCGCTCCGTCGGGTCTTGGATAAGCTCCTCCGCCGATAGTTATAAGACTTTTGACTTTTTCCGGATATTTTGCCGCCATATAGCAGCCTACATATGCTCCGCAGCTGTAACCTAATAAATGAGCGCTTTTTATTCCCAAAGCGCCAAGGAAATCTGCCATATCGTCTGATATTATACGGCTGTTCCAATAAAGACTTTCACACATAGTCCGCCCGTGACCGCGGAAATCAGGAAACAAACAGCGGTAATGTCCTGAAAAAGGAAGAATTTGCCCTGAAAAAGCGAGAAGTCCGCGGCTGAAATGACTGTGAAGAAACAGCAGAACTTCTCCTCTTCCAAATTCCTCATAAAACATATTCAAATCGTTAAATTGAGCATAGGGCATTTTTATTCCCTCCTAATCTGTTTCTGATCTTACTTTAGCAGCCTTTTTCCTCTTCTGTTGAATATGCATATAAACGCCATAATAATTACTGATTGTACGAATTAACACTGTCAAATCTTTGTAACAATTATATCATACCGCTGTAATTTTGTCAATTATTTTGGGATTTTTACGCTAAATACTATTTACATTTTCAGTTTAAAGTGGTATAATGTTAACATATTTTTCAGACGAAAGGCAGATCTCTATGAATAATTACAGCAAATTTTTAACATTCAGCTACGACGACGGCATTGTGCAGGATAAGCGTCTGGTTGAAATATTCAATGAATACGGTATGAAATGTACCTTTAATTTGAATTCGGGTATTATGACCCCCGAAAGCCGCTGGGTACACAAGGACAGCGAAGTCCGCAGAATGACCCGTGAGGAAATGGGCGATATGTACAAGGGACACGAGATCGCCTGCCATTTCAGCACCCACGCAAATCCTTTGGAGCTTTCCGAAGAACAGCTTGAATTTGAGATATCCGACGATATTAAAAAGCTGTCGAATATGTTTGAATGCGAGATCAGGGGCGGAGCATATCCTTACGGCTGTTATAACGATACGGTCGTAAAAACTCTTGAAAAGTACGGTATCAGGTACTACCGTACAGTGGAAAGTACGGGGAATTTTGACGTTCAGACGGATCTGATGAGGTTCAAGCCGACCTGTCACCACAACGACCCCAAGCTGTTTGAATATGCGGAGCAGTTTGTCAACGCCGAGCCTGAAAAGCCTATGATCTTCTACATTTGGGGACACAGCTACGAATTTGACGGAGACGGTAACTGGGACAGACTTGAAAAGCTCTGTAAAATGCTGTCGGGCAGGAACGATATATGCTGCTGCACAAACAGCGAGGCTCTTCTCGGCTGATTTTAATCTGATATGAAATGAGTGATAATTTGAAACGCTTTACCGATATCCTGCTGAGAGCGATTTTGACGGGCTTTGCTATCGGCATCGGCGGGACTGTTTTTCTGTCCTGCGACAATAAATACATAGGCTCTGTACTGTTCGGTACGGGACTTTTCGTGATACTGTCCTTCGGCTTTAATCTTTTCACGGGAAAGGTAGGCTACGCCGTTGAAAACAAGCCCTCGTACATAATAGACCTCGCCGTCATCTGGCTGGGTAATTTCATAGGAGCGGCGGCTATGGCGTATATGCTCCTGTGTACGAGAATTTCAGGCATAGGGGATAAGGCGCAGGAAATATGCGATATCAAGCTTGGCGACGATATTTTAAGCATTTTCATACTTGCGTTTTTCTGCGGAATGCTGATGTTTATTGCGGCGGACGGATATAAGACAATAAGCAATCCTTTGGGACAGATATTAGCGGTTTTCCTGCCCGTCGTTGTGTTTATTCTCAGCGGATTTGAGCATTGCATAGCAAATATGTTTTACTTTACCGTAGCTGAGGCTTGGTCTGTTAAATCTCTGGGATACCTTATAATAATGACCCTCGGGAACGCATTAGGCGGAATATTTATTCCGACGGTAAGAAAAGGTTTTATAAAAAAACAATAAAATAAAGTCACTTTTGAGCGGATTTTCAAAAGTGACTTTTTGCTTTATTCAACAATTATATCAGCGCATAATTTCTTGCGATTATATATGCCATATATGCAAGATAGATCAGTACCATAATTACTCCGTCTCTGCGTGAAAGGCTTTTGCCCTTCAGGCACATTATAAATGATACAATGCATACCGCTATGAGAATTCCGCCGTCGATAAGAGCGTTAACGTCCGAGCCGTCTCCTGCAATGGTTAGATCGATAGGTTTTATCATACCCGATATACCGAGAATACACAGAATGTTGAAAATGTTCGAGCCTACGACATTTCCCACAGCCATATCGTTCTCGCCCTTTTTGGAGGCTGTAACAGATGTGACAAGCTCGGGGAGACTTGTTCCCACAGCGCAGATAGTAAGTCCCACAAGAGTGTCGCTCATTCCGGCAGACAAGGCGATATCCTTTGCGTTGTCTACCACAAGATTTCCTCCCACAACGATAGCCGCCGCGCCTCCGATAAGACAAAGCGCGCATATAAGGGGATTGAATTTAGCGGGAGCCTCTTCCTCGCATTCGCTTCGTTTTGCTATGATAACGGTCATTATCATATAACCGACTATCAGAGCGAACAGTACCGCCGCTTCCCAGCGTTCAAGTACTCCGTTTAAAATAAACAGAAAGAACAGCGCCGCCGCTCCAATAGAAATAGGGAAGTCGCGTTTAAGCGCGTCCCCGCTTACCGCGATAGGCATAATAGCGGCGCACACGCCGAGCACCACAAGAATATTGAACATATTCGAGCCTATGACATTGCTTACGGCAAGTCCGTTTGAGCCTTTCATAGCCGAGGAGATGCTTACTGCAAGCTCAGGCGCGCTTGTGCCCATTGCAACAATAGTAAGTCCCACAATGAGCGAGGGGATTTTTAATTTCTTTGCGAGAGACGCCGCGCCGTCCACAAAGAAATCCGCGCCTTTTATAAGGCACGCAAATCCGAAAATCAGCAGTATGATCTCGAGAATTATTTTACCCATAGAAAAATCCTTTCACAATAACTGTATTTGAAATAAGTATACCACAAAATCTGACATATTTCAACAGTATTATGTGAATATTCGGGACGCTTGAAAAATTTACATATGTGTGTTATAATAAGTAAAAATTATCGGAGGAGAATAAAATGACAGAATTTTTCGGAGCACATAAAAAACTGTTTTTGACAGTATGGATAATCTTGCTTGTCGTTTCCATAGGACTTATACCGCTGAGCATATTTGTGCTGCGTTTTACAGAGTGGACAGCCGCATTGTTTATGGTTTTAAGCTGTATTTCAGGCGCGGGAGTATTTTTATCTCTGAGCGGTAAAATCAGGAGAACGGTTATCGTTCTTATCACGCTTATCGTAATGTGTATCTCGTTTATTGGATCGTTCTGTAATCCTTATTGGGATTCTGAGGTCTATAGGCTGTTGAAAGGAAGCTTGTCCGAAACCGAAAGCTACGATAAAACATTGACCTACAAGCAGGCGGAGCGGGACTTGTCCTATATGCTGGGCAGAGTAAAAAAATGTCACCCTGCTTTTAAAGACGGCGCTCCCGAGGATATACAGACCGAATATGATCTTGCTCTGGAAAGTCTTAAAGCTTCGGAGAATATAACCGTAAACGATGTAAAATACTATGCAGAGAGGATATTATCATTACAGGGAGACGGACATACTTCTGTCAAGGCACAATGGGATAACTACCGTTATCTGTCCGATATTCCGAAACGTAATGCCGAGGATTTCATTTTATACGCTATAAACGGAATTTCCCTCGAACAGCTATGGGACGAGAAGAAAGCCTTATATTCATACGACGCCGAAAGCTGGGGAGTTTCCCTTATGAAGTCCGATGCGGGCAATATTGCGGGACTTGATTATCTTGGCTTTGATACAAATGAGATTACCTATACGTGGGAAAGTCCCGAAGGTGAAAGAGAAACCTGCACATATACGGCAGAGGACTTCATACCTTATGAGGAGTATGAAAAAATCTATTATCAGTATTTTGAAGAACCCGCCAGCGACGATTTTGTAAGCTATACGATAGATGAAGAAAACAGTCTTGCAGTACTTACCCTTACCCAGTGTGATTATAATGACATTTACATCGATTGTCTGAACAGAATGTTTACGGAGATCAAGGATAAGGGCATACAGAATGCTGCAGTCGATCTGCGCGGAAACGGCGGCGGAAGCTCTCTTGTGGCAGATGAATTTATAAAATATCTTGATATTGATGAGTATGAGGTTTCTGCGTACAAGCAGCGTTTTGGGATATTTACCCTAAACTCCGATGAGGGACCAATACAGAATGAAAAATATATTGATTTGACATTTAGCGGAGACGTATATATTTTAACAGATGTTGACACTTTCTCGTCGGCAATGTTATTTGCTCAGTTTTTTAAAGACAATAATCTGGGAACGCTGATAGGCGAACCGCCGGGAAATAATCCTAACGGTTACGGAGATATAAGCTATTTCAAACTGCCCGAGTCGGGGCTGTATCTTTCCGTATCGACGAAAAAATTTATCAGAGCAAGCGGAGACGAAAACGACTGCTTGGTAAATCCCGACATAGAATGCGACGGAGATAACGCTTATGACGAGCTGATAAAATTAATACAGGAGGAATAAATTATGTTAGAGATCGGAACAAAAGCGCCTGATTTTGCGCTTAAAGACAAGGACGGAAACGAGGTAAGGCTGTCTGATTACCTCGGAAAAAAGGTAGTGCTTTATTTCTATCCGAGAGACAATACTCCCGGCTGTACCAAACAGGCCTGCGCTTTCGGAGCAAGCTACGGGCAGTTCAAGGCAAAAAACGTCGAGGTAATCGGCATCAGCAAGGACAGCGTGGCAAGTCACGCAAAGTTTGCGGAGAAATACGATCTGCCGTTCGTACTTCTGTCCGACCCCGAGCGCAAGGCTATCGAGGCTTACGACGTATGGAAAGAGAAGAAAATGTGCGGCAAGGTAGGTATGGGAGTGGTTAGACAGACTTATATTATCGACGAAAACGGAATTATAGAGCATACTATTCCCAAGGTCAAGCCCGATACGAACGCTGCCGAAATCCTTGAGTATCTGGGCTGAGTTTCAGCTTAGGCTAAAAATGAAAAGCTTGTACGGAAAACAATTTTGATAAAGTCTGTTTTTGCAAAAGTTAGAAACAAGATATAAAAACGCGCCTGCGGCGCACCTTTTCTAACCTCTTACTTCTAACTTCTTACCTCTGCGTAAATCAAAATTGATTTACGTGAAAAGCTTGTGAAATCTCTTGAAACTTTTGCGGGAATATGGTATAATACTCTTATATGCATAATTATTATTAAGGAAAGAAGTGCTTTAAAATGACAAAGATTACAATTTTTTCAGGCTTTCTCGGCGCAGGAAAAACCACGCTGATAAAAAAGCTTATTGCGGAGGGCTACGTTAACGAAAAGCTGGTGCTTATTGAAAACGAGTTCGGCGAAATAGGTATCGACGGAGGCTTTCTTCAGGAGGCGGGAGTACAGATTACCGAAATGAATTCGGGCTGTATCTGCTGCAGTCTTGTAGGCGATTTCGGAAAGGCTCTGGAGCAGGTTCTTGAACAGTATCACCCCGACAGAATTATCATCGAGCCGTCGGGCGTGGGAAAGCTCAGCGACGTTATCAAGGCTGTGCAGAATATCAACGCTCACGACGTGGAGCTTGACGGCTTTACCACCGTTGTGGACGCTAAGAAGTGCAAGATGTATCAGAAGAATTTCGGGGAGTTTTTCAACAATCAGATAACTTACGCAAGCTGTCTTATCCTCAGTCATACGGCGGGACTTTCTCAGGACAAGCTTGACGACTGCGTTAAGAGACTTCGTACCTGCAACGAAAAAGCTCCGATAGTTACCACCGATTGGTCGGAGCTTACGGGAGCGCAGCTTGTCGAGGCTATGACGCAGAAGAATACTCTCGACGACGAGCTTGCCGAACTGCTTGCCGAACAGCAGGAGCATCATC
>JAUNOG010000116.1 GCA_030531185.1 Ruminococcus sp.
TCGTAAATTCTTCTCGGTAATATCAATTTGCATCAACTCCCATTCGTTTTAATACCGGTTTTCTTCGGAGGCTTTTCCTCGAATTCTTCGCCCTCCGCTATCTCGATTTCCACAGGAAAAGCCGCTTTTTTCTTCTGCGGATATTTGACTTCAACATCTTTTATCAGCTCGTCACGCTCCTTGTAGGAAACCGCCCTTGCAGTCTTGTCCGGCAGGCGGTATTCATCCTCAAATTTTATGCCCCATTTGAAGAACAATTTTAGCTTGCTTATCATCGGGTGCGTACCCGTTTTCATAACAATAAACTGACCTTTGGGCATGGACTTTAATTCATCCACGGTCATTAATGGTCTGCCTATCATCTGTAACGATTGAGATTTATCCCTGCCGTGCGAAACAGAGCCGCTTAGTACTGTCTGCTCGCCGAGAGATTTTGAAAGGACTTCCGCACTTTGACTGTTAGGTGCAAACCCTCCGAAAACGGTAAGCTGAGTGTTGTCCGTAATGATCTCCATACCTTGTTTCCCGTAGTTTTGTTCAAGCTGTGCAAAGGATTGGATTATTGCAATTATTGATATTTTTCGGCTTCTGCCTGCAGAGAACATTGCTTCTGCTCCGTCGATCTTAGGGAACGTGCCAAATTCATCCATATAAAACATCACACGGTTCGGAAGTGCGCCGCCATGCTCATCGGCTATGACTAAAATTTCACGGTATAACTGCTGAATCAGCAGACTGACCATAAAATATTTACTTTGATCTTCTTCGGGTAAAATAATGAAAATTGCAGACTTCTCGGAACAGAATTTCTCTGCGTCCACAGCTGTTCCGAAACAGAGCAGCTGCTCCATTTCCGTATCGAGAAAGCTGTTAAGCCTTGAAAGAGCAGTTGACATAACGGACATCATAGACTGATCCGACGAATTCAACGCCGCACCCGCAAGCCATTTCGCTTTATGCTCCGAGGGAAGCTTGTCCATTAGCTTTGAAAAATACATCTTCGGCTTAGCTTTGGGATTCGGCTGATACTTTGCAAGCAAATCTTGTATCAGCTTGAAAACCGAAACAATGTGACGTTCATTTTTTTCGCCGAACTCCGCTAAAAGCAGGATAACCGAGGCAAGCAAGCCTTCTGCTGCGTCGTAGAAAAAGGCATTTTGCCCGTAACTTGAGCTGTCACCGCCGCCGATATTGATTATTGTTTTAGCTGTGATTTTTGCATATTTTTCTGCCTTTGCTTTCGCTGAAAGGTTGGTTTTATCGGATAGATAAATGTCCATATATTTGTTGACAAGATGCAGGATATTGTTCTCATCACTCCTTGTCGGATTTCTCAGGTCGAGAACAGAAACATTGTAGCCGTAGTACTTTTGGGCAATAGTGCCGTAATTTCGTGCTACGTCACCCTTTGTATCCGTCGAGATAAACGACATTCCGCTTGCACAAGCGAGTTCAATGTTAGGGTACAAGAAGTATGCGGTCTTGCCAACGCCTGCCGCACCTATCATAAGCGTATGAACATCTCCGTCATCCACAAGAGCAACAGTTTTCTTTCCCGAACCTCTGCACCCGACCACCGTACCTTGCACAGTCGGAAGATTCTTACCTTGCCGCCAGAGATCAGGCTCGAATGGCAGAGGGATAAAAGTCCGCTTTATCTCCGTTTTCGTCGCCCACCTCGCAGTTCCGTGCTGTCCGTCACCGATTCTCTTGGACTTGATTCCATTAAGCGATTTGTTGTCAATAAGCTCAACTATAACTATGAAAGCTATAAAGGCAGCAACAAGTACGCCTATTAAAATCATCTGTTTCTCATTCAAAATTTCATCTCCGATCTGTATAAAATATTCTTTCCTTTGTATTTAATAAGATAGTTAGTTTGTTTTATTCAAGGTATTGCGCTGTGAGGCGGAGGGTATCGCATTACGGCGCTGTTGACAAACCCCTGGACAACTACCTCGAAATATGGTATAATAATATC
>JAUNOG010000070.1 GCA_030531185.1 Ruminococcus sp.
ATATAATAGGAAATCCATTCAAGCTGATACCACTTCCATTGTTTCATTTTCTGTTCTCCAGCATTGCGACTGCATTAAGCACCGTATCGTAATCAAAAGACGAGCAGACGTGTCTGTCGTCCGAGGTAAGCAGGCGGTAGTGCTGTGAAATATAATTCTGCTGTATCTTCCAGCCCTTTCCCGATTTGCATTCGCGCCACCATATTTTACCGCCCATAGTCTTGGGATACTTGATTTTGGTGTTTTCAAATGCAAGCGCTTTCAGCATATCGGACATATCCCCGCCGTAGGAATTCTGCAAAACGGTGCTCTCGGAAAAAATCGTCGCCAGCGTGACTGCGCCCGACCAGCCCAGAGAAGAACGTCCCTTTTCTATTTCCACCAGGGTTTTCTTGGAAATCCCTATGCAGACCGCCATTTTGTCCTGATTTAAGCCGTATTCGGTACGTACAAGCTTTAAATTGTCATTCATTTGGCTTATAAAATCGTCTCGTTTCATATTCACCACCTCCTAACAGTGTAATTATACACTATTAGTGAGGATTTGTCAATGACTTTTTTGCAAAAAAATAGGACGGCGATATGCCGTCCGAAATGACTATTCTTTTTTATCGTGCTTATATACTACCCTTTCCTTGACGTCCACCCGATTGTAGCTGAGCCTGAAACCGATATAGGCTGAAAACAGATACAGCATAGGGAAAACAGCCGTCATTATCAGCACAAACGGAGACATATCCTTAACGTCGGCAGAGTGAGCCGCAAGGTCCATAAGAGGGAAAAGCGCCGCATTCAGGATTTTATAGGCGGGCATAAAATTTCCGATAACGCCGAGCTTTGAAAGAGCAAGCAGCAGCGTCGTTATTAAAGCGGGCGCCATAGAAACCGCTCCGATAGCCCAGCCGAAGTTGACAGTAACTCCGTCGCCGTGAAGTCTTGCGCGTTCTCTTGCGATCTCGCCCTGCTTCATACCGTAGTCCGCCATAATGCAGACAGCGCACATAAGTCCCGTAAACCCGAACATAAGATTTCCGAAAACGCCCATAGCAAGCCTTATTGCCATAAAAAACAGCATAACGAATATTCCGAAAAATTCAACCTGAAAAGCTTTTACCAGCGAAAAGATAAGCGCCTTTTTTTTATCGTATTTCATAAATTTATACTCCCGTAAAAAAATATAAATTAATTATAGCATAAATTTCTGCGGATTTCAACCTTGTAATTCATTTTTCATCTGATAATCACAAAACCTGCGGGTATAATATTAAAGCAATACCGAAAGGAGCTTGAATTTATGAATAATACAAATCGTTTTCCGCCCTCTGAGGACGGCACAAAAATCTATCTTCCCTCGGGGCAGCAGTACACCTTGGGAGAATTCCTAGCGCAGGTAAATCCCGAAACTAAAATTTCCGACGACGATCAGAACAGCGTGACGGGTTGAAAAGTTGACTTGAATATGCTATAATAATAGAAATTAATTCTCAAAGAAAGAGGTAATTTCTATGAAAAAAGCTGCCATTGTCACAGGCGGAGCGGGCGGTATCGGCAGCGCGGTCTGCCGCAGACTTGCTAAGGACGGCTGGCTTGTGGCTGTCTGTTATAATTCTTCGGAACGCTCCGCACAAAGGTTAGCCGAGGAGATATCGTCGGAGCATTACGCGGCAAAAGCCTTTCACTGCGATATATCCTCCCTTGAAAGCATACGGAAGTGCGTTTCTGAGATAAGGACGCATTTCGGCGGCATCGGTCTGCTTGTGAACAACGGCGGACTTGCCGACATAAATCTTTTTACGGATATTTCCGACGAAAGGCTATGCGAGCTTATCGGCGTAAATCTCACAGGCGCTATGCGTATCAGCAGGGAAGTCCTGCCCG
This sequence comes from Ruminococcus sp., assembly GCA_030531185.1. Taxonomy (GTDB): domain Bacteria; phylum Bacillota; class Clostridia; order Oscillospirales; family Ruminococcaceae; genus Hominimerdicola. The sequence goes on from JAUNOG010000070.1 coordinate 1,879, forward strand.
AAATGATAAGGGATCATTCAGGCGCAATAATAAACGTTTCCTCTGTGTGGGGCGAGTGCGGAGCGTCCTGTGAGGTGGCATATTCGGCGGCTAAAGCCGGGATTATAGGCTTTACCAAGGCTTTAGCCAAGGAAGTTGCGCCCAGCGGTATACACGTTAACTGCGTTTCCTGCGGACTTATCGACACAAAAATGAACTCGGAGCTTTCCGAAGAGAATTTGCAGTCCGTGGTTGATGAGATACCCATTGGCAGAATTGGCAGACCCGAGGAAGTCGCAGAGGCAGTCGCATTTCTTGCGGACGAAAAGTCTTCCTATATTCAGGGACAGATTATACGGGTCGACGGTGCATGGCTCTAAAGACGTATTTCCACAGGCTTTCCGACTTTAATGCTGTCGGGCGTAACTGTACTGTCGTAGCACAGTATAGCTGCGCCTTTTTCTTTTGCCCGTTTTAACGCCTCTCCGAATTCCCTGTGAGTTTCGTAATTCGGAGTAAAATATTTTACTCCGCTCATCTGGACAAGGATCAGTATTGCGCCCTCCATACCGTTTTCAATGCAGGCAACAAGCTCGTTGACGTGCTTTACTCCTCTCTCGGTAGGCGCGTCGGGGAACAGCACAACTCCGTCTTTTTCGAGAGTACAGCCCTTCACTTCAAGATACAGCTTTCTGTCCGTTTTGTTGGACTTTAGCAAGAAATCAAAACGGGATTTTCCGTATGTCTGCTCGGGAAAAACCTCCATATCCTCTCCGAAAGGCTTTTGCTCGTTAAGCCATTCAAGTACGGCTTTATTGGGAGCTTGCGAGTCCATATTTATCAGTATGCCGCCTTTATTTACGGCAATCAGGTCATATCTTGTTTTTCTGTCGGGATTGTCCGATTTTTCAAGATAGACTTCACAGCCGCTGATAAGCAGTTCTCTGCACCTTCCCGTATTTTTTACGTGGCATATCTCTTCCTCTCCGTCGATATCGCAATAAGCTATAAATCTGTTGGGACGGCTGAGGAATATTCCTTTGCGTATGTTTTTATACTTCAAATTTTTTTCACCTCAATGGATATTATAACACATATCGTTCTGCTTGAAAAGTGCATTTTATACAAATTATTTGTTCTGCTTTGTGCAATAAATATAAAAGAATAATTGTGATTTAATATTCTTTCGTGATTACCTCCATTGACGGCTTTGATAATTTATGTTAAAATTTATGTTGAAAGTAAAATTTGTTTTACAACACAAAAAATAAAAATGAATGAGGTATTTAAAATGAAAAAAGTAACAGCTATTATTTGCTCGGTAATTATGTCATGTGCGATGTTTGTTTCCTGCGGTGACGAAAGCAGTTCTTCCAAGGCGGAGGAGGCTTCAAGCGCAGTAACCTCTGAGGTATCTGCCGACGATACATCGGACAGCAAGACTGCTGAAACAAATTCCGACGCGACTTATGCCGCGGCATACACAGAAAAGCTCAAGGACGGCAATTTCTCTATCGAAATGACCACTGAGAGCGACTACACAGGTGCATTTACAATTAAAATGGAATCAAGCGGCGAAAACTTCCATATGTATATGGATCTGGGCGAATACGGCGCGACCGATACATATTATCTGGACGGTAAGATGTACACCCTTGAGGAGGCTACAAAGACATATATGGTATTTGATATGTCGGACGAAGAAGTCGGCGGAGAGGACGCCGTTTCAACAGGCTTCGGTCTTGAGGACGACTATGATTTTGTATCCTCAGAGGAAACAGACGACGGCTTGATATGCGAAACATATTCGTTTGTGGACGAAATGCTTGCAGCAGACAGCGAGACCGAGGTAGATCCGTCAACTGTAAAGTACTATTTTGATAAAACATCAGGCGACCTTAAAGAAGTCGAGGTTACCCAAATGGGCATTACTCAAACGGTAACGGTAAACTCATTTGTTGTCGGCGATGTTGAGATAACACTTCCCGATCTTACCGACTGGACGGAAACCGATGTGTCGTCTTTGTACGACGATGAGGATTTTGACTTTTCCGATTCGGAAATAGAGTTTTCGGAAGAAGAACCAATGGAGACAGATGAGGCTGAATAATTTCGGAGGATAAAGAAAATGAATTTCAAAAGAATTATAGCTTGTGCTGCGGCGGCAGCTTTATGCGTAGTATTTACGGCTTGCGGCGACAGCAATGACAGTTCGTCAAAGGCGGAAACCACCGCCTCCTCTGCGGCGGAAAGTGCAAATGAAACAGACAGCGCCGCAGAGCCTGTAGGAACTACCGATTATGACGTAAACGGAGATTTCAGAGCCTTTGACGCAATAAAAGAAAACTACGGCGAAGGTTATACGCTGAATTTGCAGATCGATTATTCGGGAAGCGTTGTGGATATGTCGGCTACCGTAAGCGGAGACAAGGCGTATATGTCGACTGTTTCGTCGGGTATGAAATCGTACAGCGTAGTCCCGGGAGACGGCAAGGTTTACAGCGTATATGAGGCTACCACTACATATTCCGTAGATGACGCTCAGGACGACAGCGCTGCGCAGCTCGATATACTTTTCGGCGCAACTGCCGACTTTGCAAGTGCGGAGATCGACGCTGAGACCAACACAGTTTATGAGCATTATTCTTTGAACACCGAGGTTTCGGCGGAAGAGGGCGAAATAATTTACGGCTTTGACGGAGCGACCTATGAGCTTACAAGTATTCAAATCGCTATCAACGGTATAGAAGATCCTGATTTGTATACCGTCACTTCGCTCGGCGAGGCTGATACCTCCGTTCTCGAAGTTCCGGACGTTTCGGCTTATTCACAGCTTTAATAACAGAAATTAAATCGAAGGGGCTGTCTTGCGGGACAGTCCCTTTTTGCATTGTAAAACGTTTTCGCTCAGGAATACTGCTTATACAGAATTTTTATGCATTTATACTTGAAAAAAAAGCTCGGATATGGTAAAATATATTTGAATTATATATTTTAAGGAGTATAAAAATGGATTTGACAGAACTCAGACAAGAAATCAACGATATCGATAAACAGCTTCAGGAGCTTTTTTCAAAGCGTATGGAGCTTTGCTGTAGTGTGGCGCAGTACAAAATAGATAACGGTCTGCCCGTGTTTCAAAGCGCCAGAGAACAGGAGATATTACAGCGTGTTGCAGATAACGCTCCCGAGGAGCTAAAGGGCGGCTCTACGGTGCTTTTCCAGACAATTATGGATATTTCAAAGTGCGTTCAGTATCAGAAATTTTTTGCGGACAAAAATCATATCGAATATAAAAAGCTTGACCTTTCCGGCAAGCATACTGTAGCGGTGCCCGGAATTCACGGGTCTTATAATCATCTGGCATGCGGAAATATCTTCGAGGATTTTGAACCTCTTTTCTTTGAGGATTTTGAGGACGTTTTCAGAAGTGTGGAAAACGGCGAAAGCGAGTTCGGGATACTTCCCATTGTAAATTCAACTGCGGGCTCGGTTGCTCAGACCTACGAGCTTATGAGAAAGCATAATTTTAAAATATGCGCTTCCACCAAGCTGAAAATCTCCCATTGCCTTGCGGCGAAAAAGGGGACTAAGCTTGAGGATATAAAAATCGTGTATTCCCACGAGCAGGCGTTAATGCAGTGCTCCAATTTTATCTCAGACAACGGACTGAAAGCCCATAAGTACACTAACACCGCAACTGCGGCGTGCTTTGTTGCTGAGAGCGACCAACTGTTCGGAGCGATATGCTCCGAGACCTGCGCCGCGGAACAGGGGCTGGAGATCATTTGTCACGACATTGCCAATGCGGCTTATAATTTCACAAAGTTCATTCTTATTTCAAAGGAGACTTTGAAATCGGAAAATGCGGACACCATTTCCGTTTGTCTTTCCCTGCCTCATCAGTCCTCTGCGCTTTACAGAATGCTTACCAAGTTTTCCGTCGCAGGACTTAACCTTTCGATGATAGAAAGTATGCCCATAGCAAATACGGACTTTGACGTAGTGTTTTATCTTGATTTCCACGGAGCTATCGACAGTCCCGAGGTCGCAAAGCTGATGAATGAATTGCAGTCGGAGCTGTCATATTTCAAATTCTTGGGCAACTATGAGGAGATGTGAATATGCGTATCGGACATGGATATGACGTACACCGTCTTGCAGAGGGCAGAAAGCTTATTTTAGGCGGTGCGGAGATAGAATACGAAAAGGGACTTCTGGGGCATTCCGACGCCGACGTGCTTGTTCACGCCATTATGGACGCTATGCTTGGTGCGCTCGCTCTGGGAGACATAGGCAAGCATTTTCCCGATACCGACGAAAGGTACAAGGGCGCAGACAGTATGAAACTGCTGGCAGAGGTTTGCAGGATAATAGGGGAGAAGGGCTATAAGATCGGCAATATCGACAGTACCGTATGCGCTCAGAGACCTAAGCTGTCCCCGTATATTCAGACTATGAGAGAAAATATAGCAAGGGTCTGCGGCTGCGACGTTTCACAGATCTCGGTAAAAGCGACTACAGAGGAAAAGCTTGGCTTTACAGGCGAGGGGCTGGGAATGTCGGCTACGGCGGTTTGTCTTTTGTTAAGAATTTAACTGAGAGGTTATAAAATTTAATCGATAAAAGCAAAGGAACGACCTGTTATCGTTCCTTTGCTTTTTGTTTGGCAAAATTTGTCTTATGTGATGAAAGTTTCACAATATAAAGGTTGAAATTGACGGTAAGATGTGATATAATAAATTAAATATAAGAAGTTCATTATTGATTACGAAATAACGACGCAGCGCGGTCTTTAAGGAAAGGGACAAATTCTTTTATGAGCACAGAAATCATTGAAAACGGCTTTTCTTTCAGCAGAGTTAACAGAATAGCAAAACGGCGCAAAAGAAATAACAAAGCTCTTGCGGCTGTGTGTACCGTTCTTGTGGGAGCAGGCTTTGCAGGGTATCTGTATTACGGCTCTTACTATTCCTCGGGCTGGCATACGCACGACGGAAAGACCTATTATATAATGGCTGAAACAGGGGAGAGGGCAACAGGTTATCAAATAATAGATAATACCTGCTACCTCTTTGACGACGACGGCATTATAATGGATAAGGGCTGGCACGAGTTCCGCGGAGATACTTACTATGTAGGAAAGGACGGAATTATTCAGCGCGGCACGCTTGAGATAGACGGTAAAAAATACTACTTTTCCGACGAGTCGGGAATTTTCAGAACAGGACTTTGCGAAATAAATGGCAGTGAATACTATTTTGACGAATTTGGTTTCCCGGACTCGGGCTTTACGGGAAATTCTTACTATGACGAAAACGGCAAGCAGATAACAGGCTGGGTCAAGGTAAGCGGAGTTCAGTATTATTTTCTTTCCAACGGAGAAATGGCAAAGGGCTTTGTGGAGATAGACGGTAATATTTATTATTTTGACGATGAAGGTAAAATGGCTACCGACTGGCAGGTCATAGGCGGAGTAAAGTATTTCTTCAATGAAACGGGAGAAATCCACAAGGGCTGGATGAAAAAGGATAAGAAATATTATTACGCCGACGAGGAAACAGGCGCATTTGCACAGGGCTTTACCGTCATTGAGGACAAGACCTATTACTTTGACGACAACTGCGAAATGCTCAAGGGCTGGAACAAAATTAACGGCAAAGAGTATCACTTTGCGGACGACGGCGTAATGACTACAGGCTGGTATGAGGAGTCCCCGTACAAGTATTACTTTGCCAAAACAGGAGAAGCGGCTAAAGGCTTTAAGAAGGTCAAGGACGACTATTACTATTTTGACGACAAGTATCATCTGCTGGACGGCTGGCACGAAATTGACGGAAATCTGTATTACTTCGGCAGAGGCGGAGTAGTTGCGTCCGGCTGGGAGGATTTTGACGGATATACCTATTACTTTGATCCTGAGACCCACGCGGCGGCTTACGGCTGGTCGACGGGAGGAGAAAAGGAATCGTCCGAGGTCAAGAACTTCAAGGACGAAATGAAAAAGCTAAGCAAGTACGAAAAAATGAGCGACGAAGATAAAGACAAGCTTAAAGCTGAAGAACGCGACAAGTATGAAGAGATCGCTGCAAAGTACGACAGCGGTACGCTTGAAAAATTTCAGCGAGACGTCTACAATAAATTCGGCAGCGACGTTCTGGGAGACTATTATTTTTACAGCGACAATACGCTTGCGACCGGCTGGCTGAAAATCGACGGGTACAATTTCTATTTTGACCCGATAACAGGCAAGAAGTACACAGGCTGGCAGACTATTGACGGCGAAAGGTATTATTTCGGCACAACGGGAGCGGCGTGTGTGGGAGATTTCAAGTTCGACGAGAACGGCGAGGACGAGGAGTATACTTTCTCCAGCGACGGTTCGCTTGCTCAGGGCGTTATCAAGCTTGACGGGGTTATCCGCTGCAGAAACTCCGACGGAGAATGGGTCACTTCAGACTTTTTCACTGAGAACGGCAAGACTTATTACTTTGATGAAGAGGGAATTGCTGAGATCGGCTGGCAGACTATAGATGACAAAAAATATTATTTCGATAAAAACGGCATAATGAAAACGGGTCTGTATTCCGACGAAACGGGCATTTTCTATCTCACTAAAGACGGTGCTGAGATTGACAAGTGGGTAACGTGCGGAACTAAAACTTATCGTTTTGGTTCAGACGGCTGTGCGGTAGCAGGCTGGAACGAGATCGACGGCTTACGTTATCACTTCGCAGATAACGGAGTTCTTGACAAAGAGTGGACTACTATCGACGGTAAGCGTTATTATCTGCAAAACGGCGTTGCAGTGAGAGGTCCCGTTTATGTAGACGATACCTACTATAATTTCGGCGAGGACGGTTATCTTAAAGAGGGCTGGATAAACTGGAACGGACAGAAGTATTACAACAATAAAAACGGTACGGTAGTAACAGGCTTGAAGAAAATAGACGGTAAGAACTACTATTTTGATTCAACGGGAATGATGTGGAAAAATACGACCGTTGACGGAGTAGAGCTTGGTTCGGACGGCGCTGCGAAATAGGTATAACAAAAACGCTGCAATCCTTTTGGACTTGCAGCGTTTTATGTATCGCATACAGATTAGATTTTCTGTCCGCAGTTCTGGCAGAACTGATTTCCCTCTGGGACCTTAGCGCCGCAGGAGGTACAGAATTTTTCAGCAGCAGCCTGAACCTCGGGAGCAGGCTCACCGTTCTGAGACTTAAGCAGATCTCTGATTTCTGTCAACAGAGCGATATCTGCTGCAACCTCGGGAGCTTTTGCTTCTTCTTCCTCTTTCTTTCTGAGATTTTTAAGAGTATTAACAGCCTTAACAACTAAAAATACGCAGAACGCAGTACCGAGGAAAGTGATAATAGCGGAAATAAAGCTTCCGAAATAGATTGTGGGGTGTTTGCCCCAAGGGATTTCAACATTGAGCATTCTGAAATTCAGACCGCCTAAAATAGCTCCGATAATCGGCATAAGAATATCATCAACAAGAGAATTGATGATAGCGGTAAAAGCGCTGCCGACTACAAGACCGACAGCCATATCAAGAACGCTGCCTCTGGAAATAAAAGTTTTAAACTCCCCAAAGAATTTTTTGAAGAAACCCTGGTTTTGTCCGTCGCTCATATTTGCACAACCTTTCACATTATTTTATAGAATAATAATATCATAATTAGGAATAATAGTCAAGTACGATTTCGACAATTTATGATAATTCTAATAAATTAATATTATATGCAGGGTAAATATGTTAAGAAAATGAAACTATAATGTAAATAAATGTTGATTGCTATTGCAATTTGATTTGAAATGTGATATAATGATTAAGCTGTCAGAGAGAGGGAGACCTAATGACAGGTAATCGAACTGAAATCGAGCTGATGGGATATAGCCAAGCGGCAAGGCAACGGACTTTGACTCCGTCATTTCGATGGTTCGAATCCATCTATCCCAACCATTGATAATTATACCGAGCAATCGGTTTTATATACTGGGGTGTCGCCAAGCGGTAAGGCAACGGACTCTGACTCCGTCACTTCAAAGGTTCGAATCCTTTCACCCCAACTTTATTGTATTAAAAGTCGTGTATTTACACGGCTTTTATTTTTTTAAAGAAAACCACCGGCTATGCCAGTGGATAAAAAGCTTTAGCTATGAGTAAAAAAAGAAACCTCCCGTGATAAAATTAGGTAAGGTCTGCCAACCAAACTAAAAATCACAAGGAGGTCATCGTTTAATACAGCTTTGCGAACAAAAAGGTGTAGAACTGATTGAAACAAAAGCGTGCAAAGATCACATACATATTTTAGTAGCAATTCTACCAAAGTATAGTGTAGCACAATTTATGGGATACTTAAAAGGAAAGAGCAGTCTGATGATATTTGACAGACACGCAAATTTAAAATACAAGTATGGAAACCGACACTTTTGGTGCAGAGGTTACTATGTGGATACAGTAGGAAAGAACAAAAAGAAAATAGAAGAATATATCCGCAATCAGTTACAAGAAGATATTGCGTGTGACCAGATAAGTCTGTTTGAGACGGTTGACCCATTTACCGGTGAGAAGATACAACGGAAATGATCAACAAAAACACCCCTTGAGGGGCAGCACGTAAATGAAATGCGGTTGGCAGACAATTCCGTGCCCATTTAAGGGGCAGCGTCAGTATCAAGCCCTTATAGGGCTTTCGCAAACCACCCGTTAAACGGGTGGTTTTGATTTATGAAAACTTTAACAGACAGTATGAGTAACAGAGGTGACATATATTATTTGATTTGCTGTTAATTTGTGAAAAAATTGAACGACTTGCAAGAGAAAACGAGCGTTTGAAAATCGAACTTGAACAGCTTAGAGCGGAATATGAAAAACTTAAAGCTGAAACGCAGTCTGAGGACTAAAAAATAATCGGTGCTCCCACCAGAACACCGATTACATATCCAACATAAAAGTGTAGTTTACCTCTGTCGCCCTCATCTACACTTTAAAGAAAAAGCCGTCCGAAAAAGACGGCTTTTCTAGTCTGGTCGGAGTGACGGGACTTGAACCCACGGCCTCTACCACCCCAAGGTATT
>JAUNOG010000018.1:0-25397 GCA_030531185.1 Ruminococcus sp.
ATTTGAATATGTTACATAAAGGCTCTTGGCTTCGGCTGAGAGCCTTTATTTGTATAATTTTCACTAATAAGTAATCGTTTTCTGTGCAAAATAGCCGAAAAACTGTGCTAATATTGTGCAAATAATATATTGAAAAGATTTCGCTTATGTGATATAATACAAAGGTAAATAAGTCAATGGCGGCGTTTGTCCGCTTTATAAGACAACTAATTGGAGGCTATTGAAAATGAAAAAAATTCTTGCATGCACACTTGCGCTGACAATGTCGGCACTTATGTTTGCGTCATGCGGCGATTCTGAGGATTCTTCTTCAAAGAAAGACGCTGCTGACACAACAACTACTACGACAACTAAGGAAGAAACTACAACTACTACGACTGCTGCTGAAAGCGAGGCTGAGGTTGAGGATTCAACAGCTGACAGTACTGCTGACAGCTCTGCTGAGGGCGGCGACGGCGAAGAGAATGTTGCTAAGCCGATTTCCGAAATGCCTGCAACTCTTAAGAACTATGAGGAGGCTTCCGTTTACTTCTCAACAGATATGGACGTTGCGTCTATTATCGAGCCTTTCGCAGAGGACAAGGGCAGCGGAGCTTATTATCCTAATACAGACGAATCTCAGGTTAACCTGACAATTGAGGAGCTTGAGGGCATTCCTATGATCAAGGTTGAGGTTCTTGACACAAAGACTGACGGCGACGGTTCTTATCTTATACCTAAAATCAGATTCAGAATGGATAAGCTCTTTGAGGGACAGGAAGCTGATCTTGAAAAGATATTTACAGTTAAGGCTGACGTAGTTACTAAGGCAGTCGGAAACTTTGTCGGCGACGACGGCACAGAGTCTCTCGTTCCCGGTAACTTTATGGGCGCTTTCGTTACACAGCCTTCTGACGGCAACGGCGGCAATGGCTGGAACGACCTCTATGACTTCGGCGAGTCCGAGTGGACAAGCGAGTGGGGTTCCTATGAACTGGTTATGAGACCGGGTATTAAGGAAGGTATTGCTACATTCGTTAACACGACTGATCCTCAGTACGTTTCTATTATGAGATGGGGCATTCCTAACCAGGCTGATTTCTACATCGCTGACCTCAGATTTGAGGATGAAGACGGCAATGTGATCGCTTGCGCTAACTTTGCAAAGCAGTAATCCGATATTACATAAAAATCCTGCGGACTTTTCCGCAGGATTTTTTTAGCTGAATTTGACTGTAAAGTTCTGAGCGACTGTGATTTCCGTAAGCTCGCCTTTCTTTATTACGGCGGTGAAATCCTCTCCGTTGACGATACCCCGTTCGGTGACTGTTCCGTTGCTTTCCGTGCAGGACAATTCCTTGCCCGAAATAAGATTTTCCACTGTTTTGGTTACAAGAGCGACAACGCTGTACTGCGGTACGTCGGCGCGGTCAAGAGTATATGAAAGCTCCTTGAAATCAAGCGTGCAGAGGTCTCCCGAGCAGGTGATCTTAAGTCCCTCTATGGTTTCGGGAGAGGTGAATTCGCATTCCCATATATCGTCGCCGCCCCGTCGGAGATCCGCGCAATAAGTATTATCGTCAAGTGTTATTTCGGCGGACTTTGAAAAGTCCTCGGGTATTGCCTCGGGTTTTACCGACTGTCGGTCCCCACCGCAGGAGCAGGTCAAAAGAGCGGCGCATAGCACTGCCGCAAGCATTGTTCTTCTTAGTTTAGTTTTCATAAAAACCTCCGTAAAAAAGGCTTTCTCCACTAGAAGAAAGCCTTGATTTTATGTCGGTAATTTTTATTCCTGCTGATTATTCTCCAGACTTTTCAGATAAACGGGAAGAGCGTTGATAATGTCCGACGCAAGTATGCCTCTTTCGGATTTATCTGAACTTAGCATTTCAGCGGTTTTTCCCATAACGTAACAGCCAAGCATTGCATTTCCCATAGCGTTCAGCGGATCTTGCGCCGTAAACGAGGCGATTATTCCCGCAAGCATATCACCCGAGCCGCCTTTGGAAAGCGCGGTATTTCCCGCCGAAATAATTCCTGTGACATTTCCCGAGCAGACAAGGGTTTCCGCGCCCTTTGAAACAACGGTGACGCCGTATTTCTGAGCAAGCGACGACGCATATTTATGCCTGTCCGAAAGAACTTCTTTTGTGGAAACTCCGCAGAGACGCGCAAGCTCCGCAGGGTGAGGAGTTAAAATTACCGTTGACTTTTTCTTCAACAGTACATTTATATTCGGACAAACTGAATTTATTCCGTCTGCGTCAAGTATTACGGGGCAGGGGGAGTTTTCTATCAGCTCAGACACAAGTCTTTCCGTTTCAGAGGTATGCCCCAGTCCGCACCCGAGAAGCAGGCAGTCCGCAGTTTCAAGCTTTTTAAGAATATCGGGAACGTTTTCCGAGGTCATAAAGCCGTTGCCGTCGGTTTTCATATGGGAGTAGGTACATTCCAAAAGACGCGTAGATAGAGCCGAAATCACCGCCTTTGGAGTGCACAGATCAACAAGTCCCGCGCCTGTTCTCATAGCGGCAAGGGCGGAAATTCCCGCCGCGCCGATATAGCTTTCCGAACCGCATACGCTTATGATTTTCCCGAATGTGCCCTTATGTCCCCAAGGCGGACGCGAGGGGAGCAGACTGCGGAAAAAGTCGGAATTGCCATTGTCTCCGATGTAGTTTTTCATCAGGTTTTCGCCGCAGTCAAATACGCTGTCTGGTATGCCTATATCCTCGGTAACGATTTTTCCGCATTGATATTTAGCGGGAGATAAAACCATACCCAGCTTACGACTGTGGAAAGTGACCGTTAGATCTGCGGATATTGTGCCCTCGCTTATTTCTCCGCTCTGAGCGTTAGCTCCCGAGGGAATATCGCAGGCGATAACATAGCTGTCGGAGTTCTCCGCAGCCTTAAACATCGGGAACATATTGTCTCTGATCTGTCCCTTAAAACCGGTACCGAAAATGCAGTCGACCAGAATATCCGCCCGATTTATCAGAGAAAAATCCTCCTGAGCGTTTTCAAAAACCTCAACGGGAATATCCCTATGGAGACGTTCAAACGCCGCCTTTGACAAATCCGTTGAGGGCGTGCCGCAGCACAGAGCTATCGTAGGGATAACGCCGCTGTCGTGAAGTATATTTGCCGCCACAAGCCCGTCGCCGCCGTTGTTGCCCTTTCCGACGAGGATAACCACGTTTTTGGTCATCTTTTCACGGCAGATGCGAAGAATGTGTCCCGCAAGCTTTTCGCCTGCGCTGTCCATAAGCTGTGAAAGGGTAATTCCCATTTCATTGGACTTCCGCTCGCAGAAAATCATCTGAGGGACGGTAAGAATTCGTTTTTTATCCATAAGATCACCTCGTTGTTATTCGTTGGAAATTGCTATCACCACAGCCGTGGCGTACTCTTTTGAATGGGATATGGAAACTGTAAAATCCAGTCCTCGGGATCGGGCGATCTCTTTGGCTTTTCCCGACAGTTCGAGATACGGCGCGCCTAAATTGTCCCGAAGTACGGAGACCTCGCACAGTTCAAAATCGCGTACTCCCGTGCCCAGCGATTTGCCGAAAGCCTCCTTTGCCGCCCAGTTGCCTGCAAGAGAGGGATAAGGGTCTTTCTTAGCCGAAAAAAGGGCAGCCTCCTTTTCGGAGTATACCCTTTCCATAAAACGTGCGCTCAGACAGCTTTTTCGTATGCGCTCTATTTCCACAATGTCCGTGCCAACAGTAATTCCGCTCATAGCCTACTCCTCGTCCTCGCGCTTTTCGGGAACGACAATGCTGTTTCTGAGGGGTCTTGGCAGATGAGTTTTAATGACCCTCAGCATATCCTCGTCGGGAGTAAAAATAACCGTTGTTTCGCCAAGAGACTTGTGGGGCACGTCGATATAGTAATCCTGCATTTCGGGGTCGCAGGCGGAGGCGTACACAAGCGTTCTGCTGTCGCTCACCGAGAAATTACTGTCCGCGATACCGACGGCTGTGGCGTTGTTCACCTGAATAGTCGCAAGACGCTTTCTGCTGCGCTGTGCAATGATCTTGTCGATGTCAAGGTCTCCGTTTGTGAAAATATATTCGTACTCGATGTTCATATTCTGAATGAGATAAAATCCGCCGTAAATTGCAAGACAAGCCGCAAAAATTCCGATAATTGCATAAGCGGGAATAAATCCGATAACAAAGAAAATAATTGCAAATGCAAGCGCTACGCTTGCTATCATAATAAGGAATTTGCGGGTAGTATCCGCCTTGGTTATCTGCTTTTTTACAATTTGTTCCTTAAAACTGTCCATTATACGAAAATCCTCCTGAAATTGTTGTTGAATATATACAATTATAACATACTTTTCCGCCCATTGCAAGTTAAAATGTGTGAGAAGTAAATGAAAATTAACCGCATTTGTTGAAAAACGGCGAGAAATGTGGTATAATAAATTCAATGCACAATTCAAAATGCACAATGCACAATTATTGTGCGCCTGCGGCGGTATTTTGCGGCTGCGCTGTGCTTGCCGTTGCGGACTTGTCGCTTGTGCATTGTGCATTGACAAGATATTTGCGGAAAAGAGTGTAAATAATGGTAATTGATTTTCACGTTCATTGTTTTAATCCGAAAATAGCGGAAAAGGCTATCGCAAGGCTTTCTCAGGTGTCGGGCTTAACTCCTTACACCGCAGGACTTACCGAACAGACGGTAAAGCTTTTTGATGAGTGGGGAGTTGACAGGGGAGTACTTCTCCCGATTGCGACAAAGCCGACCCAGCAGACCGTTATTAATGACTGGGCGGCTGAACAGGACGGCGGACGTTTTATAAGCTTCGGCAGCGTTCACCCCGACGCCGAAGATCTGTGTGAGGAGCTGGACAGAATTAAGCTCCTCGGACTTCACGGAATTAAGCTGCATGCCGATTATCAGGAGTTCTGGGTAGACGCCCCTAAAATGGACGCAGTATACGATGAGATTGAAAAGCGCGGTCTGCCTTTGGTTCTGCATTCGGGTCATGACTGGATATCTCCAGAAACTCCCCATTGCACACCTGAACGGGCGGCGAAAATGCTGTCGAGACATAAGGGGCTTACAGTGATCCTGGCTCATATGGGAGGCAACGGGCAGTGGCAGGAGGTCTACGATCTCATTGCCGGTATGGACGGAGAGGTCTACTTCGATACTGCGTACGGTTCAAGCTGTCCCGAGGAAACTATGGAAAAGCTTATTAATAAGCACGGCGCAGACAGAATACTTTTCGGCAGCGATTGTCCTTGGGATAATTCGTTTGATATAAAGGAAAAAATTTTGAGACTGCATATTTCCGACGGAGACAAAGAGAAAATTCTGGGCGGAAATGCAAAGAGACTACTTAAGTTATAAAACAAAACGAACAAGGTGATTGAAATGACAAAATTGTGTAAGGATTTAAAGCTGGCAGCCGTCTGCGCCGCTGTTCTTATGGCTGCCTCCTGCGGTGTGACCGATTGGATCGCTCCCTCGACCGAGAGCGTTACCACGACCGAGACGACTACCGAAAAAAGGCAGATAGAGACTACGAAAACCGCAATCTACAGCGGAGATATTGACGGCGACGACGAGGGCTATGAGGGATATACCTCCTCGACAAGTCTTACGGGAGGTACGCTGGAAAACGAGTACAGCCGTCCCGATTTGTATGACGAGGATATAAGAGCGACCGCGACGGTAAAAACAACGGTAAAGACCTATTACACCCTGCCCGACGGCAAAGGCGTAAGCGATACCTCCGCAAGCGCCTCAACGACTAAAAAGACCACCAAAGAGACGACGACCACAACGACGGCTTTCAAGGCGGACGCGCTGTATAAAATGTCCGACGATATGAAGTACGGCTCGTCAAAAAGCTTTAAGGTGACGTCGGATACTACTTATCTGAATTTGCGGTTCGGTCCGTCGAAAAAGTACGACGTTCAGCTTAGGATACCCGACGGCGAAAGCATAAACGGCAGCGGAGAAACTACCGACTCCGACGGAAATATATGGGTATATGTAAGCTATAACGGTACGGCGGGCTGGGTTATGAGGGAACTGCTGTCCTGATAATATTTATCCGAGCAGTATGTGCAAAAACAGCGCAGATACGCACTGCATAGCGTTTTATGGCTTTCGTACTAAATTACAATTTGTGGTATTTTACATTTGCGTATATCATATAAAATGACGATTTTTGCTGTAAATAAATAAAAATGATTGACATAAACGCCGTTTTGCTGTATAATTATATTGTTATTGTGAAAATGGGCGAAATATATGTCCTAATTGAGAAAAAGGTGGATATTGTGATATGGAAGAAATAACCATAAAAGACGTCATAAACATATTGCTGAGCCGAATAAAGCTGATCATTCTTATAACCGTACTCTGTACGGCAGGCGCTTTCTGCTTTGCTAAGTTTGTGCTGCCTCTGGAATATACCTCGAGCGTGAAGATCTATGTAAAGAATTCCACGGCGAACAGCGACAATGTGGGTATAAATTACAGCGACCTTACCGCCGCTAAGAGCCTTGCGGAGACATATATAGTTATCCTTGACGATAACGTGGTTTATGAATACGCTGCGGAAAGGCTTATCGAGGACTACGATATTGACGATTTGAAAGGATATTTCAACGTTCGGCAGGACGATGAGAAAAATTATTACATCAGACCTCAGGAAATCAAAAGTCTGGTTTCAATGTCGGCGGTGAACAATACCGAGGTCATTCAGATAACCTGCACCAGCGAGGTGCCCGGATTTGCGGCAGATATATGCACTTATATCAGTGAATTTGCTCCCGATCATCTAAAAAGAGTAACTCAGGCAGGCTCGGTTGAACCGGTATCCGATGCGGAGGTTCCTGCTTTTCCCAGTGGTCCTAATGTAAAGCTTATCACGCTTTTGGGATTTATTGCAGGTCTGGTAGTATCTGTAATTCTTGTATTTATTATGAATACATTCGATAATGCGGTTGCAGGTGGCGAGGATATCAAGGCTCGTTTTGATATTCCCGTACTTGCGGAAATTCCGGATATTTATATGGACGAGAAGGGAGCGGGTAAGTATGCCAAGTATATCAAGTAAGAAAAAGGCGGCTCCTCAGAGGTCCAAGAGAAGAACGCTTTTGGATAAGGACATTGCTTTTCAGGTCACTGAGGCTTATAAGAATTTGAGAACAAATTTGACCTTTGCTCTTGCCACAAAGCAGAACAAGGTATTTGCGGTTTCAAGCTCGCTGGCATCCGAGGGTAAATCTACAGTAGCGGCTAATATTGCGATAACTATGGCGCAGACAAATTCAAAGGTACTGCTTATCGACTGCGACCTGAGAAAGTCTGTTCAGCATAAAATTTTCAAGCTGAGAAACAACAAAGGAATTTCAACGCTTATGGGCGGTATCCATTCCTTTAAGGAGGTAGTTAACGAGCAGGTAATTCCTTGTCTGGACGTTGTTACCTGCGGTCCTATTCCTCCCAACCCGTCGGAAATGCTGGGTTCAGAGAATATGAAGGTGCTCCTTGACGAGCTTTCTAAGTTTTACGATTATGTAATTCTCGATACTCCGCCGATAAATGTTGTAACCGACGCGTTGACGCTGGTAAACAGCATTGCGGGTATCGTTCTTATCGCCAAGCAGGGACAGTCGACATACGACGCTCTGGGCGAGGCTATCGACGCCGTCAAGTTTGCAAACGGCTCTATTCTCGGAGTTGTCGTTAATAATATCAACGTTACGGGCGGAAAGTACAATTACAAGTACAAGTACCGTTACAATTACGCTTACGGTGAGAATTCTGCGGCGGCAGCTCCGCAGACTGCTCAGCAGAAACAGTCTAAAAACGGATAAGGATTTTTTTAAGCAGCCGCACAAACGGCTGCTTTTTGAGTTCGGACGGAATTTCCGGTTCGAATACTTTGACAGGAGGAAATCAGAATGTACGAAATGGACAGACAGATTTATTGCAGCGATATAGGCGAAAACGATGAAATACGAAACAGTGCGGTTGTCGATATTTTGCAGGACGCTTCTAATTTTCATCTGGAGTATCACCCTGTAATGTCTCCGTTTTTCAGGAACGAGCATTGTGTTATGTATCTTGTATCAAGACAGATAGACATTCTCAGACGTCCCGTATACGGCGAAAAAATACATATCAAGACGTGGACGTTTGAGCTTAAAAGAATGTACGGCTACAGAAATACAGTAGTTTACGGCGAGGACGGCAAGCCCTGCATTCTCGGCGTTGCGGGCGGAGCGTTTATGGATACCGATACTCAAAAGCCTATAAGAGTTCCGCAGGAGCTTGTGGACAGGGTATCTGTTTATGACAGGCTTGATATGGAGTACAAGCCGAGAAAGATAGCATTGCCCGATATCAGACCACGGAGATTTGAGCCTGTTGCTGTCCGCAGGTGCGATATAGATATGAACAAGCACGTAAATAACGCAAGATATGTGGACATTACCGACGAATATCTTCCCGAGGACGCGGTGGTGACAAATATGCGTATCGAGTATAAAATTCCGATAAAGCGGGGTATGACGGTCGTTCCTGCTGTGTATTCTCAGGGGAATACGATCATTGTAAGCCTCAGCGACATTGAGGACAGAGCGTTCTGTATTGTTGAATATACGGTCAAGTAACCGAGGAAAGTTTATAACAGAAAAGTCCGTTCCGCAGAGGAGCGGACTTTTTATTGACAGTGATTAAAAATGCACTAATATGTATAAATAAAAGCTTGTATATTTGTGCGTTTATCCAAAAGCATAGATAACCTATTGACATAGTAGGAATAATATGATATATTATAATTACAGAATAAAACAACGGCTCTGAAGTCTATGAGCTGAAAATTATTATTTTATTATTGAAAGGAAGTTATTACTATGGCAAAGATCTATAAGAATATCGGCGAACTTGTGGGAAGAACTCCTATTGTTGAGGCGGCAAGATTTTCCGAGGCAAGCGGAGCAGGCTCAAAGCTTTTGGCAAAGCTTGAATATTTTAATCCTGCGGGAAGCGTTAAGGACAGAGTTGCGCTTAATATGATCGAGGACGCTGAAAAGAGCGGCGTTTTAAAGGCGGGCGCGACAATTATCGAGCCTACCTCGGGCAACACAGGTATCGGTCTTGCAGCTGTGGGCGTTTCAAAGGGATACAAGGTAATTCTTACAATGCCCGAAACAATGAGCGTTGAGAGAAGAAATCTGCTTAAAGCATACGGCGCGGAGATCGTTCTTACCGAGGGCGCAAAGGGTATGACAGGCGCGATCAAGAAAGCGGAGGAGCTTAAAAACGAGATCGAGGGCGCGGTCATTCTCGGACAGTTTGTAAATCCTGCAAACCCTGCTGTCCACATTGCTACAACAGGTCCTGAGATTTGGGAGGATACAGACGGCAAGGTCGATATTTTCGTAGCGGGCGTAGGCACAGGCGGAACAGTCACAGGCGTAGGTCAATACCTCAAGTCCAAGAAGCCCGATGTGAAGATCGTTGCCGTTGAGCCTGCAAGCTCTCCCGTACTTTCACAGGGCAAGTCGGGCGCGCATAAAATCCAGGGCATAGGCGCAGGCTTTGTCCCCGACGTGCTGGACACTAAGATTTACGACGAGGTTTTCCCTGTAGAGAACGCAGACGCTTTTGCGGCAGGCAATCGTTTTGCCAAGACGGAGGGTATTCTTGTGGGTATTTCCTCGGGCGCGGCTCTTCACGCTGCTGCGGAGATCTCAAAGAGACCCGAAAACAAGGGCAAGGTAATCGTGGCTCTGCTCCCTGATACGGGTGAGAGATATCTTTCAACAGCATTGTTCGACTAAGGATAGTCTTATATAGTTTTCGATATCTTATCGGACTGCGCAGATCTGTGCAGTCCGATTTTTTGCTGGAAAAGTCCGCAAGGCTGCGAAAATTTGTGATTTCGGTTGACTTTGGGAGCTTGATATGTTACAATGTTAATAGTTAATTATGAATTTTCTGTGGGAGGTATCGGTTATGAGCCGCAGAACAGATAAAATATTACAGATTTTCCGCTCGATGTTCACTCTCAGAAACGATATGGCGTCCTATGAGGAAATCGAAAATACCATTGTTTCAGGCTCTAAGTTTCAGGGTACAAACGCCTGTGTTCTTATACTTGCGATACTGGTTGCGTCAATCGGTCTTAATATGAATTCCACGGCGGTCATTATCGGCGCAATGCTGATCTCTCCGCTTATGGGAGGCATTACCGCTATCGCTTACGGCTTTGCCACTAACAATCTGGGACTTGCCAAGTGGTCGGCTTTCAGACTGAGCATTCAGGTTATCATCAGTATCGCTACCTCTTGCGTGTACTTTGCAATCTCGCCTATGAACGCTCCTTCAAGCGAGCTGCTTGCACGTACAAGTCCTACCGTCTGGGACGTGCTGATCGCAGTCTGCGGCGGACTTGCAGGAATAATCGGTCAGACCCGTAAGGAGAAAAGCAACGTTATTCCGGGCGTGGCTATCGCTACGGCTCTTATGCCGCCGCTGTGTACCGCAGGGTACGGACTTGCGCATCTGGAGTTTTCGTACTTTTTCGGCGCGCTGTACCTGTTTTTTATCAACGGATTTTTTATATGCCTTACTGCTATTATCGTGCTGAAATATCTCCGTGTGCCTCAGTATACCGAACTGAGCAAAAAACAGCTGTCCAAAATTCATAGGTCTATGGCGGCAGTAGCAGTCATCACTATGCTCCCCAGCGTTTATCTTGCGTACGATATAGTTTCGGAAACCATTGAAAGCAATAACGTTGACAATTACATAAAAAATGAGTTTGTGTTTGACGGAACTCAGGTAGTCCAGAAAAATATTGACATTAACAATGACACTATCGAGGTTTCTCTCATAGGAAAAAGTATTGATTCGGAAACTGAAGAAACTCTGAAAAGCAAGCTGAGCGAATACAGTCTATCAAACTATAAGCTTACAATTACTCAGACTATGGTCGACGGCGGGATAACAGCCGAAGAGGTACAGGCTATGCTGGACAGCTACGACAACGACGATGAGGAAGTAAGGGTCGAGGATCTGCTGCTCCAGAAAGAAAATGAGGAACTCAAAGACGAAAACGAACAGCTTAAACGGCAGACGGAGGCTTTGCAGGACAAAGTTGACGCCGCTGAGAAACAGGCTATCGATGTAAAACAGCTTACCTCCGAATTGAACGCGCTTAACGGAAAAATCAAGGGCGCATCTGCGTCGTATGCCGACGTTTATCTGGATAATAATAACGTTACCGAAAACAAAATAATGGTCACTCTGCTTGTTTCGGAAAATCTGAAACAGTCTGAGCTGGATACTATTCGAAACTGGCTTGCTCAGAGACTTTCAAACGACCGAATAGCGCTTTTCCAGCAGAATGTTTCCGATTACACGGGCGAGGATACGGCTGAGGAAAAGAAGTCCGATAATTCGGAAAAATCAGATAACAGCAAGGCGGAATAATGTAATATGCTGTAATAAATGTGTAATTGACATTTTAAGACAGCGGGTCTATAATTAAATCAGTAATAAAATTTCAGAACGAAAGAAAAGAGGGAATACTATGGCAAAAATCAAGGTTGTGACAATAGGAAGGCATTATTGTTCGGGCGGCAGTGACATAGGTAAAATGGTGGCGGATCGTCTCGGCGTGAAGTGCTATGACAGAGAGATAGTCGAAATGGCGGCAAAGCGCAGCGGTATTTCTATGGAGGATATCAGAAAGTACGAGGAAAGTATTCTTAATCCGATGAAAACGCCCATAAGCTTTTTCGGTAAGGAGAAAGAGGATATTACCGAAAAAATCTTTGCGGCTGAAACCGAGGTCGTAATGGAGCTTGCGGCTCGGGAAAACTGCGTTATCGTGGGAAGATGCGCCGATTTTATCCTTAAAAACAAGGTCAAGACGCTCAATGTGTTTATTTATTCATCTTTGGAAAAGCGTATGGAGGCGGCGCGTACAAAGCATAATATCCCCGAGGAGGAAATTGAAAGCAGACTTAAAAAGTACGATAAAAAGCGTGCGGATTACTACAACGCCAATACCAACAAGAAGTGGAGCGAAAAGGCAAGCTACGATATGTGTCTCGACAGCGGCAAGCTTGGCTTTGAGCTGTGCGCCGACATAATCGCTCAGGCGGTAAGGGTATCGAAATAATGGCTAAGGAAAAGGACGTTAAAACCAATGCGATGCGCATTCTCGACCGAAATAAGATACGTTACAGGGTCAATACCTATGAATGCGGCGAATTCATTGACGGAATTCACATTGCCGATATGCTGGGACAGGCTTATGAAAGCTCCTTTAAAACTCTGGTGACTGTGGGCAAAAGCGGAGAATATTTTGTGTTCGCCATTCCCTTGGACAAGGAGCTTGATCTTAAAAAGGCGGCAAGATCGGTAGGTGAAAAATCCGTGGAGCTTATTCACGTCAAGGATATAACCAAGGTAACGGGCTACATACGGGGCGGGTGTACTCCGCTGGGTATGAAAAAGCAGTATCCTACGGTGGTAGACGAAACTGCGGAGCTGTTTGATGAAATTATCATAAGCGGCGGACGCATCGGTTCTCAGATAATGATAGCTCCCGATGACCTGATAAAGGTTACGGGAGGGAAATTTGAGGATATAGTGTTCGGTTCTCAGGACGGCTGATATGGGATTTTTGCAGGACTTATCTCAATAGAGTAAGTCCTGTTTTATTTGTATAAAACGACAGCTAAAACCTTTTCTGAAAACATTTACATCAAGCATAGCTCCGAAGTTTATGGAATGTGTTTACAAATGTGATTTTATGTGTTACAATACAAATACTGAACAGGATATTTACGAAAGGGAAATCATTATGAATTTTAGAAATTATATCAGGCGTTTTGCTGCTGCGGTTTGTGCGGCGGTTTGCGCAGTATCAGCAATATCTGCCGTTTCGTCGTCTGCGGCGGAGGCTAAATACGAGGCTGAAAACGCAGTACTGTCGGGTATGAGCGTTTCAAGCGGCTCGTCGTATTCGGGCGGCAAATATGTGACTATGCAGCAGAGCGGAAGCTGTACTTTTACCATTGAAGTTGAAAAGAGCGGAATGTACGACTTTAATTTTGTAAGCAGCGGAGTGGGTTCCGATAAAACCAACAACGCTGCTCTGGACGGCGAGAGCATAGGCACATTTACATCGGTCAAGGACAAGCTTGGAGACGCTAAGATATATTCCGTTTATGTTGAAAAAGGCTCGCATAAGGTCAAGGTCACGCCGAGCTGGGGCTGGATAAATCTGGACTGCCTTATTGTAACAGAGTATTCTTCCGACAAGGACTACTATAACGTTTCAAAGGAGCTTATAAACCCCGATGCCTCCGAAAATGCGCAGAGACTTATGAGCTTTCTTGCGGACAATTACGGCGTGAACGTTATATCGGGGCAGCAGTGCGACGGGGGAATTAACGGAAACGAGTTCAAGGCAATAAAAAATCAGACGGGCAAAACTCCCGCTCTGCTGGGTATGGATCTGATGAGATATACTCCCACAAGAGTAAGCAAGGGCGATACCTGTAAAACGGTCGAGAATGCAATAGAGTTCTGGAACAACGGCGGTATAGTAACGCTGTGCTGGCACTGGAACGCTCCCGACAAATATCTCAAATCGGGAACGGACGAAAACGGAAATCCGCGCTGGTGGGGAGGTTTCTATACAAGCAATCTGAATATGGACTTCTCCGCTATTATGGACGGTAAGGACAAGGAGGGCTACGATCTGCTTATGGCTGATATCGACGCTATTGCGGTACAGCTTAAAAAGCTGCAGCAGGCTGATGTGCCTGTGCTGTTCAGACCTTTACACGAGGCAAGCGGAGGCTGGTTCTGGTGGGGTTCCGACGGCAGCGAGCCTTACAAAAAGCTGTGGAAGCTTATGTACGACAAGCTTACCAACGAATACGGACTTGACAACCTCATATGGGTATGGAACGGTCAAAGCAAGGAATGGTATCCCGGCGACGAGTATGTGGACATCATCGGCGAGGATATTTATCCCGGCAGCAGAGTTTACAATCCTCAGTCCTCGAAATTTGTCGAGGCGGCAAATTATACGGATATCTCAAAAATCGTAACGCTTTCGGAAAACGGCTGTCTTTTCGACGTTGACAAAGCCTTGTCGGCAGGTACGGTGTGGAGCTGGTTCTGCGTATGGGCGGGGGACTTTTGCAGTTACGAAACTTCCATTTCTGAGTCTTATACGGAAAAATCAATGTGGACCAAGGTTTACAATCACGAAAACGTCATAACGCTGGACGAAATGCCGGACATTAAAACCTATCCCTATCCCGCAGAAAACGCAAAAGGAAGTATCAGCGGTACGATTTCGATCAAGGATACCGAGGGGGTTTCTTCCGCGCAGGTAACGGTCACTGTGACTAAGGAGGGCGCGGCTGCTCCCGTTTACCGAGAAACTGTCAATAAGGGAAACTATAAAGTTCCCGATCTTGCGGCAGGAAAGTATACCGTTACATTCTCGGCTGATAAGTGCGTAAGCCGCAGTTACAGCGTGACTGTAGGAGCGGACGGAGCGGTGCTTAACGGAGAGCTTTATCTCTTAGGCGACGTTAACGGAGACGGTAATATCACAACCGCCGACGCGGGACTTGCAAATTCGCACGTGAGAAATATCAGGAAGATATCCGACAGTTATAAATTCAAGTGCGCGGACATAAACGGCAACGGAACGATCACCACATCGGACGTTGGACGTATCAATGCCCATGTGAGAAATACGAAGAAATTATGGTGATATACGCAGGGGACTGATATCAGGTCCCCTGTTTTATATGTTATTATTTTATTTTTATACTATTGACAAATAATGAAAAGCGTGGTATACTATTACGCAAAGCATACTTTGCATAATAGTATGCTTAACAGAAGAAAGGAAATCGATTATGAAAAACAAAAGATTATTAGCCGTACTTGCGGCTGTTACCCTGAGTGTGAGCGCGTTTGTTTCCTGCGGGGGCGGCGAAAGTTCGTCCTCTGAGGCTGAAAGCTCCTCGGCGGAGGTTACGGAGAATACTTCCTCTGCGGCTGAGAAAAGCAGCGCTGCCGAAACGCAGTCATCAGAGCCGTCGGAGGACAGCAAACCCGATACTGAGGTTAGCGGAGAGACCTCCGATATTACTCCCGCGATGTGGACGGTAACGTCTCCCGAGGGAGCGACGATGACAATGCTCGGTTCTATGCACGCTCTGAGCGATGAGGATTACCCTCTTCCGGATGTTATAACGGACGCTTTTAATGCCGCAGATATTCTTGCTGTGGAATGCGATACGGAGGAGGCAAGCTCCCTTAGCTATCAGACTGCCCTGCTTAAAGCTATGTCATACGACGACGGAACAACCCTGAAGGATCACATTTCCGAGGAGGCTTACAGCGCTCTTGACAGCTATCTCGGCACATACGGATTGACCGTAGACGCTTTTGCCTCCTATAAACCATGGGCAGTGGCGAATACCGTTGAAACAATGCCGATCCTTTACTCGGGACTGAGCGCAGATCTGGGCATAGACAATTATCTTATATCGCAGGCAAAGGAAAACGGCAAGGAGATATATGAAGTAGAGTCCGTTGATTTTCAAATGGACCTTATTATGAATTTCTCTGAGGAATATTACGATTTAAGTTTCCGTGCAATGGCGGAGGAAACCAAGGATACTCAGCTCGACGCGTTTATGGAGCTTTATGAGATATGGAGAACGGGCGATACAGAGGGTCTTGAGAAAATGTTTGAAAGCGACGACGTCAACGGAATTGAATTGACCGACGAGGAGTACGCCGTTATCGAAGATTACAACGATCAAATGCTCTATGACAGAAATATCGGTATGGAAAAGGCTATAAAAGAACTGCTTGCGGATAATAAAAACGTGTTTTATGTAGTAGGCGCGGCTCACTATATAGGCGAGGGCGGAATTATCGACCTTCTTGAAAAGGACGGATATACTGTTGAGAGAGTAGAATACTGATAAAATCAAAACGGACGGCATTATCATCAGCCGTCCGTTTTTTGATGTTATTACTTTCCGTTGCGAATGATCATTATGAGTACAGCGAACCAATGGAACACGCTGCCTGCCACAGTGAATAAATGCCATACGGAGTGAAAATATTTTTTGTCCTTTTTGATGTAGAAAATAATTCCCAGAGTGTAGAAAAGTCCGCCGATAAGGAGAAACCACAGAGAAAATGCGTTGACCTTTTCAAGCATTGGTTTTATGGCTATAAGCACTACCCAGCCCATTGCTACATAGCAGACTATCGAGGGCTTGCGGTATTTTTCCAGATCAATGGAGTTAAGTACTATACCCAGTATTGCCGCGCCCCAGACTATTCCGAACAGAACCCAGCCCATAACTCCTCTCAGCGGTACCAGAGTTATAGGAGTGTATGTTCCCGCTATCAGCAGGAAAATGGTGTTATGATCCATTATGCGGAAGAACGCTTTTGCGGTACGGTTGGTGATAGCATGGTACAGAGTGGACATTGTATAGAGTATTATCAGCGAAGCTCCGTAAATTGCCGAGCCTACCACGCCCCAAGCGTTGGAGTATATAGCCGCAAACACGATGAGAATTACCGTTCCCGCTATTGACAGCAGACCGCCCGCTCCGTGTGAGACGGAGTTGAATATCTCCTCTCCCAAGGAATAACGTTTAGGCTCGTCCTCCTGAACGGTCTCAGTCACCGTCGTACCGTCCGGCAGGACTATTCCCTTTGTATTTTCATTTTTGTTTTCGCTCATTATATCATAACCTTTCAACGGGACGTGGGATTTTACATAAGCTTTATGTCCTGTACTGTAATAAATATAACACTTTTGCGAACGCTTGTCAAGAGAACTTTTTGACAGGTGTCTAATTTTTTGCCCGAAAATCAGGGGCAAATTTTGCATTTGTGCAAATTGCTATATTCATATAAGCTTTTTTATTTGAAAATTGTTTATAAAGTTAAAAACGCAAAAATTCGAAACATTATGTAAAATATACTTGACTTTTATAAAAATATATGCTACAATATGTACAACAAAAAGGACGGTGATAAAGTGGGAAAGAACCTGAAACTGAAAGCCGCAAGGGCTTTAAAGGATATGTCTCAGAAAGAACTGGCGGAAAAGATAGGAGTTTCAAGGCAGACTATGAACGCCATTGAAAGCGGAGATTACAATCCGACTATCAAGCTGTGCATAGCGATATGCAAGGCGCTGGATACTACGCTTGACGAGCTTTTCTGGGACGAAGAATAATTTAATTTACGATTTGGAGGAGATTTTATGAAAAACATTCAATTTGCAAAGGGAAACAATGGCTTTGACGAAAGGCAGATAGCCGTAAGGGGCAGAGGATTTATGCTTGCCTATTTGACCGCTATGGCAGTACTCGCTCTGCTGACGTGCTTGGACGAATTTACGGAGTACATTACGCCGTACGGTACTTTTGTGGTCACGGCGTGGGTGTCTCTTACGGTATTTACGGTTTATGCGGTAACTCACAGCGCATACGACAGAATTAACGACACAGCGACAGGCAGACGCGTTTTTGGAGTATTCGGATTGTGCGGCGCATTCGTACTTGTTGTTTCAATGATGAGAAAAGATAAAATAGGAGAAAACTTTTGGGCTAATATTTTTATAGGCGTATTTATGCTGATAAACTGTGCGGTATATTTTATTTATCACGCAAGACACAGAAATGATAACGACGAGGACTAGCGCAATTGATGTATTTCGCCTGAATATTCCTTAAATTGTCACATTTTCTACACAAATATAGGGTAATATAATATTGAAATAATATATGGAGGAGGTCATTTTTATGGCAAAGATATTAGCGGTCGACGACGAGGCGAAGATCCGTATGATAATAAAGGAGTACGCGGAATTCGAGGGCTATGAGGTAGCCGAGGC
The DNA here is from genome assembly GCA_030531185.1 of Ruminococcus sp. GTDB lineage: Bacteria > Bacillota > Clostridia > Oscillospirales > Ruminococcaceae > Hominimerdicola. Next base: position 17,942 of record JAUNOG010000018.1, read on the forward strand.
AGAGGACGGTATGGCGGCTGTTGAAATGGTAAAAAAAGAGGATTTCGACATTATCATTATGGACGTTATGATGCCTAAGCTGGACGGCTATTCCGCCTGCAAGGAAATTCAGAAGATAAAGAAAACTCCCGTTATAATGCTTTCGGCAAGAGGGGAGGAGTACGACAAGCTTTTCGGCTTTGAGATAGGCGTTGACGACTATGTGGTAAAGCCGTTTTCTCCCAAGGAGCTTATGGCGAGAATTCGCGCAGTGCTCAACCGTGCAAACTCCTCTAAGAATACCGAGGACGTGATAAAATACAAGGGGCTTGAAATTAATTTCACTGCGCGGGAGGTCAAGATAGACGGTGAAAAGGTCTCAATGACGCCAAAGGAGTACGACCTGCTGTTCTATCTTGTGCGTAATATGAATATTGCTCTGTCAAGAGAAAAGCTCCTCGAGGAGGTATGGGGCTTTGATTTCTACGGCGACGACAGAACGGTGGACACCCATATTAAAATGCTGAGAAACAGTCTTGGCGAGTACAGAAATCTTATCGTTACGCTGAGAGGAATGGGATACAAGTTTGAGAAAATCCAGTAAGCATAAAAGCGAAAGACGGAGAATTTTCGGCGAAAAAGGTTCTATCAGATCTTATGTGTGGATGTATTTTATAGTATTTACCGTATTTATCCTGGTTCTGATATGGCTGTTCCAGTACATTTTTTTGGACAATTATTACCGCAACGCAAAGGTAAGGGATATAACAAGCGCGGCTAATCAAATAATTGACGCGTACGATACGCCGCTTCAGGAAAAAACAAACCGTATGCTTGCTTTTAACAATAATTTCTGTATCGTTATAACCGATGAAATGGGCAATGTGGAGATATGCGAGAACAATCTGGGAGCGTATTCTTATCTCAGCTCGGATATTCTTAACAACAACGGTATGGCGTTGTTCAGACTGCGTACTGAGCTTATAAAATCAGATGAAAGCTATTCGACGCAGGTTTTGAAAAATTCGAATTTTGAAAGCAGGGAAATACTCTACTGTACAAAAATTTACGCAGATAATGCCGACGAGCAGGCTTATCTTTTCATAGAAAGCTCCATAGAACCGATAGACTCCACGGTAAATATCATTAGGGAACAGCTTATTTATATCACCATAATCCTGTTTGAGCTTGCGTTTATCATAACGATGTTTATTTCAAAGAGGGTCACAAAGCCTATAGATGAGATAACCAAAACGGCAAAGCGCTTCGGTGCAGGAGATTATGACGTTCAGTTCGAGGGAAAGGGCTACCGCGAGATCGAGGAACTGTCCGAAGTGCTGAATAACGCCAAAAATGAGATACGGAAGGTTTCCGATCTGAGAAAAGACCTGATTGCAAATATTTCCCACGATCTGAGAACTCCGTTGACAATGGTCAAGGCGTATGCGGAAATGATAAGAGATCTGTCGGGGGACAATCCCGTTAAGCGCAACGAGCATATTCAAGTCATTATCGACGAGGCGGACAGACTTTCCAATCTGGTCAACAATCTGCTTGAGCTTTCAAAGCTTGAGTCGGGAAATATTGAACTGAATATCAAAAATTTCTCAATAGTGGAAAAACTTAACGATTGCATGACCAGGTATCAGCTTGTCATCGAGCAGAACGGCTACGATATAAAATACGAGCCCGACGAGGACAGGATCATTTCGGCAGACCCCGATAAACTTGATCAGGTAATTTACAATTTCATCAACAATGCGATAAATTACACCGGGGAAAATAAGGTCATCAGGGTCAAGCAGATAAACCTTGAAAACGCAGTGCGTGTCGAGGTCACGGACAACGGAAAGGGCATTTCAAAGGAACTGCTGCCAAAGGTGTTCGACAGATACTACCGTGACGCAAAGGTAAAGCGGGACGTTGTGGGAACGGGTCTGGGGCTGTCAATCTGCAAGGAAATTCTGAAATGCCACAAATTCGCATTCGGCGTACAGTCGGAGGAGGGCAAAGGCTCTACGTTCTGGTTTGAGGCTCCCTATATGAAGCCGCATATGGAAAATCATACAGCGCAGAAGCTTGAGAGCAAATTGACCTACAGTAAAAATCAGGACGACGAAAAATAAACTCAAAGCAATAAATAACGGCGCACATTATGTCATTGGACAGCAATGTGCGCCGTTCTGTTTTAATAATATCCAAATATCATAATTATGCGCGAGAATACTTGCTCAATATCAGGTTTGTCGGCATTTACATAAAAATAGTATTATTTAAGTTGATAAAACGCAAAATATTGTTAAAGATATAACATACGTTCCTCTTCCACAAATCCGCCGCAGAATCACCTTTATTGCGTATTGATAATTGTTACAGAAAGAATACAAATTATTGCATAAAAAGTACAGTTGACGTAAAAAACTTGACTTTTGTCGGAATAATTGTTATTATGAATTAGATTATGATTTAAGGAGGTTCGGTATGGAGCCTAGTGTTAAGCTTTGTATGGGCTGTATGAACGAGCTGGACGCTTCCGGACGCTGCCGTCATTGCAGCTATACGGACGATATTCCGCATCTACAGTCCTATTTAGCGCCTAAAACTGTGCTGGACAACAGATATATCGTAGGAAAAATGCTCTCCTATAACGGCGAGGGCGCGTCATATATATGTTACGATATGGTAGGCAAGTGCAAATGCGTCTGCCGTGAGTATATGCCCGATACTCTTTGCGAAAGAGACAGCGGTACGCAGAATATAAGGGTCAATCCCGATTGCCTTGCCAAATATAAAACGTTTATGTCCGAGTTTGCGGATATGAATAAGGTGCTGTCGCGTATGAGAAATCTTACTCATATCGCTACGGCTAAGGATATGTTCTGCGAAAATAATACGACTTACGTAATTCTGGAGTATGTCGAAGGCGTTTCGCTGAAAAAATTTTTGCAGTCCAATACGGGATTTCTTACCTGGGAGCAGGTCAAAAAGCTGTTTGTTCCCCTTTTCACGACTTTGAGTATCATACATAATGCGGGTATCATTCACAGGGGCATTTCTCCCGAGAATATTATAGTTACTACCGATTGCGAGCTTAAATTGACAGGCTTCTGCATAAGCTCCATAAGAACGTCGAATACGGGTCTGCTGCCTGAATTTTATTCGGGATATACTGCGCCTGAGCAGTATTCTTCTCTTCAGTGGCAGGGTACGTGGACGGACGTTTATGCGGTGGCGGCGGTGATTTACCGTATTCTTACAGGCTGTATGCCGCTGGACGCAAATACCAGAATTCATAACGACACTCTGGTGGAGGCTTGCAGGATAAATCCGAGAATTCCTCAGCATATTTCAAGAGTGCTGTCAAGAGCTATGGCTGTGAGAGGCGAGGACAGAATTCAGACTGTTACCGAACTGGTTGCGGCTCTGTTTGAACAGCATAATACTCACGTTGAGCACGCTAAGGGAGCTACTCAGACTATTCCTATTCAGCACGTTCCCAAGCAGAACTCTCAGCGCAGAAAGGAAGAACCCGAGAAAAAGCCTGTTAACAAGACTGCTATGATAGTCGGCTGGTGCGTGCTTGCCGCTGTGCTGATACTTGCGGTAGTACTGCTGATACAGCTTTTTTCAGGGGCGGACGACAGCGATAATAATTCTTCCAAGACGAGCATAGATTATTCCTTCGACGATACTGAGGACGACAGCGACGATTATGTTTACGACACAAATGTTGTGACAGGCTCTACCACTACGCTGGAAAGCGGCTCTGAATGGGGATACGGCTCTATTATGCCGAATGTTGTGGGTATGGACTACGCCGAAGTCGAAAGACAGCTCGGCGGAGAGTTTACGCTCAGACCCGAGTATTATTATTCCGATATTGACGACAGAGGCTATGTTAAGTCTCAGGCTATTCCTGAGGGAGCGGACTATGACCCGAGTATGAAAAACGAGCTGAAGCTTGAGGTCTGCGCAGGTCCTCCCGAGATACCCGTACCCGATTATTCGGGCTGGAGCAAGAAGGATTACATTTCTCTGCTGGATTCGCTCAATATCAAGTACAAGATCGCCAAGGAAAAATCTGCAACCGTTAAGGTGGACTATGTCATCAAGACGAGCATTGCGGCAGGAGACTACATCAATATTGAGGACGGCGAAGTGCTCACTGTTACTATCTGCGACGGAGTTGTCACAACTACGACGACAACTACTACGACTACGGCTCAGCAGGCGGAGCCTCCCGCTGATAATTCTCAGTCGGACAATCAGAATACGGACGTTCAGCCCTCAGACAATACGCCTGCTGAATAGTTTGCCAAAAATGGGTGCGTTATGTCGAAAACGTTTTAAAAATGTGTAAAATCATAGGCAAAGCCCTTGACAATTCAAGGGCTTTGTGTTATGCTAATTTAGGATAATTAAGAAAAGGCGGGAACGGTATACTATTATCGCCTGATTTGGAGGTATATATTATGGCAAAGAAAATCGGTGTTTTGACAAGCGGCGGCGACGCTCCGGGAATGAACGCTGCGGTTAGAGCGGTTTGCAGAGCTGCGCTCCGTAAGGGAATGGACGTGGTAGGTATCCGCAGAGGTTATAACGGTCTCCTTAACGGCGAAGTCGTTGAAATGAACGCAAGAAGCGTTTCGGGTATTATTCAGAGAGGCGGTACTATCCTTTATACTGCGAGATGTCCTGAATTCGTAAATAAAGAAGTTCAGGAGCAGGGCAGGGACAAGTGCATTGAAATGGGTCTTGATGGAATCGTTGTCATAGGCGGCGACGGCTCGTTCAAGGGCGCTGCGGCTCTTTCGGCTCTGGGTATTCCGTGTATCGGTCTCCCGGGAACTATCGATAACGATATTTCCTGCACAGAGTATACTATCGGCTATGATACGGCTATGAATACCGCTATGGAAATGATAGACAAGATACGTGATACCGCACAGTCCCACGATAGATGTTCTATCGTTGAGGTAATGGGCAGAAACGCAGGCTATATTGCTATAAACGTCGGTGCGGCTGTAGGAGCCGAGGCTGTTATCACACCTGAAAGAGAATATGATCTTGAGGCTATTGCCAATAATATGATACAGACTAAGCGTTCAGGCAAGACCCACTTTATAATCGTTGTTGCAGAGGGCGTCGGCAAGACCGATTATATCACAAAGACGCTCCACGATATGACGGGTATCGAGACAAGAGCGACTATTCTCGGTCACGTTCAGAGAGGCGGTTCGCCTACTGTAAGAGACAGAGTTATCGCTACTCAAATGGGTTATCACGCTGTTGAACTGCTTGAGCAGGGTATCGGCAACAGAGTTGTAGGTATGAAGGACAGCAAGATATACGATGTGGATATTCAGGAGGCTCTTTCTATGACAAAGCCTTTTGAGGACGATCTGTACGATATTTTGTACAAGACTGCGTTCTGATAGGATATTCAGGCATTATTTTCGGTGTTTTGCCCGAAATCGGGTATAACATATTACAGAGTAGGAAACCTTGCGTTAAGTGTTCGGCGGACGGGGAGTTGCTGTCGGGACGAAAAGGGCGGAAGTCCTTGCGGTTTGGTTTTCGCATCCCGCTGAATGTGTAATTGAAGCTTTTCATAAGCGGCTCTGCACGTCTTTTGGCGGCGCAGAGCCGTTTTTCGTTGATTGCGGAAAACGCTCCGTTATGCACTAAGCGACAAGCTCGCATACTTTAAAGGAGGTATTATTATGAAGAGCTTTTTTAAACAGTTTTCAGACTCCGCAAAGGAGCTGAAAAGTATCAAGTGCCTGGCGGTGACAGGCTTGTTTGTGGCGATCTCAATGATAATCGAGGGATTTGCCATTGATATCGGATTTGCAAAGCTGAACTTTGCGTTCCTTGCCATTGCGGTGATCGGAATGCTGTTCGGTCCGTCTGTGGCGTTTCTTGCGGGACTTGCCTGCGATATAGTTGGCTATATCGCGCACCCCGACGGAGGTTTCCTGCCGGCATATGTGCTGGTTGCGGGAGTACAGGGAGTTATCTACGGCATATGTCTTTACCGTAAATTCGGCAGAACCGACGCTAAAATTCTTTGCATAAGAGCGACAGCCGCAAGACTGCTGGACGTTATCATCATCAATCTTATCGTAAATACCGCGCTTAATATGCACTACGGATTTATTCCTGCCGAGAGTTTCGGCGTGGCGATCGCGTCAAGAACGCTGAAAAACGTTATTGAGTTGGCGGCAGATCTGCCGCTGCTGTTCCTGCTGCTGCCGCTGTGTCTTACGGCTTATAAGAGAACGAGCACGGGAAGAGCTTCGGTACAGCCTAAAGCGGAAATTTAAATAAGCATCTTAACGGGGACTTGCCTGAACGTAAGTCCCTTTTGTGTTTGCATTTTTTCTCTAATTTGTTCGTTTGATGAAAATTGCACAATAGTACTTGAAATCTGTCGAGATATGTTGTATAATTATTTTAGCTAAATTTAAGGAGATATTGTATCTCAGCCGGGAAAGGTTTTGTTAAATATGATAAATGTTGGTTTTATCGGCGCAGGAAATATGGGATATGCCATTATGAAGGGCATTGCAGGCTGCGCTATGAAGAATGATATTCAGCTCCGCGCTTTTGACGTTTATGCTCCGATACTTGACAGACTGGAGGAATTCGGTACGGTCAAATGCGGTTCGTCCGCCGAGGTCGTAAAGGCGTGCAAGTACGTTTTCCTTGCGGTCAAGCCTCAGCAGCTTGACGAGGTGCTTGATGAGATAAAGTCCGCAGTAACTGAGGATACGGTCATAGTTTCCATATGCGCGGGAATTTCCGACGAATATATTGCATCAAAAACCATTGACGGTGCAAAGGTAGTGCTGGTTATGCCCAACACTCCGCTTTTGCTGGGAGAGGGCGCGACTGCGCTTTCCAAGTCCGACAGCGTTTCGGACGAGGAATTTGACCTTGTGTGCAGGATATTCGGCGCGTGCGGTATTTACGCTGTAATTCCCAAGGACAAGATGAAAGAGATAATCGCAGTAAACGGCTCGTCTCCTGCGTTTATTTACCTTTATGCACAGGCTTTTGTGGAGTACGCAAAGAGCGTCGGTATTGACGAGGAGGTCGCTAAGAGCCTGTTTGCGAAGTCCCTTGTAGGCTCGGCTAAGATGATAACCGACAGCGGGAAGTCCATTGACGAGCTTATTACAATGGTCTCCTCAAAGGGCGGCACGACTATTGCAGGTCTGGAAAAACTCAGAGAGGGCAAGCTGTCGGAGACGGTAAACGAATGCTGTAAAGCCTGCACAAAGAGGGCTTACGAGCTTTCAAAATAACATCTCAATGCAATTATTAAATTGACAATGGACAATTATTGTGTGCCTGCGGCATATTTTTTTGCTGCGCTGCGCTTGCCGTTGCGGGGCGCAATTAGTGTATTGTAGGCATATCGCCGTCGATAAGGTACGGCGGATACATTAATTGTCAATTGTCAACTGTCAAT
>JAUNOG010000018.1:25407-39950 GCA_030531185.1 Ruminococcus sp.
AAGGGTTTGTCCGCATATAATTCATCAGGGAGTGATGACAGTGCGGACTATAAGGACAGAAGAAAACAACAGAAAAGACGGTTATTATAAAGGCGGATTTTTCGCATTTCTCTGCGGTACCGCTCTTATGGGAGTGCTGCTCGGAACGATCTCGTTCTGCCTCTCGGAGGGCGACTTTTTGAAAGGGCTGGGACTTGCTCAGGCTGATTTTATACAGTCCCGCAAGGCTATGGACTACGCTCAGATAATGGTAAGCTCCTTTTCGGGAGCGACGGCGTTTCTTGCGGCAGCTTTTATATGCGGACTTTGCGCCGTGGGACAGCCTTTGGGTTTGTGCATTCTGCTTGTAAGGGGAATGGGTCTGGGGCTTACCCTTGCCCAGCTTTACAGTGCCTACGGAAAAAGCGGTATGCTTTATTCTGCGGGACTTGTACTTCCCGGAGCGGCGGTCTCGACCCTTGCTCTGGTCTTTGCGGTGCGGGAGGCGGTAAGTCTTTCTAATATCTATCTCAGGATATCCCTCAGCGGCAGACAGGAAAACGGTCTGCTGGATACTGTTAGGCTTTACGGTGCAAAATTTCTTGTGCTGATATCCGCTCTGGCGGCGTCTGCGGGGATAGACTGTCTTTGCAATTTTCTTTTTATCAGGTACTTTTAGCAAAATATATATTTTATAGGATTTTACATCGGGGAATAATTAAATTAAGGAGTATTTTAATGGCACTGTTCGGTAATTACAATCAGCCCGGCAGGGGAGTTCTCAAAACTCCTCACGAGAAAAAGGGCTTTTTTAAATTCTGGGAGGTATACGCCCGTCATATGTGGAAGCTTATTCAGCTCAACGTGCTGTACTTTGTTTTCTGCATACCTATGGCTGCAATGCTGATCCTGCTTTTGTCTACCTTTAACCCGCTTTATATGCTTTTGGGAATACCTGCGGTGGTTGTGGGACCCGCAACTGCGGCTATGACTAAGGTTGCAAGAAATTTTTCTCAGGAGAGAGCCACATTCGTATTCCACGATTTTAAGGACGCTTTTAAAAAGAATTTCAGACAGGGTATTGCTATGGGTATTATCGACGTGATCTTCATTACGGGCTTTACAGTCGGAATTCCCATTTATAAACAGCTTGCGGAGCAGAATTCAACGATGTACATTCCGTTTGTGCTTTGTCTGGCGTGTATGATAATTTTCTTTATGATGCATTTTTATATTTATCTGATGATATGCTCCACAAATCTTACTATGAAACAAATATTGAAAAATTCACTGTTTCTGGTAAGCCTTGGTATCAAGGAGTCTATGTGGACGCTGCTTGCCTCTATTACGGTAATGTTTTTGATCTACGCGTTTATGCCGTACACGTTTTTAATTATACCGTTTTTCCCGTTGACGTTTATAGCGTTTATTTGCTGTTTTAACTGCTATCCGGTTATCAGAAAGCATGTTATTCAGCCTTACTATGACCAGAGGGGCGAGGAAAATCCAGAATTCGCATACAAAACGGTCGCTCCCGAGGAGGCTGTTTTCGAGGACAGAGCCGAGGAAGAGGCGAAGAACAAGCCTGAGAAAAGGGACAAGCGCAGGGGTAAGACGATTTCGTAAATTCAAAGTTGTCTTCCGATATTCGGTTAACGTTAAATTATGATCTGTATTTAAAAGCAAACGGACTGAGAACCTCAAATTTCTCAGTCCGTTTTATTGTCTGCCTTGTTTATAAAACCGCGTATAAAAAGTCCGCCTCAATAATTGTCAATCTAAAAGGGCGTATTACTTTTCTATCTCTCCAAGTGACAGAGCCTTTAAATAAGCGTTGATAAACCCGTCTATATCGCCGTCCATTACGGCGTTTACGTTGTTGTATTCAAAACCCGTTCTGTGGTCTTTTACGAGAGTGTAGGGCATAAACACGTAGGAACGTATCTGCGCGCCCCAGGCAATCTCTTTCTGAACGCCCTTGATGTCCTCGATCTTTTCAAGGTGCTCGCGCTCTTTTATCTCGATAAGCTTTGCCTTCAGCATTTTCAGAGCGTAGTCCTTGTTCTGAAACTGCGAACGCTGGGTCTGGCAAGCCGTAACTATACCCGTCGGCTTGTGGATAAGTCTTACAGCCGAGGAGGTCTTGTTGATGTGCTGTCCGCCTGCGCCGCTGGCTCTGTAAACCTCCATTTCAATGTCCTCGGGACGTATCTCAACGTCGAAGTTTTCGTCAAGCTCAGGCATTACCTCCACCGCTGAGAACGAAGTATGTCTGCTTCCTGAGCTGTCAAAAGGCGATATTCTTACAAGACGGTGAATGCCCGACTCGCTTTTAAGATATCCGTAAGCGTTTTCTCCCTCGATTATCATTGAACAGCTTTTTATTCCCGCATCGCCGCCCTCGAGAATGTCCAGAGTTTTAGCTTTGAAGCCGTGAGCGTCCGCCCATTTGGTGTACATACGGATAAGCATTTCCGTCCAGTCCTGCGCTTCCGTTCCGCCTGCGCCTGCGTGGAAGTTTAAAATCGCGTTGCTGTGGTCATACTCTCCTGTGAAGAGCGTTTCAAGGGACGCTGCCTCAAGGTCGGCTTTCAGCTTGTTTAAGTCCTCCTGAATTTCCTCGGTCATTTCAGCCTGAGCGTCCTCGTCCTCCTCGCCCGCCATTTCTATCATTACTTCTATATCCTCAAAAGCGGTCATAAATTTGTTGTAGCGTTCTACCTTGCTTTCAAGATTTCTTGTCTGCTGTAAGACCTCCTGTGATTTTTCAAGGTCGTCCCAGAAACCCGGCTCAGCCGCTTTTTCGTGGAGTTCCTCGATTTTCTCGCCGCAGTTTTCAATGTCGTAAACGTCGTGAAGCTCTTTGATTACGGGACGGCAGCTTTCAAGCTCCGCCTTTAGATTTTCCAAAAATACCATAAAATTTTCTCCTTATAATCACAAAATGCTTTTATACTATATTATAAAACTTTTTTTATGAAAAGTAAAGAAAAAATTATGAAAAAGTATGGTATTTTATAAAAAAATATGCTATAATATTTTTGAACGTACATAATTTAATACTAAATCAGGTTTAGTATAAGAAAGGATCGTGCAAATGGGTAACTATACAGGCGCTAAATGTATATCCTGCGGGGAGCGTTTTAAAGCGGGGGACGATGTTGTCGTATGCCCCGAATGCGGCACTCCTTATCACCGTGAGTGCTATCTGCGGGAGGGTAAATGCATAAACGAAGAGCTCCACGCCTCGGGACAGAGCTGGACGCAGGAGCAGGAGACTTCCGATGAAAGCGGAAGCCGGGAAAATATCAGATGTATAAGGTGCGGCTTTGAGAATACCCCCGAAAAGCTGTTCTGCGAGAAGTGCGGCACTCCGCTGATGAAAAATATGTCGGAGGAGAGACCTTTTAATACCGCCGACGGACAGAACGGTTACAATCGGAATATGAACGATTTTAACGGAGCGAACGGCTTTAACGGAGGTTTCGGCGCAGACAGCGGTCCTATGGGCGCGCAGGCTTTCGGACGTACCGTTTACAATCAGGACTCCGAGATAGACGGGGTAAGGCTGGGAGATTACGCAAAATACGTGGGCGGAAATCCGATCGGATTTTTGTCAAATTTTATCAGGTTCGGTAAGTTCGGCAGTAAGCTTTCGATGAATTTGGGAGCGTTTCTGTTCCCCGAGGTTTATTTCCTTTACCGAAAAATGAAACCGTGGGGGATCGTGGCTTTGCTGCTGTTTGCGCTTTTGAGTATTCCAAATCTGATATATACCCTTGGCTCGGGGCTTTACGGTATTACAATGGACATAGGCGTTAATATAAAGTCGAATAATTTTATGGTGATTTACAGCATTGCCGCATATGCTACTTTTATCATCAGGATCGTTGTGGGATTGTTCGCAAATTATATTTACTACAAGCAGGCGAAAAAAGATATTATCGAGATAAGGGACGAAAATATTTCCGACGACAGCGAGGCTAAAGCGAAGATTGCGGCAAAGGGCGGTGTGTCCTGGGTGAACGTTATCGTGGGCTTTACGGTGTACGCTGTGATATCTTTCGGCACTGTAATGCTTATGAGCAGGATAAAGTAAAATTTACAAAAAATTCATAATAAAACTTTCAGCTGATGTTGACACGGTTTGTTCAGCATGATATAATAATTAAGTTAATCCTTGCTTGCATATTTGCATTGCAGATGTTGTGCAGGCGAAATCCAAAAGGAGGTGTAATATAATGGCAAAAATCAATGAGACATACGAGGCTATGGTAATTTTTAGCTCTAAGCTTGACGAAGAGGCTACAAATGCGCTCACAGCTAAGTTCAATGACATGATCGAGGCTAACGCTGAAGAGGTTTCAATCAACAACTGGGGCAAGCGTAAGCTGGCTTATGCTATTAACTATGAAACAGAGGGTACTTACGTACTTTGGTCTTTCACAAGCAAGACCGATTTCCCCGCTGAGCTTGAGAGAGTTCTCAAGATTACAGACGGTGTTATCCGTTTCCTGGTTACTGTAAAGTAAGCGGACTGAAGGAAGGGAAAAGTTATGCTTAACAGAGTTATTTTAATGGGAAGAATTACACACGATCTGGAGGTAAGACAGACGCCCAGCGGTGTTTCGTCGCTTACCTTTACCGTTGCGGTCGAAAGAAGCTTCGCTAATCAGAATGGCGAAAGACAGAGCGATTTTATCAGGTGTGTTGCATGGCGCCAGACCGCTGAATTTATCGGAAGATATTTCGGTAAGGGCAGAATGATCGCTATCGAGGGAAATATCAGAACAGGCTCATACGACGATAAAAACGGCGTTAAGCATTATACTACTGATGTTTATGTGGATAATGCGTCATTCACAGGCGAGCCTAAGCAGGGCAGCAATACCTATCAGAACGCTTACGGCAACGGAGGTTATCCGAATAATAACGGCGGATACCAGAATAACGGATATCAGCAGAACGGCGGGTATCAGAACAACGGTTATCAGCAGTCGGCTCCCGCTCAGAATAATTCCAATTACAATAACAATAACGCTCCTGCAAACGACGCGCTGTCTATCGGCAATTTAGCGGACTTTGAGGAGGTTCTCAGCGACGACGGAGTACCGTTCTAATATTTATTTATCTTGAACTTGAATGTGAAAATTTCCAGTAAGGAGGGAAATTACCGTGGAGAAGGAAAGAAATTCCGGCAGACCTATGAAGAGAGGTCGTAAAAAGGTTTGTATGTTCTGCGTTGACAGAGCAGAAAAGATTGACTATAAGGATATCGCAAAGCTCAGAAAGTGCATGACAGAGAGAGCAAAAATTCTCCCCCGCCGTGTAACAGGCACTTGCGCTTATCATCAGAGAGAGCTCACAACTGCAATCAAGAGAGCTCGTCACGTTGCGCTGCTGCCATACGTTTCTGACTAATAAGATCAACTGAGAGGTATCCTTTAGGGTGCCTCTTTTGTATTTTCTGAAAATTATTTTGTCATACTTTTAGGTATTGCAAAGAACGGATTTGTATGTTATAATTGTGTAGCCGAGAAAATATCTGCAATGAAGGTGTTTTCTCGGGTATATAATGTTTTAGTCTGAAAGGAGCTTTTATGAAAGAGCGAATTAATATAAATGAAAAGGTATCGGTCATGCCGATGATACCCACAAGAGATCTGGTCGTTTTCCCGAATATGACGGTTCATTTCGATGTGGGCAGAGAAATGTCCATAAAAAGTATGCTCAACGCAAGAGACGGCGACGGGCTTGTTTTCCTATGCGCTCAGCAGGATCTAAGCGTTGAAAAACCGACGAAAAAGGATCTTTATAAAGTCGGCACCATTGCGAGCATTCAGCAGTTCGTTAAAACTCCTGCGGGAATTTACAGATGTCTTGTAAAAGGAGTTAAAAGGGCTAAGCTTATCAGCTTTTATGAGAAAGAGGACTGCTACGAGGCCGAGGTACGAAAGATGACTACGTACGCAAGGGAAAAGCTTGACGAGACGGAGCTTGCGGCAGTTATGAGAGAAGTCCGCAGCGCTTTTGAGGAGTTCGCGAGAATTCTCCCGAGAATGCCTCAGGAGATATATTCCTCAGTTATGGGCGCTAAGGACGCAAGGGAACTGTTTGAGAGTATTGCGTTTAACGTTCCGCTTACCTTTGTGGATAAGCAGTCTTTGCTGGAGGCGTCCACAGCGGGAGAAAAGCTTGTGCTTATGATGACTATTCTTGCGAGGGAGATCGAGGTGCTTTCGCTGGAGGCGCAGATACACGCTCAGGTACAGAGCCAGATCGACGACAGCCAGCGCGAGTACTACATAAGAGAGCAGATAAAGGCATTGCAGAACGAACTGGGCGAGGGTTATTCGGACGGTACGGATGAAAACGAGATCGAAGGCTATTACAATAAGATCAAGGCTATGGAAGCCTCAGACGAGATCAAGGAAAAGCTTAACGGCGAGGTCAAGAGACTTTCGAGAATGGCAGGCTCTTCTCAGGAGGCTGTGGTTATCAGGGGATATCTTGACACTGTACTCGGTCTGCCGTGGGGAGTTTTCACCGAGGACAGAGCCGACATCAAAAAGGCTCAGCAGATACTTGACAGAGACCATTACGGTATGAAAAAGGTCAAGGAAAGAATTGTTGAAAATCTTGCTGTAAGGGTTCTTACTCCCGACATCAAGGGACAGATAATCTGTCTTGTGGGACCTCCGGGCGTGGGAAAGACCTCTGTGGCAAAGTCGGTCGCGGCGGCGCTTAACAGAAAATTCGTTAGAGTATCCCTCGGCGGAGTAAAGGACGAAAGCGATATCAGAGGTCACAGAAAGACCTATGTGGGAGCAATGCCGGGCAGAATTATCAACGCTATGAAGCTTGCGGACTCAAGCAATCCCGTTATGCTTTTGGACGAGATAGACAAGATGAGCAACGATTTCAGAGGAGATCCCTCCTCGGCTATGCTGGAGGTTCTTGACAGCGAGCAGAACAATGCTTTCAGGGATCATTATATCGAAGTGCCTTACGACCTGAGCAATGTGCTGTTTATTACTACGGCGAACAGTCTCGATACGGTTGCCGCTCCGCTGCTGGACAGAATGGAGGTAATCGAGCTTACAAGCTATACGCGTGAGGAAAAGTTCCATATCGCAAAGGAACACCTTGTCAAGAAACAGCTTGAAAAGCACGGACTTAAAGCCTCTATGATGAGAATTACCAACGACGGGATTTACAAGCTTATCGACGGCTACACAAGAGAGGCGGGAGTGCGTAATCTCGAAAGAACTATCGGTTCGCTTTGCAGAAAGGCGGCTAAGGAGATCGCCGAGGGAATGTCCTCGGGCGAGGAAGATAAGGTCAAAAAAGTTACTTTCAAGGATAGCAATATCGCCGATTATCTGGGACACGAGAAATATCAGCCTGATTTGGTCAATGAAAAGGACGCTGTGGGCTGCGTTAACGGTCTTGCGTGGACTTCCGTGGGCGGAGTGCTTATGCCTCTTGAAGTCCTTGCGCTTGACGGCAAGGGAAAGACAGAGCTTACCGGATCGCTGGGCGACGTTATGAAGGAGTCCGCAAAAATAGCTGTAAGCTATTGCAGGAGCATTGCGGACAAGTACGGTATCGACAAGGATTTCTATGAGAAAAAAGATCTGCATATCCATGCTCCCGAGGGCGCTGTGCCTAAGGACGGACCGTCGGCGGGCGTAACTATGATAACGGGAATAGTTTCTGCGCTCAGCGGCATTAAGGTGCGTTCAGACGTGGCAATGACGGGAGAGATAACTCTTACGGGCAAAGTACTGCCTATAGGCGGTCTGAGAGAAAAGACTATGGCGGCATACAAGGCGGGCGTTAAAACGGTTATCGTTCCTGCGGCTAACAGGGGCGATCTGGACGAGATCGACGATACGGTCAAGCTGGGTCTTGAATTTGTGTTTGCGGAAAGGATATCAGACGTGCTTGATACGGCTCTGGCGGTAAGCGATATCAATAATATCCCGCTGGAAATTCTGGGACATAAAACAGGCGTGAGAGCGAAAAAGCTTACTGTCTAGCTTCTGATAATCTATAATTTGGCAGGAGAGGACATATATGAATTACAACAAGGCAGAATTTGTGACCTCCTACGGCAAGTTCAGTCAGATACCCAAATCGGACAGACTTGAATTTGCCTTTTCGGGCAGGTCTAACGTGGGAAAATCCTCGCTGATAAACAAGCTGTTGAACAGAAAAAATCTTGCAAGGGTCAGCGGAGTTCCGGGAAAGACCGTTACTATAAATTTCTTTTCGTTGGAAAATATTTATATAGTCGATCTGCCCGGGTACGGATACGCAAGTGTTTCCAAGTCGGAAAAGGCTAAGTGGGGCGATCTTATCGGCGGCTATCTGGGCGACGGAGACCGCGAGCTTGCGCTGGTTTTTCAGCTTATAGATATGAGACACCCGCCCAGCAAGGACGATTTGCAGATGATAGATTATCTTATCGACTGCGAAATTCCTTTTGTTATTATTTTCACAAAGGCGGATAAGCTTAAGCCTATGGCGAGAAAGGTGAGAATGGAGGCTTTCAGGACGGAAATCCCCTGTTTTGAGGACATTACCTGCGTGCCTTTTTCCACGGTAACGGGGGAGGGCGTCGAAGAGATAAGAGCGATTATTGAGGATATTTCCGAGGGCGCAGAAAGTATTCCGCCCGAGGAGCGTGATGAAACCGACCTTGATGATGACTTCGTGAGCAAGGCTGAGGTTGGTGCTGAGGACGTAAACGACGATATTCCGCCAAAGCCTTTTTCAGGGTTTTTAACGCCTAACGGGAGAAAATGAAGCATAGTTCAGCGAGGTATCGGTTATGTGGATAAATATTAGCGAATTGAAAGAATGGCACTTAAGTATTGAGAAAGTTGTCGGAGGATTTGAATGGTTAGGCTTCTCAAAAAAATCTCCTGAAAAGATGCTCTGTATTTCATCGGAAAAATCTACAATTTTTGATTGTTTAAGCGGTTTTGCTGAGGAGTGCGGCGTCAATCTATATGAGGAAAGATTTATAGCTGTCTGTGATAAATTACCGGGTGAAGAAATAGTTTTATCAGGACAGTATGGCGGGCGGATACTGCACAATACTCCAAAGGGTGAAAAAGTGCAGATTGAAACGTCACCTGATTTTATCACAACCGTAACCTTTATTACATCAAAGAAAAAGAGAAATATTATTTACAGTAATTATGGTTACTACACTTGTGGATTTAGTTTTGACGGACAATATTTTGTTTTTGCGCAAGATGCAGGTTTAACAATATTAAAAAGAAAATAAATTTATTAAAATTAAATAAAAAGTTATCAAATCCCCTTTACATTTGGAAAGTAATGTGCTAAAATATTATCATAGTTTAACACTTTACAATATGAAACGATCCAAATGTAAAGGAGTTTTTGTAATGAGAGAAAAAATGGAAATAAAAAATCTTGACGATCTGTACGAGGCTATACTCTGCCTTGAAACGGTGGACGAGTGCAGACTGTTTTTTAAGGACTTGTGCACTATTCCCGAGCTGAAATCCTTTTCCCAGAGATTTCAGGTGGCGAGAATGCTTACGGACAACCACGTTTACAGCGATATCGTCAAGGAGACGGGAGCGTCCACAGCTACTATCAGCCGAGTTAACCGCTCGCTTTCATATGACGGCAGCGGCGGATATAATATCGTTTTTGACAAGCTGAATAAAAAGAAAGAGCAGGCTGAGGACTGATGAGCGGCTCTTACGGCAGATTTGCGTGGTTTTACGATAAGCTCCAGCGGGACGTGCCCTACGCTCAAATGGCAAAACTGTTCGACGGTTTTATAAAAAAGTACAGCTCGGAAAACGAGGTCGTAGTAGACCTTGCCTGCGGTACGGGAAATCTCAGCGAGAAAATGTACAGACTGGGTTACGACGTTATCGGCGTCGATCTGTCGCAGGAAATGCTTAACGAGGCTCTTGAAAAGAAGTTCGACAGGGATTTGGATATAAGCTATCTTTGCCAGAGTATGACAGAGCTGGACCTTATGGGCGCGGCGGACGTTATAATCTGCGTACTGGACAGTCTCAATCATCTTGACAGCGCAGACGAACTTGCAAAGACCTTTGAACGCGTGAGTATGTTCACCTGCGACGGCGGACTGTTTATTTTCGACGTGAATACGCTGTACAAGCATAGGCAGATACTGGGCTGTAACAGCTTTGTTTACGATATGGAGGGCTTGATGTGCGTGTGGCAGAACGAGCTTTCCGACGATGACAGCGTTACGGTAACGCTGGATTTTTTTGAGGAGCAGACAGACGGCAGATACGAGAGGTTTACCGAAAGCTTTAGGGAAATCGTATATGCAGAGGAGGAAATTGATAAGCTCCTTGAAATAAACGGCTTTGAGATTTTGGGAAAGTACGATGATTTTTCGGAAAGTCCGCTGAAAGATGAAAGTCAGCGTGCTTTGTATGTTTGCAGAAGATTGGCGAGGTAATATAAATGGGAAGAATTGTTAGAGCTATAGCAAAGGACGCGTCGGTGGTATGCAGCGCTATCGACGGTAAGGATATTGTGACGAGGATAGAAGAAATTCACGGAACGTCCGCTGTAGTTACTGCGGCTCTGGGCAGACTTGCTCTCGGTACGTCGCTGCTGGGGTTCGGCCTGAAGGGGCAGGACGACAGCGTTACGGTGCGTTTTGACGGTAACGGTCCTACGGGTATGCTTATATGCGTAGCGGACAGCTACGGAAATGTAAAGGCGGACGTTATGAACCCTGTGGTTGAAATCCCGCCCAATGAGATCGGAAAGCTTGACGTAAGGGGCGCGGTGGGAACAGACGGCACGCTAAGCGTTATCAAGGATATGGGGCTTAAAGAGCCTTACTGTGGACAGGTGCCCATCGTGTCAGGCGAGATCGCGGAGGATATAACAAATTATCTTGCGGTAAGCGAGCAGGTACCGAGCGTGTGCGCTCTGGGAGTTCTTGTCAATGCTGATCTGTCCGTGAAAAATGCGGGAGGCTTTTTAATTCAGGTTCTGCCGTTCGCAGGCGATGAGATCATTACTCAGATAGAGAAGAATATTCAGTCGATGCAGTCTGTGACAAAGCTTATGGAGGAGGGCTTATCCTGCGTGGATATTGCGCTTATGGCTCTTGAGGGACTTGAACCCGACGTTCTGGACGATTTTGAGGTAGGCTACCGCTGCGACTGTTCCAGAGAGAGAACCAAAAAGGTGCTGGTTTCTCTCGGCAAGGAACAGCTTGAAGAAATTGCGGCGGACGGCGGTACGGAGGTAAGCTGTAATTTCTGCGGTAAAAAGTACAAATTCACCGCACAGGAGCTTAACTCGCTGATAGAAGGTATATAATTACCGAATGTTTGGAGATACTCAAATTTTTTTCAAAAAATTCTGCAAAAGCTATTGACAAATGAATTTAAATAGTGTATAATAAATATCGTCGCTGAGAGAGGTAATTCAGAGGCGGTGTAATATGGGAGCATAGCTCAGCTGGGAGAGCATCTGCCTTACAAGCAGAGGGTCATAGGTTCGAGCCCTATTGTTCCCACTTGGCCGGGTAGTTCAGTTGGTTAGAACGCTAGCCTGTCACGCTAGAGGTCGTGGGTTCGACCCCCATTCCGGTCGCCAGTTTTAAGGTATATTTTCAGGTAGAGTGCATATAATGTAATATCTGAAAATTGCCAATGCGGATTTAGCTCATCTGGTAGAGCGCCACCTTGCCAAGGTGGAGGTAGCGAGTTCGAGCCTCGTAATCCGCTCCAATATTTCAGAGTGTTCTGAAATGCGGCGCTATAGCCAAGTGGTAAGGCGTGGGTCTGCAACACCCTGATCCCCAGTTCAAATCTGGGTGGCGCCTCCAGTCGTAAGACTGAAATCCTCCGCAGTATTTGCGGAGGATTTTTGCTGATTTATTTCGGGCTCGTAGCTCAGTTGGGAGAGCGCTGCGTTCGCAACGCAGAGGCCGAGGGTTCGAACCCCTTCGGGTCCACTTATGAAAAAGCTTGTAAAAGCCTTGTTTCAGGCGTTTTACAAGCTTTTTTGTTTTATGGTTTCTTTCTGAAATTAACTTGTTTTTACATAGATATTTTAAAATATGGGGGTCAAAATGGGTGTCGTTTGACAATTTTATACGCTTGTGATATACTGATATAAATGATTTCATACATCAGAAATTTTATGGGTGACAATAATTATGATAAGCATTTATGACTGGTTCGGATACGATGTACCGATACAAGAACGATATAAATTGATCAAAGAGGCAGGATTTGACGGCGTTTTGCTGTGGTGGAGCGACGGCTTTGGTCGGGGCGAAGATTATCGCAGGGGCGCTGAGCTTGCAAGAAAATCCGATTTGATCATAGAAAATATCCACGCTCCCGTGCAGGAGCAAAATGATCTATCTATCCGCAGAAAAAATCTGCGGATTTTTTTGAATATGACCGAACCGAATTCCGTTTTCTGCGACTGTATAAGCGAAAGCTTTCAAAGGAGGTGTGATACTGATATCAAATCGACCTCACATAATGATTTGAATTCAGTATAGAGAATGAACAATAGAACCGAAATTCAGGATTATGCGGATTGGCTGCTGAAAATCGCAGTGAGCAAATGCGGCAGCATTCACGAGGCAGGGGACTTGACGCAGGAAACTCTGCTGTCGGCAATAGTTTATGAGAAACGCTCGGGAAAAATTGAGAATATGAAAGCGTGGCTGTCTTCGGTGCTGAACCGAAAGTACAACGATATGCTGAGACGCAAGTATAACAAGCCTACGGTCACGATCGGCGAGGGACTTGACATTCCCTGTGATTTTTCTGCGGGCGAGAATATGGAAAACTCGCAGGAGGCGGAAAATGTCCGACGCGAGGTAGCGTATTTGTCTCAGATGTACCGCGAGATCATAGTCCGACGATATTTTTACGGTCGGTCGGACAACCAAATCGCGGCGGAACTGGGCATTCCTGTGGGAACTGTGAAAAGCCGTCTGAATTTCGGCAGAAAGCAAATTAAGAAAGGTCTTGATAATATGGAGAATTATGTATCAAACAGCTATGCTCCGCAGCAAATGCACCTGAGAAACAGCGGCAGGTTCGGAATGAATATGGAGCCTATGTCTCTTTGTACGGACGACGATATACTCACGCAAAATCTGCTTATGCTTGCATACGAAAAGCCTTTGACGGCGTCGGAGCTGTCAAGGAAGATCGGTATTCCGACCGCTTATGTGGAACCGATTATTGACAAGCTTGTCAATGGCGAGCTTATGAGAATGACGGGGGACGGCAGGGTCTACACGGATTTCATTATTTACGAAAGAGACGATTTTACCAAATATCAGGCGGACGCGGAAAAGTTCTGCCGCGATATATGGGAAATATACGGCGGACCTATGAAGTCCGCTCTTGAAAAACTGCGTGGTAAGGAATATTACAGCGAAAGGCTGGAGAGATTTTTTATTATAAATCTTGCAGACAGAATGTACGGATACATTATTGACTCTGCTTCGGATAAACAGTATTATCCCGACAGACCCAACGGCGGAAAATGGCTTGCGTTCGGCGAAAAGGTACCACCATTTGAATGGGAGTGTAAATACCTGCACAGCGGCTGCAGGTCGTGCCATATTGAGGAGTTCATCGGCGTAAAGGATCTGTGGATGTATAATTATGAAACATTTTTATACAAGGATAATAAGTTTGAGGGACTGGGCTATTCGGGCATTACAAGCTTTATGGAAACGGAGACGGATATGCTTAAAATGTTCTATCTTATTAAAAAGGGAATTGATTTCGCCGATGTCGATTTGGATACAAGAATTGTAAAAGCAATTCCAAAGCTGGTTGAACACGGATTTCTGGTAAATGAAAACGGCACAATCGAGGTTGCCGTACCTGTGCTTACGTCGGTTCAATGGTCGGATATGAGCAGTATAAGAGATGAATTTCTAAACGAGATAAAGAACAGCGATCTTGCAGTACAAACGCAAAAGTATTTCAGCACACACAGAAAGACAGTACCGAAACATTTAAAGAGTGTTCAGGAGTGCTATCTGGTATATCCTTATTCACCTAAGGTAATGAATTTCGTTTATGAGGCACTTGAGCGTGGTATTCATAAGGAGGATATGGGGTATAATTGTCCCGAAACAGTGGTAGTTTTTGATTAGCGGGAAGGTCTCTGCGGAGACCTTTTCTGCTTATGCTGTCATTTTGTTAATTAAAAGCAAGAAATCAACGTACAATTATGTGCAAATGTCATAAATCAAATTTTTTTGGTAAAAAACGCTTGACAATTAGCCGACTAAGTGCTATAATAAATAAGCTGTCCGAGAGAGACAGCACAAAATCAAGACAAAAATAAGGAAATTCAAGAACATTTACAAAAAGTTCAAAAGAAAATTTCAAAAGAGTCTTGACAAAGCAAGCCGAATGTGATATAATAGATGAGCGCTTTTCGAGAGGGTTCAAAAATGAAGTCACAGAGGAATGCGAAGGCATCTTGAAAATTGAACAACAAGAAGTACGAAACCCTTGAGAAATTCTTTT
>JAUNOG010000019.1 GCA_030531185.1 Ruminococcus sp.
GGATTTGATTATACAGCGTTATCTTGGTGCGAGTATAATATGAAAGATGATACTACAGCTGACCTGTGGGCGTATCATTCTAAAGATACCATAATTACAATTCCAACGTCTATTGATGGAAAGAAAATCACTTCATTAGGAAAAACAACATTGGGAGGATTTGATTATGCACCTAATATGACAAAATTGATTATTCCAAATACTGTAATAGACATTGGACCTTCTTTTCAAAATTGCAAAAAGCTTAATAATGTTATTATTTCGAATAGTGTTGCAAATATTGATGGTTATGCATTTAATAATTGTAAAGAGCTAAAAACAATAACAATACCAAAATCAGTAAAAAATATAGGAGAGCATGCTTTTGGATATATTTATAATGACAATTTCAAATCGGTAAAGATTGACAACTTCAAAATTTACTGCTACTCCAACACAGCGGGCGAACAATACGCCAAAGACAACGGTTTTGAATACGAACTTCTCGACAAGCCCGTCGTAAACGGCACAGGCACGGTCAACATCAAAAATACCGTAAGCGGCTTGAAAGTTGATAACCTTTCGGTAGATATCGGCAAAAAAGGCTCGGGTAAGAACGATAAAACAGTAAAAATTGCCTCGGACGGCAAATTTACAGTAGAGGGACTTGCAGACGGCAATTATGATTTCACATTCAAAGCTGATAAATGTGTTCCGAGAACGTATTCCGTTACAGTAAAAAACGGTTCGTTCAAGCTCGATAAAGTTGAACTTCATCTTTGCGGTGACACCAACGGAGACGGAAAAATCACAACTGCCGATATTGGAAGAATAAATGCAGATATCCATAAAACAAAGGCTATCAGCGACAAATACGATTTTGCGGTTTCAGATACCAATAGCGACGGTAAGCTTACTACCGCCGATATAGGAAAAATCAATGCGCACATCAGAGGTACTAAAAACCTTTGGTGATATATCAATCCCCTTAAACGGCGGAGGTCAAAACCTCCGCCGTTTTTATGTCCGCTAAAATTTGCTGAAAACTATTGAAAAAACTCGGAATATGTGTTATACTATAATTTAAGAATGCTTTGAAAGGCGGCGGTGCTTTGAAATGTGTGGAATTAGCTGAGTTTTCCTGCAATAAAAATGAAACCTGCTGCTTTACGGGGCACAGAAACCGCGATCTGCCCTGCGGCGGCGACGTAACTAAACAGGGTATGAAACGGCTTGTTAGTATGCTCCATTTGCTCTGCGAGGAGGCTTACCGCGACGGCTACCGTACTTTTATCTCGGGTATGGCGGAGGGCGTCGACCTTATCTGCGCGCGTATCGTCCACGATATGATGTGCTCGGGTAAGTTCAAGGGTATGCGGCTGGTGTGCGCTCTGCCCTATGAGGAACAGTACAAAGAGATAAGAGGCGCTATGGACGGCTATTATTATTCGCTGATACTGGCGTCCTGCGACGAAAAGGTCATAGTAAGCCGCAGAGACGATAAAGCAAGATATAAGCTGAGAAATCAGTTTATGGTAGATAATTCTTCAAGGATAATCGGCGCATATAAATATAAGGAAAGAGGCTCGGGAACGCTCCAGACCATTAATATGGCTAAAAGAGCGGGGCTTGATATGAAAATTATCGCATTGGATAACAACTTCTCGGAATGAAAATTTACAACAAACAATCAGAAGGAGACGGTGATATGTCCGCTGTAACAAATGCTAAAACAAAGAAGAAAAAGAAAAGAAAGTCGCAGGCTCCCGTTGCGCTGGTCTATTTTATAACGGTACTTATTTTTATGGGACTGCTGGCGGCGCTGTCGATCTATCTTCTTAAAGAATTCAATGTTATTAAAGATGACGACACGGAAGATGAGGTCACTACCAAAACGTCCTTCAATAACCTTTATGCAAGGGTCAACAGCAAGGGCGTGCTGGCGGACTGCGCTTTCGTTCGAATTGAACCTGATACGCAGAAAATTCTTGTTGTTCCCATTTCGTCTATGACAGTGAGCGCAAAGGATAAGTCCCAGACGTTCAGAGACGTATTTGAAACAAGCGGTATGACGGGTCTGACCTCCGCTGTCTGCGAGACGTTTGACGTGACGGTGGACAATTACGTATCGCTGACAAACGACGCTTTTGAGCGTGTGGCGGATATTTTCGGCGGTATAACATATACTCCTGAGGAGGAGCTTTACTATCTGTCGCAGGAAAATAACGAAAACGATATTTCCATTTCAAAGGGCGAGCTGGTAAATCTCAGCGGCAGACAGATAAGACTGATATTCCAGTATCCTGTGTTTGAAAGCGGCAAGCAGGGCAATATCGATTTTATGGGACTTGCTCTTACAAGACTGCTTAACAATGCGTTCCAGCAGTCTAATATCACTATCGATAACCTCGACAATATTTATAATATCATCACGGAAAACAGCGATACCGATCTGACCTCGGACGATTTCAATTTGCAGAAGTCCTTTGTAAAGGAAATGCTTGCAAGCGGACTTGCTCCTGCCGAGCAGATGATACCGCAGGGAACGTGGGGCGCGGACGACGAGAGCTTTGAGGTCTCCTCGGAATTCAAGGCGGAGCTGAAAAACAGAATTGCAGGCACAGAGGAATAGTTTATAATTTACGGCGGGAGTGATCGGTTTGAAGCTATTGGTCATTATTTTAAATAAAACGGACGCATTGGAATACTTGCTGGAGGGACTTTCTGCGGCGGGTATCGGAGGAGCGACTATCATTCAGTCCTCGGGTCTTGCAATGACCTTGTCTAAAATGAATTCAAGCTTTATCAGCGCGTCTATAAGAAGTATGTTTACGGGCGACGAGGAGGATAACCGTACTATACTTTCGGTCATCAGGAACAATCAGCTTGAAACTGCAAGAAAAGTAGTTTACAGCACCGTGGGAGATCTGTCTCAGCCAAATACGGGTATTCTGTTTACCGTTCCGCTGGATTTTGTAGAGGGCACACGAAAAAATCGGGTACTTCCCGTTTTAGAAAATGGACAGACGGCGGAGACCGAAAAGGATAAAGGGAAAACAGACGGGGACAAGGATTTGTGATACAGGACGATATTTAACAAAATGTTTACAATCTGTATTGCAAAAGTTCCAAATAATTCTGAAAAAGCCCTTTTTTCCCCTTGCAAAAGACTAAATTTTGTGGTATACTATTTACAATAGGCTTTTATGAAAGACTGGAACTTGACTTCCGGTCTTTTGTGTTTGTATATGGAATTTTGTATGGAGGTATTTAATGGCAGAAAAGAAGAATACGGTTGCCAGAGTGACCGAGCTTGCACAGCCGCTTGCCGACGAACTGGGGCTTTTTCTGTGGGACGTCCGCTTTGAAAAAGAGGGAGCGACGTGGTATCTCAGGGTCCTTATCGATAAGGACGGCGGGGTGACAATGGACGACTGCGAGGCGTTCACCAGACCTTTTAATAAGATACTCGACGACGTTGACCCTATATCGCAGAGCTACATTTTCGAGTGCGGAAGTCCGGGGCTTGGACGAGAGCTGAGAAAGCCTGTACATTTCGAGGTGTGTATCGGAGACGTGGTGAGAGTAAGACTTATCAGACCCGACAAGAACGGCGAAAAGGAGTTTATAGTCGGACTAGTGGGATATGACGGTGAGGAAAACAAAATACTATGCCAGACACTGGACGAAAACGGCGACGGAGTAGAAAACGTGGAATTCAAGCTGTTGGACTGCGCGTATGTAAAGCTTAACGACGACGATTTTTAACAAAAAAGGCGCGGGTCCAGCGGCGCGACGCTGGCGGGGTCGAGGGGCAGAGCCCTTGTCGCTCCCGCAGGAACGAAACACTCCTACTGGCGACCGGCAGATCAGAGAGTAGAAACCGGAATGAGAAGTCCCAACAGGCGGCGCACATAAAATAAATCTGAAACGCACAAGCGAAAGACGGCTCACAATTTATCAAACTCGACAGATGTGCGCCGCCGTGATTTGAACAGCGTAAGCGTTTTCAAATCACTATGCCGACGTTAGGAGGCATACTCTGTCGGCAAGGCACAACGTTATTTACGGTCAAACCGTCAAAATATAAATAAAAAGTAACATATAATAAACCGAAAGGAATGATTGAAAAAATGAACGAACAGTTTTTCAGCGCACTGGAGGCGCTCTCACAGGAAAATAATATCGGCAAGGAAATTCTGATCGAAAAGGTAAAGGAAAGCGTTATCAAGGCGATCAAAAAGGACTATCCTTTCAGCGAGCATATCGCGGTGGATATCGACCCCGATACGGGTAAGTTCGAGATGAAAATACTCAAAGAGGTTATGGAGGTAATGTACGTCGATGACCCCGATAACGAGATCTATATCGGCGAGGCAAGAACCTACGACCCCGATATCAAGGTGGGCGATTGGGTGGAGATCCCGATAAATCCTGCCAAGATCAACAGAGTTGCCGCACAGCAGGCTAAGCAGAACTTTAAGCACGAGATCAAGGATTTCGAGAGAAATCAGATAATCGAGCAGTATAAGGATAAGGAGCATACTATCGTGTCCGCTACCGTTCAGAAGGTTGAGCCTGCTACCCTCAACGCCGTTATCACTATCGACAAGAACGAGCATTATTTCTACAGGAACGAGCAGATACCCGGAGAAGTCCTTAAAGAGGGAGACATCATCAAGGTCTATATCGTAAGCCTTGGCGGCGGAGAGAAAAAACAGCCTATCGTTAAGCTTTCGAGAACTCATAAGGACCTCGTTAAAAAGCTGTTTGAGCTTGAGGTTCCCGAAATTGCGGACGGTACCGTAGAGGTCAAGTCAATTTCAAGAATTGAGGGCGTAAGAAGCAAGATTGCCGTTTATTCAAAGGATAAGAACGTTGACGCGGTAGGCGCTTGCATCGGTCCTAAGAAGTCGAGAATTTCGGCAGTCGTAAGTGAGCTGAAGGGCGAGAAGATAGACGTTATCAACTGGTGCGAGGACGAGGCTGAATTTATCGCTAAGGCTCTTGCTCCCGCGGAGGTCATAAGCGTCGATATTCTTGAAAGCGAAACTAAGACGGATATCAAGAGCGACGGTACGGAAATAAGCAAGGTCATCAGAAAGTGCAGAGTTGTGGTTCCAGATAATCAGTTCTCGCTGGCTATCGGAAATAAGGGACAGAACGCTAAGCTTGCCGCTAATCTTACAGGCTATAAGATAGACATTGTGCCGCAGTCGTCTGTTAATGCAGCAGAGGAGGAAGCTCCCGCTGAGACAGACGGTGAGTAATACTTATGAAAACTAAAAAAATACCTATGAGAATGTGCCTTGGCTGCGGAGAAATGAAGCCCAAGAAGGAGCTTGTCCGCGTCGTGAAGTCCAAGGAGGGGGAAATTTCCCTCGATCTTACGGGCAAGAAAGCGGGCAGAGGGGCATATATATGCCGCAGTCCCGAATGTCTGAAAAAGGCGAGAAAGGCGCGTCGCTTTGAAAAAAGCTTTGCTTGCAGGATAAGCGATGAAATATACGACAGTATGGAGGAGGAGCTTGGCAATGAGTGCGAATAATAAGCTGGGACTGATCTCTATATGCAGAAAAGCGGGAAAGCTTGTTATGGGTATGGATATGGTCAAGGACGCCTGCAATACGGGTACGGCAAAGGCGGTTTTCGCCGCTTCGGATTTTTCCCCGAAGTCCCTTAAAGAGGTAAAGTTCGCCTGCGCGAGAAACGGCGTCAAGCTTTACGCTCTGGGATTAACAATGGACGAGATAGGCGCGGGTCTCGGAAAGCGCACGGGCGCGCTCGCTATGACCGACGGCGGATTTGCAAAGTCCTGCGCTAAGGGTCTTGAAGAAATTGAGATCGATGAGAATGAGTTTTACGGAAATATATGAATTT
Source organism: Ruminococcus sp. (assembly GCA_030531185.1). GTDB lineage: Bacteria > Bacillota > Clostridia > Oscillospirales > Ruminococcaceae > Hominimerdicola. Next base: position 5,860 of record JAUNOG010000019.1, read on the forward strand.
GCGTGAAGTAAGGAGGATATACAGCCTATGAGTATGAAAACAAACAAGATAAAGCTTAACGAGCTTGCTAAGGATCTAAAGCTTTCCGCTAACGAGCTTATAGAATGTCTTGCAAAGCTTGACGGAGAACAGAGGAAAACACAGTCTGCGCTGTCGGCGCAGGAGGTATCCTATGTTTTTGAGTATTTTACACAGAACAATCAGGTGGAGAATTTTAACGATTATTTTGCAAACAATAAAAAGCCTGAGAATGAGGTAAAGGCAGAAAAGCCAAAGACAGAGAAAAAGCCCAAAGCGGAAAAGAAAGAAAAGCCGAAAACGGAAAAGGCTGAAAAGTCGGAACAGCCAAAGCAGGAACAGGCAAAGCCCGAGCAAACCGAGAAGAAAGCCGAGCCTAAGACCGAAAAGAAAGAGACGGAAAAAACGGCGGCTAAGACGGCGGAAAAGCCCTCAGAAAAGGCTGAGAGCAAGGAGGCTTCCAAGCCCGCGAAGTCCTCTAAAAAGCAGGAGAAGAAAGAGGCGGCAAAGAAAAAGGAGCACGGCATTAAGCAGCAGCTCGGCGGTTTCTCCAAGTCGGCTAAGGATAACGACAAGGGATATACTATTTCCGAGGGTTCGGACAGCTATTCAAGTCCTCACAGGACTGTCGATACACGAGGCAGCTATGTGGAGCTTGACAAGTACAATGAGAAGTACGACAATCTCGCAAGCTCAAAGCAGGGCAAGAGCAATGATAATTTCCGCAAAAAGCAGAAAATCACCCAGAAGTCTCAGCAGTACAAAAAGCAGCAGCACTCCCACAAGAGAGAAAGCGAGCAGGATAAGCTCAACAGACTTGCTCTTGAAAAGGCGAGAAAGCAGCAGCTTAAGGTGCTTATTCCCGATGAGATCGTGGTTTCCGAGCTTGCAAGCAGATTAAAGGTAACTGCCACCGAGGTCATCAAAAAGCTTATGGGTCTGGGCGTTATGGCGTCTATCAACGAGGTCATCGACTTCGATACCGCGTCGCTGGTTGCCGACGAGCTGGGAGCAAAGGTGGAAAAGGAAGTTATCGTCACTATCGAGGAAAGACTTATCGAGGACGAAGAGGACGCTCCCGAGGATCTGGAGGAAAGATGCCCTGTCGTGGTCGTAATGGGACACGTTGACCACGGTAAGACCTCGATACTTGACAGAATAAGAAACGCAAACGTTGCAGACGGCGAGGCGGGCGGTATCACACAGCATATCGGCGCATATCAGGTAAGAGTGGGAGATCAGAAGATAACCTTTCTCGATACCCCGGGACACGAGGCTTTCACTTCTATGAGAGCGAGAGGCGCGAACGTAACGGATATCGCTATCCTTGTTGTTGCGGCAGACGACGGTATTATGCCGCAGACTATCGAGTCCATAAATCACGCAAAGGCGGCGGGAGTTTCCATAATCGTCGCTATCAATAAAATGGATAAAGAGGGCGCAGATCCCGACAGAGTTAAGCAGCAGCTTACCGAACACGAGCTTGTTGTCGAGGAATGGGGCGGCGATGTTATTGCAGTTCCCGTTTCGGCTAAGACGGGTATGGGTATCGACGAACTTCTTGAAAACGTTCTGCTTGTTGCGGAGATCAAGGAATTAAAGGCTAACCCCAACAGACTTGCTAAGGGCGCCGTTATCGAGGCGAGACTTGACAAGGGCAAGGGTCCTGTGGCTACTCTGCTGGTACAGAACGGTACGCTCAGAACGGGCGATGTCATTATCGCAGGCACTTCCGTAGGACGTGTAAGAACTATGACCAGCCACACGGGCAAGCTTTTGCAGAAGGCGGGTCCGTCAACTCCTGTGGAGATAACGGGTCTGGGAGAAGTCCCCAGCGCGGGAGACACCTTCAACGCCGTTGCGGACGAAAAGCTTGCAAGAGAGCTTGTTGAGCAGAGAAAGCACGAGGCCAAGGAAGAAATATTCCAGCAGTACAAAAAGACTACTCTCGATAATCTGTTCGCTCAGATATCCGAGGGCGAGATGAAGGAGCTGCCTATTATCGTAAAGGCGGACGTTCAAGGCTCTGTGGAGGCTGTTAAGCAGTCCCTTGAAAAGCTTTCAAACGAGGAAGTAAGAGTAAAGGTCATTCACGGTGCGGTAGGAGCGGTTTCCGAGGGCGATGTTATGCTTGCAAACGCGTCCAACGCGATAATCGTAGGCTTTAATGTAAGACCCGACCCTGTTGCAAAGGCTAATGCAGAGCAGAGCGGCGTTGACATCAGACTGTACAGAATTATTTACGACGCAATAGAGGAAATCACCGACGCTATGAAGGGTATGCTTGCGCCTAAGTACAGAGAAGTCGATACCGCAAGAGTTGAGGTAAGACAGACCTATAAGATATCCAACGTGGGTACTGTTGCAGGCTCTTATGTGCTTGACGGAAAGATCGGCAGAAACGACCTTATCAGAGTTGTCCGCGACGGTATCATCATTGCGGACGATAAGATGTCCTCACTCAAGAGATTCAAGGACGACGCCAAGGAGGTAGCCGCAGGCTTCGAGTGCGGTATCACTCTTGAAAAATTCACTGATATCAAGGTAGGAGATATCCTTGAGGGCTATATTATGGAGGAATACAGAGACTGATAAATATTTGCTTTTCCGAATGCGGCGGACGGAGTTTCCCGCATTCGGAGGCAGACAATAAAAGGAGATAAAAATGGCAGGATATAAAGCAGGAAGAATGTCCGAGGACATTCGGAGAATTATTTCGGGGAAAATGAGAGACCTCAAAGACCCGAGAATAGGCGGCGGAAATATGCTTACGGTAGTAAGGTGCGACGTTGCAAAGGACGGCTCCTACTGCAAGGTGTATATATCCAGCTTTGAGGGCTTGGACAGGGCTAAGGAGGCTGTAAAGGGCTTTGAGTCCGCAACGGGCTTTCTGAAGCGGGAGATATCCAACGTGCTGAAACTGAAAAAATGTCCCGAGCTTAAATTTGTGGCGGATAATTCCATTGAGCATTCGGCTGAGATAACCAGAAAGCTCAGAGAGCTTATGCCCGAGGAAAACGCCGACGAGAATGACGAGGAACAATTATGACTTTTCGAGATATACTGGATATATTTGAGAACAATGACAATTTTCTTATTTTAACGCACAAAAGTCCCGACGGAGATACTCTGGGTACGGGCTTTGCGCTGTGCTATTATCTGAGGGATATGGGAAAAAAGGCGAACGTTATCAATGCGGACAGCTTTCCCGACAGATATAATTTTATGTACACCGATTACAAGCCGCAGGATTTCGACGTACAGTATGTTATTGCCGTTGATATTGCAGACCCTAAGCTTATCGGCAGCGCTCTTGAAGAATTTCAGCAGGAGGGCGCGGTAGACCTTTGCATAGATCACCATATTTCCAACAAAAGGTTCGCAAAACAGACTTACGTCGATCCCGACGCTTCGGCGGCGGCTCTGATAATGTATGAGATATTCAAGTACTCGGGCAGAGAGATATCGGATATTATAGCAAAATGTCTTTACACGGGAATAGCTACCGATACGGGCTGTTTCAAGTACGAAAATACCACTCCCAAGGCGCATATAGCCTGCGCGGAGCTTATGGCTTACAACATAGAGTTTTCAGCGGTGAACAGAAGAATGTTCGACGTCAAGAGCCGCGGAAGAATTGAAGTGGAGCAGACGGTGATAAGCAAAATGGAGTATTACTGCGAGGGCAAATGCTCTATGATAGCGCTTACCACAAAGCTTATAGAGGACTGCGGCGTTGATCCTGCAGAATTTGACGGGCTTGCGTCTATCCCGCTTTCGGTGGAGGGCGTGAAGATAGGAATTACCGTTAAGCAGAGACACGAAAACGTGTTTAAAATTTCAGTTAGAACGACGGAGGAGATCGACGCGTCACAGTTCTGCCAGCAGTTCAACGGCGGCGGACATATCCGCGCGGCGGGCTGTGAGATACAGGGTACGCTGGAAGAAGTAAAGGCTAAGCTTATCGAGGCGGTGGAAAAGGTTTGCTGACAGATAAGCAGGAAGAAAATATCAGCGGAATTATTGCGGTATACAAGCCTCGGGGCTGGACTTCCTTTGACGTTGTGGCAAAGCTCAGGGGGATACTGCGCATTAAAAGACTGGGACACGGGGGAACTCTCGACCCTATGGCGGAGGGAGTTCTGCCCGTTTTCGTGGGAAAAGCCACTAAAGCGTGCGATATTATCCCCGACAGGAAAAAGGAATATTCAGCGGGCTTTAAACTGGGGATCTCAACGGATACGCAGGATATAACGGGAAAAATACTTACGGAAAGTCCCGCAGATATCGGTTTGGAAAATCTCAGGGCTGCGGCAGAGGATTTCGTCGGAGATATTATGCAGATACCTCCTATGTACTCGGCGGTAAAGGTGAACGGGAAAAAGCTTTACGAGCTTGCAAGAGAGGGCAAGGAAGTGGAGCGTGAGCCGAGACCGATACGGGTGAATTCCATAGAGATTACGGAATACGATGAGACGACCCGAGAGGGGAAAATGTATGTCAAGTGCGAAAAGGGGACATACATACGCACCGTAATCCACGATATAGGCGAAAAGCTCGGTACCGGCGGAGTTATGACAACGCTGGTGAGAACCTATTCGGGCGGGTGCGGAATTTCCGACTGTCATACCTTGGAGGAAATACAGGAATTTGCGGACAGCAAAAAAATAGGGGATATTATAATTCCTACGGATAAGGCGTTTGCGGAGTATGAGGAAGTAAGGTTATCCAAGCGCATAACGGGACTTTATAAAAATGGCGTAAAGCTGAGACCCGAGCAAACGGGAAAAGCTCCCGACGGTAAGCTTTACAGAGTTTACAGCGCGCAAAACGAATTCCTTGGCATAGGACACTTCGTAAACGGAGAATTCAGGAGCAGGAAAAACTTGTTCTGTTAGACGTAAGAGGTTAGAAAAAACCTGCTCAGCGGAACGAAATGAAAAGCTAACACTAAATTATGACGTGAGTTAAAAAGCGGAGGGTCAAGCCCGCCGCAAGAGGGCTTGCGAGGGTTCAAAGGGGCGAGGAGCCCCTTGCGGGTGCAGGGCAGAGCCCGCTCGCCTCCGCAGAGGCGAAATCCCCTGATAGAGAACTGCTGCGAAAGAGGTGAACGCTATGTTTCAGGATTGCGCCGAAGATTTCAATATAGAATATGACGGAAAAAGTCCCTGCGGAAACGATACCCTGCTTTGCTATAAGGACAGGGAAATACTCTGCAGATTTGACGGGGACAATCGGGTCGTGCTGCCGAAATTTAAGGATATCAAGGAAAATATCAATGCGGTCTTTGTCTTTTCGGAGACGGACGCAAGGTACTTCCTTGCACTCGATACGGTTTTTTCGGCGGAGGGCTTTGAGTATAAAAATACAGAGCTGTTAAAGTCCGCCGCTGAGGATAAAAACCAGTTTGCGGCGATAACGGGCTTTCATTATAAGTCATTTCACGAGGAAAACCGCTTTTGCGGCAGGTGCGGGGAGCGTCTTGCGCATTATCCGAAAAAAAGGTGTATGCTCTGCGAAAACTGCGGAAACGAGGTCTTTCCGAAAATATCTCCCGCCGTTATAGTCGGTGTTATCGACGGCGAAACGGACTCCATAGTGCTTACGAAGTACGCGGACAGGGATTATAAAAAATACGCTCTTGTGGCAGGCTTTGCCGAAATGGGCGAGAGCGCCGAGAACGCCGCAAAACGCGAGGTTATGGAGGAAACGGGTCTGGAAATTACGGATTTGAAATACTATAAATCCCAGCCTTGGGGCTTTTCACAGAATTTGCTTTTGGGATTTTTCGCAAGGGTGAAGAATTCCCAAGAAATAAAAATGGACGAAACGGAGCTTTCCGAGGCTGTCTGGGTAAAGCGTGAGGACGTTCCCGCTGTGCCCGACAGTATAAGCCTTACGGGAGAAATGATGTGGGCTTTTAAAAGCCGCCAATGCGGTCTATAATTTTTCGAAAGGAGGAATATAATGCTGGAAATTACCGACGGTAACAGCATTTTAAAAGAAAAAACAGCCTGTGCATTAGGTATTTTCGACGGAGTTCACTTAGGTCACAGGCTTGTAATAGAAACCGCCGTCAAGCAGAAAAATCGGGGATTGAAAGCGGCTGTGTTCTCCTTTTGCACCGATACTGTGACCTCAAAAGGGGAAAACGGCAGACTGGAAAGAATTTTAACAGAGGACGAAAAGCACAGACGTATTGCAGCTCTGGGCGCGGACTATATGTACTGTCCCGATTTTTCGGCTGTCAAGGATATGTCGGCGGAGGATTTTGTAAGAAGTATACTTGCGGAAAAGCTTAACTGCGCCGTGGCGGTCTGCGGAAAGGATTTCCGTTTCGGCAGAGGCGCAAAGGGAAATGCAGACGCGCTGATAAGGCTCGGCGAAAGGTACGGTATTGAGGTCATTGCTCTCGATAAGGTAAGCTTTGAGGGCGAGGAGGTAAGCTCCAGCCGTATCAGGGAGCTTATAAAATCGGGAAGAATTGACGAGGCGAATTTCCTGCTGGGTAAGCCTTTTTCTTACCGTTTAACCGTAGAACACGGTAACGAGCTGGGCAGAACTTGGGATTTCCCTACGATAAATCAAAGACTTCCCGAGGGGATAGTCGCGCCGCAGTTCGGAGTGTACGGCTCATACGTCAAGGTCGGGGACAAGCTTTACAGGGGACTAACCAATATCGGCGTAAAGCCTACCGTGGAAAAGGTCAAAAAAGAGATCTCTCCGCTGGCGGAAACCTATATTATGGACTTCGATGGAGATCTGTACGGTCAAACGGTTGAGCTTACGCTTGAATTCTTTGTACGTCCCGAGAGAAAATTTTTAAGCTTTGAGGAGCTGAAAAATCAGATCGAGAGGGATAAGGGAACGGTCATAAGTATGTTTGAAAATAAGGCTTTCACCCCGTAATAAAAAACCTTTCCGTAAACTATCACTCCCCTTTCACATTGGTAAAATAAAATTAATAGTGATTTAATCTGTCCTTTGGAGTATCCTACGGTGCGGAAACCCTTTTATAAAGTTGATTTCCGCAAAAGTTAGAAACCGGATATAAGAAATAAGATAAGGCGCCTGCGGCGCACCTTTTTTAATCTCTTACCTCTGATCTCTTACTTCTGAAAGATTATCCTGCGGACAGTAAAAATTTCTCGTTAGGAGGAAATATAATGATAGAGGTTGTAAACCTTTCAAAGCATTACGGCGATAAAAAAGCCGTAGACAACGTGTCCTTCAAGGCTGAGGACGGCGAAATTCTCGGCTTTCTCGGACCTAACGGTGCGGGTAAATCCACTACTATGAATATTCTTACGGGCTATATTTCCAGCACAAGCGGAAAGGCTCTTATCGACGGCATAGATATTCTGGAAAATCCCGTCAAGGCAAAGCAGAAGATCGGATATCTCCCTGAGATACCTCCGCTTTATGTGGATATGACAGTTAAGGAATATCTTTACTTTATCTACGATCTGAAGAAATGCAAGCTGCCTAAGATATCCCATTTGAAGGACATATGCGGACTTGTAAAGATCGATCACGTATACAACAGACTGATAAAGAATTTGTCAAAGGGCTACCGTCAAAGAGTTGGTCTTGCGCAGGCTCTTGTGGGAAATCCCAAGGTGCTTATTCTGGACGAGCCTACGGTCGGTCTCGACCCTAAGCAGATAATCGAGATCAGAACGCTCATCAAAAAGCTTGGCAAGAACCATACGGTAATTCTCTCCTCGCATATTTTGTCGGAGGTTCAGGCGGTCTGCGATAAGATCATCGTTATCAACGAGGGAAAGATCGTGGCGAACGATACCGAGGAAAATTTGTCCCACAGACTTACGGGAGACCATAAGCTTATGTGCAAGATCGAGGGCAATAAGGATAACGTTATGAGAGCTCTCCAGAGCATAGAGGGCGTTGACAGAGTTTACTGCGACGCGGAGCATAAAAACAACGTTTCGGAATTCAGAATAGAGGCTAAAGAGGGTAAGGATATCAGAAAGGCGCTGTTTAAAAAGGTTGCCGAAAACGGCTGGTATCTGCTTGAGCTTAAATCCTCCGAGCTGTCACTGGAGGATATATTCTTAAAGCTTACAATGGGCGAAAGTATTCCCGCCCTTGAAAATACCGAGAAAAACAAAGAGGAGGCTGAGGACTGATGGGAGCTATATTCAGAAGAGAGGTCAAGGGCTACTTTACCTCGCCTATCGGATACATATTTATTGCGGCGTTCTTTGCATACAGCGGAATTATGTTTTCATATTACAGCTTAAACAGCGGATATACGAAGCTTGATTCGCTTTTCGGCTCGCTGCTCACTATCATTATCGTGCTTATTCCTATCCTCACTATGAGGACTATTTCCGAGGAAAAGCGTTCAAAGACGGATCAGTGTCTGCTTACTGCGCCTATCAGTCTGGGCAGTATCGTTGCGGGCAAGTTCTTTGCGGCTTTCCTTGTGTACCTTATTGCTATCGCTATTACTGCGGTTATGGCGGTCGTGGTCTCGGCGTTCGGCCAGCCCGACTGGAACGTTATTGTAGGCAATATTGTGGCTCTCGCTCTTGTGGGCGGAGCGTATATCGCTATTGGAATTATGTGTTCCTCCTTTACGGAAAATCAGGTAGTTGCGGCTGTTCTCAGCTTTGTTGCGCTTATTGCGGCGTCCTTTATGACGACTATCGGTAATCTTATTCCGATCAATGCCGTTCAGACCGCTTTCGAAAAGATATCGTTCGGAGAAAGATATTTTTCCTTTACCTACGGTATTTTCGATTTTTCAAACGTAGTATTTTTCATAAGCGCTATTGTGGCATTTCTTTTCCTTACCGTAAGAGTGCTTGAAAAACGCCGCTGGGGCTGATAAGGAGGGTGAGCTTTAATGGATAATATAAATAATGAAGAACAGGTTTCCAAGGACAGCAAGACCTTCCTCGAAGATATTGTAAAGAGCGAAAAGGAAGAAAAAGACAAGTCCGCCGACAAGTCGTCCGGGAAGAAAAAGGATAAAAAGTCCGGGAAAGATAAGAAAGAGAAAAAATTCAACGGCAAAAAGCTGAAACACGGAACAATGGCTACGGTTTTCACCTGCGTTTTCCTTGCTCTGCTGGTGCTGGTGAACGTTGTCACCACAATGCTTTTTGACAGATATCCGATTACCATAGACCTTACGAGCGAGAAGATATATTCTGTTTCCGACGAGTCGGAGGAGTACGTAAAGAACGTTGACGTTGACGTTATGGTGACCATTTTCGCCGACGAGGAAACATATACGAATTATTCCTCCTACAACAAGCAGGCGGTCGAGCTGCTTAAAAACTACTGCAAGCTTAATCATCATATAGATTACAGATTTATGGATATAGACTCCAACCCAGAGGTCGTTAAGAGCTATTCGAACTCCATTCAGCAGTTTGATATTATTTTTGAGACTAACACTGAGGTAGACGGAGAGACTATTCAGAGAACCAGAAAACTGGGTATGATAGATCTGCTGAGCTTTAACGAGGAATTTGTGAGCAGTCTTTCACAGTCGGGCTACAGCATTGATCTTCTTGCCGAGCAGGCGGGCAGCGATCTTACGTTCCTTGCTTATTACGGAAATTATGTGGAGTCCTCCAATGCCGAGCAGGCGTTTACCTCCGCTCTGATGACCGTAACGGACCCCAATCCTATTTACGTTACCATACTTACAGGCAGAAACGAGATTGCGGATCTTACCTATTTCCAGACCCTGCTTGTGGCAAACGGCTACAATGTAAATTCTGTGGATATTACTTCCGAGGATATTCCGGAGAACACCGATATTATTGTACTGCCCGCGCCTAAGAACGATTATCTTGAGGCTGAAATAGCCAAGATAAGCGATTTCCTTAACAACGACGGAAATCTGGGCAGACAGATGATATATATTGCCTCCTACAGCCAGGACAGCACCCCTAATCTCGACGAATTCCTTGAGGAATACGGACTTTCCGTAGGAGAGGGTGTTATATGCGAGACGTATCAGGCAAACTACTATAATTATCCTTATATTACGACAACCACAAATCTGTCCGACAGCTTCGATCAGGACATCGAGACGTCAAATCCTGTGGTAGTGTCGGAGTTTACAAGACCTGTAAACGTGCTCTTCGAGGAGCAGGATATGGTTTCTACCAATGAATATATTCTTTCCACAGACGACGCATATACGGCTGCGCTCGACGTTTCGTCGCAGATACCGCAGGTCGGCGAAAGATTGGAAAAGGGACAGCAGTGTTACTTTGCAGTAGGCTCAAAGGCTAAGTTCGTTAACGGCGAGGACACGGATACGCTTTACAGCAACGTTCTGTGCTTCGGTTCGGAGTATCTCCTTAACAACAACATTCTTTCCGCAGAGCAGTATAACAACAGAGAATATATCCTCAGCGTGCTTAACGGTATTACCCATAAGACGGACGGCGTGACCATTACTCCTAAGACTATCACGGGCAGCGCTTTCGATATCAACGAACAGCAGAAGAGAATTCTTATGTGGACATTCAGCGCGATCATTCCGGGCGTAGTGCTTATTACGGGTATTGTGGTCTGGATAAGAAGAAAGAATAAGTAACGGAGTTATCAAAATGAACGGAAAAGTACAGGGAATTATTATCTGCGGCGTTATTGCCGCAAGTCTCGCGGGCGTTATGGTTTTCCTTAACGCTACCGGGGACGATAGCCAAAAGGAGGAGTCCTCCTCTGTGACGGATACCGCAAGCAGCGAGGACGAAAGCGTAGTAATTTTAGAGCGTGCGGCGGAGGATATTTCTTCCGTGCACGTTGCAAACGAGAACGGCGAATACACTCTTGAAAAATCAAGCTCGGGCAAGTCCCTCTGGACTATAGGAGAGCTGGGTACGCTTAATCAGAATACTACCTTAAAGGACAGTCTGCGTGACGCCTGCGGAAGTCTGGAGGCTAAAAAGCTGGTTGAGGAGAACGTTTCGGATATGTCCAAGTACGGTCTTGACCAGCCGACGGCGTCGGTCACTATAACCTATAAGGACGATAGCCGAACCGTCCTCGATGTGGGAACAACCGCGCCCAACGAGAGATATTCCTATGTGAGAATTCAGGGGGATAACAGCGTTTATATGGTGCTTGGTTCAAAGATTTCTTACTTCACGTACCCCGCGACCTCTTATGCGGAGCTTAATCTCATTACACAGCCCAGCGACGAGGACTGGCCCGATTACGGCGTGGAGACCATTACCCGCAGAGACTGGGATTATGAAGTTACCTTTGAAAACGATCCTCAGAATATAGAGGGAATGCTTTCAAGTCAAGTCATTTCATCGCCTATTTTTTCATATCTGAACATCACGGGTTCAAGCGACGTAACTCACGGTATGTGGGGACTTACCGCAAGCGAATGCGTGGTTTTAAATCCCGAGGGAGAGGATTTCGCGGAGCACGGTCTTTCGGAGCCTTTCTGTACGGTAAATCTTAAAGGCGACGGGTACGACTACAATCTCCTTATAGGAGACCCTATCAAGGCTGTCGACAGCGAGGGAAACGAAAAGGACGAGATAACAGGCTATTACTGCTATCTCAAGGGCGTGACGGGAGCAAATGCGATATTCATTATCGGCATTGACAGTCTCCCATGGGCGACCTTTGAGATAGAGGACGTTATTTCAAGCATTATGACGTCGAATTATCTTGTGGACTTATCGGAAATCTCCATTGACTACAAGGGAGAAAAGACTGTTTACGAGATAACCTCCAACGGTTCAAGTACGGAAACTCTCGAGGACGGCAGCGCGGCGGACGTAACAAGCGTCAAATGCGACGGCAAGGAACTTGACGTTTACAATTTCAAGAGCCTGTATCAGTATATGATGACCTGTCCGACCAACGAGATATACTTTACCGATCCCGAGGGCGAGAGCGAAATGACCATAGTTCAGACCAGAGCGGACGGAGGTTCGGACACCATAGAGCTTTACAAGGATACGTCCAGAAGATATATCGTCAAGCTGAACGGTAAGACTTCGTTCAGGATACAGTCCACTTGGATAGATACCTTGGTCAAGAATATGGACAATATCAAAAACGGAAAGGCTATCGACGACAACTACTGATTTCGACAGGAATTTTAACGGCAATGCACTATAATTAACAGTGCGCCTCTGAAAAAAGTATAACAGAGTTTGTAAAAAGTATGAAAAAAATAACTCAAAGGGCTTTTCATTTTGTATGAAATATGTTATACTTAATTGAGGAGAAAATCAGACAGAAACGGAGGAGAATTCAAATGGCAGAAAAATCAGGATTTTTCACATACAAGGGACTGCCTTTGGTAAGAAAGGGCAATCAGATCTATTTCGGAAATATGTACGATGAATTTGTGGTAATGATCGAAATTCAGGGTACGGAAAAGGTCGGCGGACTTGACGTTGCCAACAAGGTGATGATAAGGAAAATGGCGACGGATATGACGCTGCCGCCCAACGAGGCTATCGTTAAGACGGCAAAGAAGGACAGTCTCTACGAGGCGCTGGATATTGCCTGCGCTTGGCTGAAGGTAAGCTAACAGCCGAAAACAGAAAAATCAGCGGCAGGATAGAAATATTTCTGCCGCTTTTTTGTGAAATATGGGGATTTTATGTAAAGCAACTTAAGGTTTCGCAAAAGAAACGCAAAGTTTGTGGACTATTAATTCGGTTCGTGATAGAATTACGGTACAAAATCACGAAGGGAGTTTTGAAAAAATGAGTTTTTCGGATAACATTATCAAGATGCGTAAGGACAACAGCATTACTCAGGAACAGTTGGCGGAGGAGCTTAACGTATCAAGGCAGGCTGTTTCAAAATGGGAGCGAGGAATAGGTTATCCCGAGACGGAAAAGATTTTGTACATATGCTCAAAGTACGGAATTTCCATGGATACGCTGTTTGCTGAGGAGATAGGGGCAAGCTCCGACGACGGTAAAAAAAGTCCTGCGGAAAAGGATTTTTTTGAACAGCTTTCAAACTGGTGGTCAAATCTGTCGGTGAGGGACAGGCGTGGGTGCAAGATTATTGCAGGAATTTTTCTTTTTCTGATAATGGCGGATATGACTTACGAGCTGGGATATCATTTCGGGGGATTTCTGTATAATCTTTTTTATTAAAAGGACTGCTGTACGTAACAGCGTGTGTTTTTTTCGCTTGTCGGGGTGCGGAGATTTAAAATTTACAAAAAATTAATAAAAGCCCTTGACAAGCCTTTTAATGTATGATATAATAAATGTACCTCTTTATGAGGTCTATTTTTTTGCGCTGTTTTTGCGGCGGAAAAAATCATAAGTTACCTCAGAATTCCGCACAACGGCGGGGTTTGCGCGGGGCGGAAGTCCAAGGCGTATCGAGGGAGGCAAAGACGTACTCCGATAGTTCTTGCGGAGTATAAATTTCGTCAGGAGGTGCCGAAATGAGAGTAAAGATTACACTTGCTTGTACTGAGTGTAAGCAGAGAAACTACAACACAAAGAAGAACAAGAAGAATGACCCTGACAGACTTGAAATGAATAAGTATTGCAAGTTCTGTAAGAAGCACACTCTTCACAAAGAGACCAAGTAATCTGAAAGGAGCTATTTATGGCTAAGGAAAAAGAGATTACTAAGTCCTCTAAGAAGGTGCCTGAAAAGAAGAAAAAGGGCGGTATCAGAAAGTATTTCAGAGAACTGAGATCTGAGATCAAAAAGGTCGTATGGCCCACAAGAAAGCAGGTCGTAAACAATACGGGCGTCGTATTGTCCGTAATGATCGTTATGGCTCTCTTCCTTTTCGCTGTCGACTCGGGTCTGGGCGCGGCAATTCAGGCAATTCTTAAAATTGGAGGCTGACGGCAAATGTCGGCAAAACGGTTTTGACAGTTCAATATGGAGGTAATTTCATGTCAGAAGAAGCAAAGTGGTATGTAGTTCATACCTACTCAGGTTATGAGAATAAGGTTGCACAAAATATTGAAAAGGTTGTTGAAAACCGTAAGCTTCACGATCTTATTCCCGAGGTTCGTATTCCTATGGAAACTGTGACCGAGATAAAGGGCGGTAAGACAGATGAGGTTGAAAAAAAGCTTTTCCCGAGTTATGTGCTTGTGAAAATGGTATTGACGGACGACAGCTGGTATATCGTAAGAAATACCAGAGGCGTTACGGGCTTTGTAGGTCCCGGGTCCAAGCCTGTGCCCCTTTCGGAAAGGGAGGTCGCTGCGCTGGGCGTTGAGACGGCTGCTCCTGCGGTTGAGACCAATCTTAAGGCGGGGGACAACGTTGTTGTCAACGGCGGCTCGTTTGACGGCTTTACAGGCGTTATCCGAAGCATTGACCTTGAGGCTAAGACTGCGGACGTAACGGTATCTATGTTCGGACGTGAGACGGCGGTAACTCTGCCTCTTACTCAGATAAAGCTTGAGGGATAAGCTTTGCGGGTGAAAGTCCCGTGACATTCGTACTTGGAAGTATATGCTTCCAAAAACGTGGGAGAGCCAACGGCTCGCCTTACCACTTAATTATGGAGGTGCAAATATAATGGCACAGAAGGTAGTAGGCTATATTAAGCTTCAGATTCCGGCAGGAAAGGCAACTCCTGCTCCTCCGGTTGGCCCGGCTCTGGGTCAGCACGGCGTTAACATTATGGCATTCACAAAGGATTTCAACGAGAGAACTAAGAACGACATCGGTCTTATCATTCCTGTTGTAATTACGGTTTATGCCGACAGATCGTTCACATTTATCACTAAGACTCCTCCCGCAGCTGTTCTTATCAAGAAGGCTTGCAAGATCGAGTCGGGTTCAGGCGTACCTAACAAGACAAAGGTAGCTACAATTACAAAAGAGCAGGTTCAGAAGATCGCTGAGCAGAAAATGCCCGACCTTAACGCAGCAAATCTCGAGAGCGCTATGAGTATGATCGCAGGTACTTGCCGTTCAATGGGCGTTGTAGTTGAAGAGTAAGGAAGCGCTTATTAAATAAAATTCGCACACTCAAATGAGAATATTCGTGCGCTGAATTTTATGCGATGCGCTTTTAATAAGCGCATCCTTAATTAATCGCATCTGTATCTTTGATACAGTAAATGGTGGGAGGATTATTCCGCTAACCGGCGAATTCGGTCGGTATTACCACTTAATGAGGAGGAAATATTAATGAAACATGGCAAGAAGTATGTTGACAGCGTTAAGGCTGTTGACAAGTCTAAGCAATATGATTCCGCAGAGGCGCTTGAACTTGCAGCTAACAATGCAAAGGCTAAGTTTGATGAGACAATCGAGCTTCACATTCGTCTCGGCGTAGACTCAAGACACGCTGATCAGCAGGTAAGAGGCGCGGTTGTACTTCCTAACGGAACGGGCAAGAAGGTAAGAGTTCTTGTATTCTGCAAGGAGGACAAGTACGAGGCTGCAAAGGCAGCAGGCGCAGAGTATGTAGGCGGTATGGAGTTTGTTGACAAGATCACAAAGGAAAACTGGATGGACTTTGACGTTGTTATCGCATCGCCTGATATGATGGGCGTTGTCGGCAGACTTGGTAAGGTTCTCGGCCCTAGAGGACTTATGCCTAACCCCAAGGCAGGTACGGTTACTCCTGATGTAGCTAAGGCTGTTACAGACGCTAAGGCAGGTAAGATCGAGTACCGTCTTGACAAGACAAACATTATTCACTGCCCTATCGGCAAGGCTTCATTCGGTGTTGAAAAGCTCGAGCAGAACTTCAACACGCTTGTTGACGCAGTTGTAAAGGCTAAGCCTGCCGCTGCAAAGGGACAGTATCTTAAGAGCATTGTTGTAGCTTCAACAATGGGCCCCGGAATTAAGGTAAGTACAGCTAAGTACGGTAACTGATTTCGGAGAGTATATGCAAATTCGGGACGGAAGAAATTCCGTCCTTTTGTATTTTATGGAGGTCAATTATGAAAATAGAGCTGCGAAAAATAGACGGGAGCAACAGGGCGGAATGTATGGCGATAAAAGTTTCAGAGCAGCATACAAAATACATCAGCTCAGTTGAGGATTCTTTACGCGACGCTGAGGAAAATCCGGACGTAGCGAGAGCATTTGCGTTTATGCCGACGGCAGAGCGGTAGGCTTTGCTATGTTTGCCTTTGATGAAAATAATGAAGATCATAACGACAGGTACTGGCTCTGGAGATTTATGATAAATTCCTCCGAGCAGGGAAAAGGTTTCGGAAGTGCAGCTTTGAACGAAATAATCGAATATTTCAGAAATAACGGCGCAGATCAGATCACCTTGTCCACAAAACCCGAAAACACGGCGGCTTTGGGTCTTTATCACAAATTCGGATTTAAAGAAAACGGCGATATGAACGATGATGAAATAGTGTTAAAGCTTTTCCTGTAAGCTTGATCTGTCCGAATGACATAACGTAGCTTACAGCAAAAATTTTTTATTTTTCTCCGCAAGGATTTCCCTTTCTCAAACGT
The DNA here is from genome assembly GCA_030531185.1 of Ruminococcus sp. GTDB lineage: Bacteria > Bacillota > Clostridia > Oscillospirales > Ruminococcaceae > Hominimerdicola. Next base: position 22,324 of record JAUNOG010000019.1, read on the forward strand.
ATTATTAGTGAAAACCGATTAGAGCCGCCGTTCCCCTTGCGGTTTGCTCTGAAAAGGGGTGGTTTTATGTTAATTCAGGACAGTGAGAATGTTTCATCGGATTTCTCCGCTGTTTATTCACGATATTTCGATATGGTCTACCGTATATGCTTTATGTACTTTAACGGAAATAAGGCGGACACCGAGGACGCAGTACAGTCCGTTTTTATGAAATATATTCAGACCGATACGGACTTTGAGAGCGAGGAGCACCGAAAAGCGTGGCTTATCGTTGCGGCGAAAAACACCTGCAAAAGCGTCCTGAGACTGGCAAGACGGAAAAATATCAGCTTACATACCGTGCAGGAGCAGTCGGCAGGCTTTCAGTACGGGGAAGTCCTCGACGCCGTTATGAGACTGCCTGATAAAGAGAAAATGGCAGTATATTTATGCTATTACGAGGACTTGACCGCCGCGCAGATAGCTGAAATAATGAAGTGCAGGGAAAATACGGTGTATTCATATCTTCACAGAGCAAGAAAGAAATTACAGAAAACTTTAGGAGAGTGAGCGCAATGACAGATAATAAGTTAAGAAATATTATCCGTGATGAATTCAGTAAAATTTATGCTGATGAAAACGTCAAAGCGCAAATTCTGAAAGGCTTGACGGGTGATACTATGAAAACAGAGAAAAGGGAAAGCATTATAACAACGGCAAATGCGGAAAATAATGAAAAAACTATTGCTAAGGAGACAACTACGAACGGCAAGGCGAGAGTTGCTCCAAGGGGACGTATCGCGGCGGCAGCGGCTGCTGTTGTCCTCTGCTTGGGCGGCGGAGCGTATCTGCTTAAAAGCGGAGATCTGTCCGATATTGAAAATCCCTCTGCAAGCAGCGTCGCAGAGAACGATACGGAGAACAGCGTCACGGATAATGTGAAATCTGTGGAGTTTGACGGGTATTTTGACGAAAACGGCTATACGGTGTATGACAAATTCGGTGATATATCCGAAATATGGAGACTGTCCAACGGAAAGTTTCTGGTAAAACAGGACGCTTCTTTCAGATTTAATGACAGAGTGTCCAACTATTATTATATTATTTATAACGGGGAAACTAATTCTATTGAAAAGGTTATGGAGTCGTTGCTGTGCAACGTGTATGTATATGAGAACGGTTTTTCGCTGGAGGATATGCTTATTAAATCGGAATTGGGAGTAAACAATACCTATGCGGAATTCTACGATTTTGATTTGACTTTGGTAAACAAGTTCAGCTTTAAAACAAAAGAAACGGGAGAGTTAATTGACGCTACGACCTGCGCTCCCGACGGTTCGGCGCTTTATGTAAAAACCTCGGGCGACGGTTTTGTTAGTTTTTACAAGTTTACAAACGACGGAGACACAGAGCCTGTTTACACACAAAATGTTATTGAAAAAACGTCGGCCAACGACATAGATATGCTTTTTGCAAGCGACGACGGCAGCGCACTGTATTTTATCGGTCCAAATTGGCGGGAAGACGAGACCGATGATATGGAAAATGTTTATAAGCTGTGCACCATAACTGAAGGAGGCTATTCAAAGCTTTATATGCCATATGAGGATATAAAGGTATTCGAGCGCAATAATATGCTTTATGTATTTTCATCATTGTCCGCCGAGTACAACGTATATCAAGCAGAGAGTAAACCCAAAACGGCGGATATGAAGGACAGCGACAATCCTATCGGCGGAGAATACTGCGAATATACTTTCGGTGACGAAATCTTCGGCAATACTCCGTCGCAGATAAATATGTCTCAATCGGGAAAATACATTATAGCTATATCCTGGATCGCAGATGACGACGGATTAATCACAGACACATTGATAACGGTCTATGAGTCTGACGGAATGAAAGAAATATACACCGATGCGATTTCGGGAAGTATAATCCCCACAGACGGGCAGTTTGTATTCGACGAGACTACGGGGGACATCTGCGCGCAATGGACTAATATGGGAGACGATTTTAAAGGGCGAGGCGTTTATACTGCAAACGTATTCGGCAATGAATATTCTAATTTCGGAATAAAGCAAACTGTTGATGACAATAGTTCTGTTCCGCAGGACGGACAGACTGTTACAACGACTGTAACAGCTGTTGAAAATTCCGAGGTTAACGAAACAGAAGATTTCAAGGCAGTTAAGGATAACTACAACCCCGATTTTGATGCGGATGTAAGCTATATTACCGACGAGGAGCAAAAAGAGCAGATACTTGATTGGTATGATAAGTTCATTAATGCGGGTTATGAACCTGTTGAGCTCAACCATATCAACGATTGGAGCAACGGAAATCCTGTAACACTGTATTTTACCGCGCGAAACGGAGATAAGGTTTCTATGAATATTCCTGTCTATGACGGAGCTAATATTGAAATAAATGATGAATATTACTCTTTGCCCGACGTATCGATACTTGGTTTATTTGATAATTATATAGGAGAATTTAAAATAACCTGCACGGATTATAATTACAACTATGTAGGATATGTCAATTACTACGGCGCCAAGGAAGATTATTTGGAATGGTATAATGACTTTGTGAATGCAGGTTATGAACCTGTGGATATAAGCAATGCCCACGCAGCCGGCGGAGGAATATACCCAAAGCTCAGCTTTAAAGTAAATAACAGCGAGGTCGTGATATGCGACAGTCAATATCCCGATGATGCAAATATTTGCGTTAACGGAAAGTATTATTTAATTCCCGAAGAAAAACTGAACGTGCTGGATTTCTCAGATAAAATAAGAAATTATTATTCGGATTTATATTAACAGGTATTAAAATAAAAACAGGGACGCATTTAATCGTCCCTGTTTTTGTTATATTGTATGCAATGTGATTATCCCATTACAACCTCGACCTCGTGAGCCGTACCCTTATCAAATACGGGAAGAACGTTGCCGTTGATCTTAACGCCGTCAACAGTAACGGACTTTATTCCCTTTGAAACGTGATCGGGGTTCTTCACTATGATGTTGTATGTGTTGTTACGGAATTTTCTTGTGAGCTTGAAGCCGTCCCACTCAGCAGGGATAGACGGGTCTATCATAAGTCCGTCGTATGCGGGGATACAGCCCAGAATGAACTGCGATATCGCTACGAAGTTCCAAGCCGCCGTACCTGTAAGCCATGAGTTCTTAGCCTCGCCGTGTCTGCCTGCGTCCTTGCCTGCGATCATCTGAGCGTAAACGTAAGGCTCTGTTCTGTGGAGGTCCGAAATGTCCTCGAGATATGCGGGAGCGATCTTTGAATAGTACTCAAATGCCTGATCTCCTCTGCCGATCGCCGCCTCTGCGCAGATTATCCATGCGTTGTTGTGGCAGAAGATACCTGCGTTCTCCTTATATCCTGCGGGATATGTGGAGATCTCGCCGTATTCCTTATAATACTTTGTGAATGCGGGATTGTTCAGTACAAGACCGTACTTGGAGTCAAGGTACTTCTTAACGCTGTTCAACGTAAGGATATCCTTGCCCGACTCCTTGCCGAGACCGCCCATTACAGCAAATCCCTGAGGTTCAATAAATATCTTGCCCTCCTCGCACTCGTGAGAGCCTACCTTGTTGCCGAAATCGTCGTAAGCTCTGAGGAACCATTCGCCGTCCCAGCCGTATTCCATTGTGTTTTTGTTCATTGTCTTGATAGCCTCGTCAGCCTTTGCCGCCTCGTCGTCAAGTCCCTTGTATTTGCACAGAGCAACGTATTCGGGTCCGATGTAAGCCATCATAGCCGCAACCATTACGGACTCCGCCACACGGCTGAACTTTTCTTCGCCGTACTTAGGCGAAGTATATGTCTGGAAGCTTTCGCCCGGAGTGTCGGAGTGACAGCTCAGATTGAGACAGTCGTTCCAGTCGGCTCTCATAGCAAGAGGCAGACCGTGAGGACCTACGAACTTGGCAACGTGCCAGAATGACTGCTTTAAGTGGTGCATCATTGTCTGAGCCTTGCTTTCGTCGTTGTCGTAAGGAACCATTTCGTCGAGAATTGAGTAGTCGCCTGTTTCCTTTATGTACTGCGCGGTTGAAAGTATCATCCACAGCGGGTCGTCGGAGAAGTCTCCGCCGATCTCGTCGTTGCCTTTTTTTGTAAGAGGCTGATACTGGTGATAACAGCCGCCGTCCTCAAGCTGAGTAGCCGCAAGGTCGAGAATTCTCTCTCTTGCTCTTTCGGGTATCTGGTGTACAAAGCCCAGCAGATCCTGATTGGAGTCTCTGAAGCCCATACCTCTGCCGATACCGCTCTCGAAATAAGACGCAGAACGGGACATATTGAATGTTACCATACACTGATACTGGTTCCAGATATTTACCATTCTGTTGAGCTTGTCGTCGGCCGTTTCAACGTGGTACTGCGAAAGCAGAGCGTTCCATGTTTCTTTCAGCTCGGCAAGAGCCTTGTCCGCCTTTTCGGCAGTATTCATAGCCTCGATCATTTCGTAAGCCTTGGACTTGTTCATAGAACCGTCGGCGTTCCACTTGTCTGCGCCGTTTTCAACATAACCGAGAACGAATACAAGGGTCTTTTCCTCGCCTGCGTCAAGAGTAATGTCAAGGCAGTGGGAAGCGATAGGAGACCAGCCGTCCGCTACGGAGTTGCTTGGCTGTCCCGCAACGACTGTCTGAGGATTTTCAAAGCCGTTGTAAAGTCCCATAAAGCTTTCTCTGTCGGTGTCAAAGCCGCAGATATCAGCGTTTACGGTATAGAATGCGAAGTGGTCGCGTCTCTCCTTGTACTCTGTCTTATGATAGAGGGTAGAGCCTTCGATCTCGACCTCGCCTGTGTTGAAGTTTCTCTGGAAGTTTGTGGAGTCGTCCTGAGCGTTCCAAAGACACCATTCGATGAAGGAAAACAGCTTGAAGTTCTTCTTTTCGGAGGACGTGTTCTTGAGAACGACCTTCTGAACCTCTCCGTTGTAGTTCTGAGGAACGAAGAATGTCACCTCAGCCTCAACGCCGTTTCTCTCGCCCTTGATAACGGTATAGCCCATACCGTGGCGGCAGGAATAGCTGTCAAGGTCTTTCTTTACAGGACTCCAGCCCGGGGACCAGATGTCGCCGTTATCGTTGATGTAGAAGTATCTTCCGCCCATATCAACGGGGACGTTGTTGTAGCGGTAACGGGTAATTCTTCTCAGTCTTGCGTCCTTGTAGAAGTGGTAGCCTCCCGCAGTGTTGGAGATAAGGGAGAAGAACTCCTGAGTGCCCAGATAGTTTATCCATGGGTAAGGGGTTCTGGGGTTTGTGATGACGTATTCCTTGTTTACGTCGTCGAAAAATCCGAATTTCATCAAATTTTCCACCTTTCCTGTGATTTTGGTTTATATAAAATTAATTGCTTAATTAATTTCCGTTAATTATGAGTTTGCTCTTGGGGGTACTGTCCGGTGTATTCGCCGTCCTGAATTGTGACCGTATAGCCCTGTCAACTTCAAACTACGCATAGTTCTCTTTAACTATTTCTTTTAGTATACCTCGGGAATTTTGGATTTGAAGCAACAACATAAATATTAAAAGAATGCATTATATTTCGCAGTCCTCGTAAATGACCGAATTGAAGTAATACTTAACGCTTACGGGCGTGCAGTACAGCTCTGCGTCCTTATAGCCGCCGTATGTGGAGTCCACCACTAAACGGTAAACCTCGTTTTCGGTATGGACGTCCGATACCGTACCCTGTTTAAGTTCATTGTATTTCTTTTCGGGAATTAACAGAAGTATGCATTCTCCCTTGTCCTCAAAGCCCAGATAAAAATTACTGCCGTCTGTCCGGCAGAGGACGTATTCCTCTGCGGTAATATCCCTCACGTTGTTCAGATCGTCGGTTATGTTATGTATTGCAAGGAATTTTCCGATACCCGTGAAGGCGATTATAAAAGCGGTGAAGATCGTCATCATAAACTGGTAGATAGAACCTTTAACGCCCTTCCACGTTTTAAAGACCGCAACCACAAAGGCTATGAATATCGCCAGTATAATTACCATTGCGGTGACGTTTGAGTGAAGATACTGCTCCACGGTCTTTCGCCCGCCCAGCAGATCGGAATGCTTTTTCGAGTAGCTTGTCACTGCCATAGCCGCCATACAAACTAAAGCGAATAATGCGAAAAACGCAGTCCATTTGCTGCTTTCCCGACGTTTTTCTCTCAGTTCCTTAAAGACGGGATCGTCAAAAAGTCCCATTCAGATTACCCCTCTCTGAAAATTCAGCCGTTATTCCGTAAAAAATCTCTGCCAACACTTAAAGGTCTGTCCCTTTTTAAGCTCGGTATAGCCCGATACTTCGCGGGGCAGACTGAGATTAGGCGCATTGATAAGCGCGGTCATAGGCTCGGGACAGAAATATCCCTTTCCGCCCTCGTCGTTCCACATATTCCAGAACCTGAATTCCTTTGAGACTTCGTTGCAGATAACGTGTCCGTTTGCCGTGTCTGCGATAACGGAGCCGTAAAAAGGCTTGCCTTTATATGTATTCATTTCCGCCTTGTACATATCGTTTTCGATTATCTGGCCCGTGGGGACTTTAGTGCCGTTTTTGTACTCCATATCCCAGTCGGTGAGAGGATAGAATTTTTCATCGGAAATAAATCTGTCGGTAAGTCCGCACTTTTCGCCGATAGGTACGCACATTCTCATTGTGCTTTCCTGTCCGCCGTCGCACATAGGAGCGTTAAGGCAGGTATGCGTGCAGATCGAAACAGGCAGCGCCTTATCGCTGTTGTCGGTGAGATATATCTCCTGAAGAAGTCCCTTGCCGGACAGCGTGAATGTATATGAAATTTTAAAGTCCACAGGGAAATACCTGTACATTTCGTCTTTTTCGTTAAAGGTATAGCTTGTGACAAGCACGCATTTGCCGCCGTCCTCTGAATAGCATTCAACATCGTGCTCTCTAAGGTGTACCCAGCCGTGGAGATGATTGTCAAATTTGGTTTCGTTCACAGGAAGATGATATTCTCCGTCGGAGGTTTTTACAAGTCCCCTGTCGAAACGGTTGGGAAGATAAAGCGTAGGCAGACCCCACACCTCGCGCTGAGCGTTGATAGTTTCGGCGGATACATCTTTTCTGTATCTGAAAACCTCGATGCCGTTCTCGTCGTCGTGAAGTCTAAGCACAGCCGCGCCCATTGTCGGAGCAATTATCGCCGTATACTTGCCCGACTGCATTTTCACGCAGTTCGCGCCTTTGAAATTGAAATTAAGACTGATTTTGTTGATATTGTTCACTTCTAAAACTCCTTAAATAAAAATTTATAGGTAAAATTGTAATGATTTACTTAAACGATTATATTCAATTTATTATAACATAATTAATAAAATTTGTCTAGTGTTTTCAACTGATTTTTACACATTTTAATAAAGATTTTTTTGTTTTGAGAGAAAACCTGAAAAAATTTTTACAGTCGGAGAAAATTTTCGTATATTTTTCGCAAAGCGGACAATAATATTTACAGCAAGGACATCACGGCAGCGTGATGTCCCCACAGAAAGGAATGATAAATATGCTGGACAGAATAGCGCTTGCGCTGCTTATCATAGGCGGCATCAACTGGGGACTTATCGGTATTTTCAGCTTTGACCTTGTTGCGTTTATCTTCGGAGGACAGGCTGCGGTAATGTCAAGAATTATTTATACTCTTGTGGCGGTGTCCGCGATCTGGTGCATTTCTTTGTTTTTCAAGGAAAGAGAACTGCTGCCCGATTAGAGGTAAGAGGTTAGAAGTTAGTGGTTAGAACTATTGCGCGGCTGTTGAGCCGTTTCTAATCTCTGACAGCTAACTTCCGACGTCTGATTGTCGGAGTTTTGGAAAGGAAGTCTGTTTCGGACTGATTAAAGGCACGGGTTTGCGAAATAAGGTTCGGGAGAGATTATTCTGCTTTTGATATTTTGATAACTTCAGAATTCAGCAAGGGCAAATTAATCACAGACTTCCTTTCCAAAGCTCCGACAGGTCTGCCGCCTGAACTGAGGACAGGGACGGATAGACCGATACATAGCAGGCTAAAGTATTAAAATTTGAACTAAAAACGTTGTTTTATGTGTTAATTTCAATAACAAATTTAGGCTGATTTTAGTTATAGCAATAAATGTGTGTGCGAAGTGGTGATTTTGTGCATTCGTTTTTGTGCAGACTGCCGAAATTGTTCGGAAAATGAATTTTACTTGCAACTTTTTCTTGACTTATGTGCAAAAAAAGGGTATAATTTAATTGATGTTAAGGATATTGAACAATATTTGTTTGATTTAACATCCGTTTTGTTGTCTCCTTTCTTTTGTTCTACACATAGTTTTTTTATTTTATTTTCTGCCGGGCACCGTTGCTCGGCTCTTTTTTTGCTCTTTTGCTCCATATAAAATGACGGGGTTTACAAAATCTGAACATTTGCGTCGCTGGCTCCGATTTGAAAAAAGCCGAAAGCTCTTGGTATAATGAAAGAAAAAATTATTCTTTAGGCTGTAACCTTTCCTGAAAAGCTGTGTATATACTAGTGAAAGCCGACAGACGGGAGGTTTTAGGCTTGACTGAAAAACGTTTGATTTCAAAGCTTAAAAACAAGGATAAAAAGGCGCTGGATATTCTCATAAAGGAATATTCCCCTTACGTGTACACGATCGTGAGAAATATCATCGGACAGGCTATGTCAAAAGAGGATATGGAGGAGGTCGCCGCAGACTGCTTTATAAGGCTGTGGCAGATATCCGAAAAGCTGGACGAAAACCGTCCGATAAGTCCTTATCTTGCCGCCTGCGCCCGTAACTGCGCCAAGAACAAGCTCAGGGAGCTGCACACCGACTACTGTGCCGACGAACTGTTTGAGGATATAGTTTCCTCGGACAGCATTCAGGACAGCTACGAGGTCTCCCAGCAGCTTAATCTCATCACCGAATGTCTGGGCGGTCTTTCGGATACCGAACAGGAAATATTCGTAAGATTTTACTATTACGGAGAAAAGCTCAGGGAAATAAGCGAAATGCTTGAAATTTCCGAAAGCGCCTGCAAGACCAAGCTTTGCAGGACGAGAGAAAAGCTTAGAAAATATCTGGCGGAAAGGGGTTACACTAATGAAAGATCTTAATTGGAATGAAAGGTTTGTTCCCCGCAATATGGCGGACGAAGATGATTTCAGCATTGACAGCATAAGCCTTTCCGTTCAAAACAAACTTGAAAACGAGAAAGGACATATCACTATGACAAAGAAAAGAATTAAGCCGCTTTTGATCGTGGCGGCGGCAGTGGCAACGGCGGCAGTTTCTATGATCTCGGTTAACGCGGCAACAGACGGAGCTATCGCAGACGCAGTGGAAAATACTGTGTCAAAGGTAAAAATGTTCATTAACGGCGAGGAAGTTGAGGCCGACGCATATCTTGTTGACAGCGGCGTCGACGAAAGCGGTAATGAATACAGCGTTTACCGTTTTGATGTGGACGATGATACTTCAATGGCAGTTGCCGTTGAGGAAGGCGAGGGAGAAGGAACATTAGTCCAATATGAAAGTGACGAGCTTGATCTGAGCGACGGAGAATACTACAGAAAAGACATAACAATGGAATTTGACGGTGAAAACGTTGAGGAAGAGCAGTCCGGTGTCACAGAAGCTCCCGAAGAGTAGTTCACAAAAAATTTACAGAAGAATTTATGCAAACCCTTGACATAACGTCGGGGGTTTGTTATAATATATAAGCATTCGTATCTAAAGACAGCAGGCAGCGGTATCGCGTAAGTCCCGCCGAGGAAGGAATAGCAAAGTTTTATAACGGCTTTGTGTCTCTTTTGTCTTTATGTGATAAAAGGGATTTTCTTTTTAGTATACGCTTTGTAAAATTATACAAAGAGGTGAAATCAGAAATGCCAAGTGAAAAGGTTTTGCTTGCTAAACAGGCAAGAGTTGCTGAGCTTACAGACCTCATCAAGAATTCTGCTGCGGGCGTTCTCGTTAACTACGAGGGTATCACAGTAGAGGAGGATACAAAGCTCAGAAAGGAAATGAGAGAGGCAGGCGTTAGCTACTTTGTAGAAAAGAACACGCTTCTCAGATTTGCATTCAAGAACGCAGGTCTCGGCGATATTACAAACGTACTCGAGGGTACTACCGCTATTGCAATTTCCAACGACGACCAGACAGCTCCTGCAAGAATTCTCGGAAAGTTTGCCGAGGGTACTGAGAACAAGAAGTTTGCTCTCAAGGCAGGTTATATCGGCGAAGAGATCTACGACGAGGCAGGCGTTAACGCGCTTTCAAAGATCCCTTCGAGAGAAGTGCTTCTCGCAATGCTGGTTGGTTCGCTCCAGGGTCCTATGCAGAAGCTTGCAGCTACATTGCAGGCTGTTGTGGACAAGAACAACGACGCTGCTTAATTGCGGCATAGGTCGTTAAAAATGCCGGCGGACGGCAATGCCGATGAACGGCTTAGGAAGTCCGCAGAATTTATCGGTTATACCGAAATTTAATTAATTAAAAGGAGAATAATTATCATGGCTTCAGAAAAGATTATGAAATTTGTAGAAGATATCAAGACTCTCTCAGTTCTCGAGCTTTCAGAACTCGTAGAGGCAATTCAGGAAGAATTCGGCGTAACAGCTGCTGTTGCTGCTGCTCCTGCTGCAGGCGCAGGCGCTGCTGCTGAGGCAGAAAAGACTGAGTTCGACGTAGTTCTTACTTCATTCGGCGACGCTAAGATGGGCGTTATCAAGGCTGTTAAGGAGATCACAGGTCTCGGACTTAAAGAGGCTAAGGCTCTCGTTGAGGAAGCTCCTAAGGCTATCAAGGAGGCTGCTCCTAAGGCTGAGGCTGAGGAGATCAAGGCTAAGCTCGAGGCTGCAGGCGCAACTGTTGAGCTCAAGTAATTCTGATTTGATTACTTGTACTTTGTATAACAAAACCGCTTTCCGTAACGGAGAGCGGTTTTTTGTGTTTATCATTCGTTCAGTTCTTTAGGATATCCTCGATCGCTGCTGTTTCTTCTTTTGAAAAGTCAAGCTTTTGCGCTGTTTTTACGTTTGTGAGTATCTGCTCGGTCTTGCTTGCTCCCATTATTACCGTGGTGACAGCTTCGTTATGAAGTACCCACGATAACGCCATTTCCGACAGGCTTTGTTCTCGCTTTGCCGCAATGCCGTTAAGCTTATTGAGCTTTGAAACAAGCTCTTCGGTGAGCATATCGCCTATCCACGTATTGCCCTTGCCTATTCTGGAGTCCGCGGGAACACCTTTCAAATATCTGTCTGTAAGAAGTCCCTGATTTAGCGGAGAAAATACGGCAAGTCCTATTCCGTTGTTTTTGGCATATTCGTCAAGCTTATCGTCCTCTATCCAGCGGTTGAGCATTGAATAGGAGGGCTGATTTACAATGAACGGAGTTTTCAGTTCCCTGAAAATTTCGGTTATTTCCGCAGTCTGCTCTCTGTTGTAGTTGGAAATGCCCACATACAGCGCCTTGCCCCGCCTAACGGCGTTGTCCAGCGCAAGAGCGGTTTCCTCAAGGGGAGTATTCGGGTCAAAGACGTGATGATAGAAAATATCCACGTAGTCAAGTCCCATTCGTTTAAGGGACTGGTCAAGGCTTGCCGTGAGATATTTGCGGGAGCCGTTTCTGTCGCCGTAGGGACCCTCCCACATATCGTAGCCCGCTTTTGTGGCTATTACAAGCTGGTCTCGGTATCTTCCCAGACCTCTTTCAAGCACTCTGCCGAAGTTTTCCTCCGCAGAACCGTTATAGGGATTGCCGTAATTGTTTGCAAGGTCAAAGTAGGTTATTCCGTTGTCAAAAGCTGTTCTGCACATTTTTTCAACGTTCTCAAAAACAGAACCGTATCCGCAGTTCTGCCACATACCAAAGGATATTACAGGCAGTTTAAGTCCGCTGTTTCCGCATTTTCTGTAAACCATTTTTTCGTATCTTTTATCGTCTGCTATATAAGGACTGTACATATAGATCATTCCTTTCAATTCGGGTTTTAACAAAATGCAGGGAGACGCCGCACTCCTCCCTGCATAATTTTTACTTCTTTATATAGTGCAGGATTTTCGATGCGTAATCGCCGTAAAGTCCGTCGCCGTTCCAGATCTTCGCAATATTGATGCCTGCGTTCATCAGCGCGGAGCCTGAGATAAGCTCGTCGGGATTGCTTTCCTCATAGTAGTAAGCCTCCGGCTCAAGACCCTTGAGCTTAATTCTTCTTGAACGCTCGTTTGGTCTTGCCATTACCTGAACGAACTCAAAGAGAGCCTCGGATTTGTCCTTTGCCACGAACATCCAAGCGTCCCATGTGTTGTCCTCGAACATATTGCCTATTCTGTAATGGTCGCCCGTTCTCACAAGCTTGTTGTATTTTTGGAATTCCTCTATCTGTCCGGGGATAGCGTCTCTGTCCTCCTGCGGTATCCTGGTAACGTCCAGCTCATAGCCGAAGGTGCCTACCATTGCAACGTGCCCTCTTGTCTTGAACGGAGTATTTCTTCCTACCGTATGGTTAGGGCAGTCTGAAACGTGCGCGCCCATAGCCGAGCAGGGATAGCACATTGAAGTACCGTGCTGTATTTTAAGTCTCTCGATAGCGTCCGTATCATCGGAGCACCATATCTGCGGAGAATAGTAAAGCATACCGGGGTCAAATCTTGCTCCGCCGCCCGAGCAGTTTTCAAGGAGTATATGAGGATAATCTGTAGTAAGCCTGTTCATAACGTCGTAAACGCCCAGTACATATCTGTGCCACAGCTCTCTCTGTCTTTCCTTTGGCAGGAAGTTTGAACCTACCTCGGTAAGCTGTCTGTTCATATCCCACTTGATATACTCGATATTTGCGGAGTCAAGAATGTTTTTCATCATACCGTAAACGTAATCTCTTACCTCTTTCTGAGAGTAATCGAGAACATACTGCTCTCTGCAAAGCGTGAGAGGTCTGCCCTTTATCTGTATCGCCCAGTCGGGGTGCGCTTTGTAAAGCTCCGAATCGGGGGAGATCATTTCAGGCTCGAACCAGATACCGAACTTCATACCAAGCTTGTTTACCTCGTCCACAAGATGTTTAAGTCCGCCGTTTATCTTCTTTTCGTATACGAACCAGTCGCCCAGAGACGAGTTGTCGGAGTCTCTGTGACCGAACCAGCCGTCGTCCATAACCAGCATTTCGATACCAAGCTTTGAAGCCTCTTTGGCAATGTCGATAAGCTTGTCGGTATTGAAATTGAAGTAGGTAGCCTCCCAGTTGTTTATCAGTATGGGACGTCTCTTGTCCTTGTATTCGCCTCTTATAAGGTTTTCTCTGTAAAGGTCGTGGAAGGTTCTCGACATTTTGCCAAGTCCCTCGTCGGAATGTACCATAACGACCTCGGGAGCGGTAAATACTTCGTCCTTTTCCAGCAGCCACTCGAAATCAAGGTGATTTATACCCATAATAAAGCGTGTTTTCTTATGCTGAGTGACCTCGGCGCAGGCGTAGAAGTTGCCCGAATAAACCAGATTGAAACCGAAAACCTCTCCGCTGTCCTCGTCCGCCTTATGCTCGCAGAGCGCGACAAAAGGATTGTTCTGATGAGAGGACTCGCCCTTGCAGGAGTCAACGATCTGTTTAGCGTGGTGCAGACGGCAGCGCTCGATCGCTCTTTCTCTCGCCCAAGAACCGTTAAGAGTTATCATATCGAATTCGTGAGTATCGAAGTCCACGCAGCCGGACATAACTCTTGTAAGTTTAAGCGGCTGTTCACCGTAGTTTCTGAAGTTTACCGAACGCGTGATAACGTCGAGATTATCAAAAGCGGTGTAAATGAGAGTAGCCTCCAGCTTTGCAGGCTCGTCCCTCATAGTGATCTCAAGTGTCTCGCAGCCGCTTTTTTCTGTTGCAAACGTAGCGGGGAGACCCTCCAGAGCGGGCTTGCCCTTATAAATTTTATGTGAAACATATCTCAGATCGCAGGTGGACATACCGTTTGCGTCCATTATCATCAGCGCAGGCTCTCTGTAATCGCCCAGACCAAAGCACGGGTACTCCAGCGGAAGGGTGTCCATAAACGACGCTCTGTCTCTGTCGTTGGTAGCGGGGGTATAAGGACTTTCGTCGAAACGCAGCAGATAGGTAAGGTCCTCGTCGCAGACCTTTTTTCCGTAATAGATGTGAGTGAGGTAGCCCTCCTCGGCTACTTTGATCATATAGTCCGTGTCCTTGGCTCTCAGCTTGAAGGTACACGATTTTTCGTTGTATGAGATACTTATGACAATCAGCTCCCTTGTAATATTAATCTGCGTATTAAAATTTGAACATATTGATATTTTTTAATACTGAATATCATTATAGCAACAAAAGCAAAATAATGCAAGGAGTAAAACGATTACGCTGTAAAATTTATTTGTGAATTTTTTGTTAATGGATTAAAATACGAACTTTTTCACATATTAGAATTTCGGAATTAAGAGACAGGAGGGTTATCCGTCCGTTTGACTGTTCTTACCTCTGATATCTTATTTGTTCGGATTTATTGCTTTATCTATTTGACCGTACAGCAATGCGGGTATTACGGGCTTTGCTATGTGTCCGTTCATTCCTGCCGCCGCAGATTTTTCTATATCTTCGGGATATGCGTTTGCGCTCATTGCAAGTATGGGTATGCTTTTTGCGTCCGTTCTGTTAAGCGCTCTGATTTTTTCGGTTGCCTCAAAGCCGTCCATTACGGGCATTCTTATGTCCATAAGGATAACGTCGAAATACCCTGTGCCGGAGTTCATATATTTCTTCAGAGCCTCAAATCCGTTCGCCGCCGTTTCTGTTTCAAAGCCCGCTTTTTTCAGTACCTTTTCGGCAAGAATGCGGTTTATGGCGTGATCCTCGACTATCAACGCTCTTTTTCCCGTAAAGTCATATCCCGCAGTGACGGAGATCTTTTCCTCCTGCACCGCGGCTGATGCCTCGGCGTCTATTTCTGCGGTTATCTCAGTACCCTCGCCCAGCTTGCTTTTTACTTCTATTGTTCCGCCCATAAGCTCCACAAGATTTTTGGCTATGGGAAGTCCCAGACCTGTGCCCTGTATCGCCGCTGTGCTTACGTTTCGCTCCTGAGTAAACGGCTCGAAGATATGCTCCAGAAATTCCTCGCTCATACCTATTCCGTTATCCTTAACGGTAAAAATCGTTTTTACCTTTCCCTGAGAACCGTTCATCTGGGAGACGGTGAAATCCACTCTGCCCTTTTCGGGAGTGAATTTAGCGGCGTTTGACAGCAGATTAATAAATATCTGGTTTAGTCTCAGTTTGTCAAAGATCAGCTCTCCCGCATAAATGTCGTGCAGTTCAAAACGGAAATCTATATCCTTCTGCTGCATAAGCGGCGTGATGACCGTGTTTATGTTATCCGCAAAAGCCTCTAAGCTGTACGGCTCGGGATAGAGTGTGATCTTTTCGTTTTCTATCTTGGACATATCGAGAATATCGTTAAGAATTCCCAGCAGATATGAGGCGGAGGTCTTTATTTTTCTGAAATAATCCTCCGAACCCTGATCTGAGGTCTCTTCTCTTCCGAAGTCGGACATACCTATAATGGCATTCATAGGAGTTCTTATTTCGTGGCTCATACGGGACATAAATTCGCTCTTTGCCGCATTTGCCCGTTTTGCGTCCTCTAAAGCGGCGGCAAGCTTTTCGCTGTGCGCTTTCTGTTCCAGATAAACGTCGGTAATGTCGTGCTGGATACAGCATATCTCGCGTTTCGTGCCGTCAAGATAGGAGTATGTAAGATACTTTCTTGTTTCATTTCCGTCGAAATCCTTGACGGAAAATGAGACGTGGTAAACAGGCTTTTTCTCAAGCTCCTTTTTGATAGGTCCGACCGTAATGGAGGACAGTATATCTTCCGCGTCGTCGCCAATGATATTTTCTCGCAGATAGTCCACATAGTTGTTTGTCATTTCTATAAAATTATCGCTGTCGGAATTATTGCACGCCAAGGAATACTCGCTGCTTTCGTGTATGCTTATCATACTGCCGTTCTCTGCGCTGAAAATACACACCATATCGTAATCGATGTCGATAACCTTTGTAATAAGAGCCTCCAGAGTTTTGGGCTTTGTGATGTTTACCGAATAGGTCACGCCCTCTATATCTCCCGTGGCGGGATTTCTGGCAAGCTCTACAACGGTGTTTATCCAGCATATCTGTCCCTTTTCGTTGTAGGAACGGTGCTCGCATTCAACCGTGCGCCTGCCGCTTTCAAAGGCTTTGAGGAGAGCCTCGCGGCTGAAATCCTTTCTGAACTCGTTTCTTTCTTCCTCTGTAGGTATCTGAGTATAGCCGTAATCGTAAAACCCGTCCACAGTACCCGCTTCCTGCATTTTCATAACCTTTTTGAATTTTGAATAACCTCCGAAGCAGATGTTTTGTGTAAGGTTAAATCTAAATACTCCTATAGCGTCTTTGTTGACTGCTGATACGGAGCATATTCTTTCGTTGAAACGGTTTTCCTCCTCCACAAGCTCTTGAATATCCGTAGCGCAGCCTATGGCGTAAGAAACTGAGCCGTTGTCGGCAAAGACGGGCATAAACGATAGCTGTTTCCAGCGGAAGCTTTTTTCTTTTCTGTCGTAAAGATAAATACGCTCCGAGACTTTTTCGCCCCGGGCAGCGCTTTCATAGAGCCGACTGAAAAGCTCCGCATACTTCCCGTCCACAACGCCGTTTTTGATAAGACTTTCGGGAATGTCCGAGAGCGTGGGGTAATCCCACATACGATCGTCGCCCGAAATGACCGTATTCTGTTTAAGGACGGGGTCATATTTCCAAATGGTTATATTTTCATTTTCTATTACGATATTCTTAGCCTTTTCGGACAGTTCAAGCTGTTGGCGGACATTTACCAGATTATCGATATCGGTATAGACGGTATAAAAGACCCTGATCTTTCCCTCGCCCGTTACGGAGCCTTTAACGCTGAACCATTTATACACTCCGTCGTCTGTCATTATGCGGACGTTTTCTTCGTATTCTCCGCCTTCGGCATAGGCTTTTTCAAGGGCTTTGACATACCCCTCCCTGTCGCTCTCGTATACATAGTCGTAGGGAGTGAATTTTCCTTTTTCCGACGAAGGATAAGGCAGTCCCGTAAAGACCGTGAAGAAATGAGCGTTGCAGTGCAGGCAATCGTAAGTTTGTCCGTCGTAGCTGAACACGCATATGCCTGCGGGAAGTCTGTCAAGCAGCTCGGAATTCATAAAAATCTCATTGTGTATGGTGTTTTCCGTCAATGTAATCAGTCCTTTTTGTTATGAAACATCGCATAAAATGTGTATGCCTTATTAATTATAGCATATTTTTTAGCATTCGTCAATTAAAATATTATTCGGACTGATTTTTATGAATTTTTGTTGACATTTCTGCCGCGAGGTATTATAATTAATGTGGAAGAGTTAAGCGAGGTTAATGCGGTAAATCGGAATTTGCAGGGATAAATATGGTGTCTCAGGGAGAATAAATTG